>JAYKIB010000300.1:0-35108 GCA_035285005.1 Prochlorothrix sp.
GGTGAAATCTGGAGCCAGTGGCAGGATCTTTCCCTCTATCCCAGCGAAGTGGCGATCTATAGCCGGGGAGAAGATCTAACGCCGCACAAGTTGGTGACGGCGATCGTGACGGAAAATGGGGTTTATCGCCCCAAGGTATCGGGCTAGCGGCGGTATCGGACTCGCTACGCCCCAGGGTCAGCTCAAGTCGTAGTTCTACCAATGCTACAAATCCTACCAGTGCTACAAATCCTTGTAGAATCCCCCTCAGTCTCCTTTTTAAAGGAAGAAGAGGCTAGGTCCTTCTTGTAAAGGGGGTGAGGCGGGATTCTCTTTGGTTTCTAGGATTCCCTTAGAGAGAATCCTGTTTGGTACTGAGCGCTGTGAGAATGGCTTCTTCGGCGGGGTAATGGTGTTGTCGGCGTTGGCGATCGACTGGCAAGCAAAAAGAGCAACCAGGGTGTAGTCGTCGTCGAGGTTGTCGAGGAGGTCGGTGAGGGGCGTGGGGGTGTCGAGGTGAGCCTCGATCGTCGCGAGGGAGGCCGGACTGAGGTGATAGGGTTCAAGTTCGGGTAGGGTCTCGGCCCAGGTGCGATCGGGAAAGCTGGCTTTGACCATATGGGCAATGATCTGATCGACGAGGAGTTGCTGTTCCTGGGCTGCTTCCAGGTAGTCAGCGCCGGCATCTAGGGCAGCTTGGGCGGCGGCTTCGGAGACGAGGGCTTGGCCCTGGCTGTTGTAAAAGCGGCAGGCCGCATAGCCCACTGCATACAGGGCCATGGCATTGGTGCTAGCTCCCACCACTCCCCCCGCGATCGGTACATTCCGCAGCACAGCCTTGATTCCTGTTTTGAGGGCAAAGTTGGTACCCATTGCTGCCCCGAAAATTGCCAGGACTTCACCTTTTCGGGCTGGATCCTCTAGATCTAAGCCATAGGCCGCAGCAATTTGATAGCCAAGCTCTGCTTGCACTAAGGCAAGCCCTGCCATATCCACAGTCAATAAAGCAGCGGCCACTCCAGGTATCAAACTACTGGCCAAGCCCATGCCTCCCACCAGCACCGCTTTCTGTTGAATCAAACGGTTGGCGATCTCATTGGCAGACTCCTGGGGATACTGGTTTTGTAGTTGTTGGGTAGCCGCTCCTGCGCCTTGGATATCCACATTATTGATAACGGGGAGGAGCCACTCTAAGTTGAGTTCCTTCGTCAGTTTTTGAAGCTCGGGACTGGCATCTAAGTTCTGAATGAGGTTGCCGGTCAATTGAGTGCTGTATTGGAGCGTAGAACCCGCAGCTTGCCCTGCCTGTGTGACAGTTTGGCCTAATGCTTTCCCTGTATTTTGCACGGTTGAGCCGATCGCCTGCCCTGCACCGCTGACGGTTTCTCCAAGCAATTTCTGGGTGGTACCTACGGTTGCGCCCACGGCCCGCGTCGTGGTACTCAAGGCATCTCCTGTCTGTTTTCGGGTGTTGTTGACCCAATGCTCCGTTTCATCCAGAACTCCGCCCACTGCCTGGGTTGTGCCCTGAATGGCACCGCCGATCGTTTGACTGGTGTTTTCTGCAACGCCTCCAATCGCCTTGGTGGTCCCGCTTAACAGTTCTCCTGCACTCGATTGCACCGCTTGGGCAGTCCGACCAAAAACTGACCATAATGGCTTTGGCTGATCAGATTCAGGGACAGCTGGCGGAACGACTGAGGCATCTGCCAGTTCTGACGATGGTTCGGTTGGGTCTGAGTCCGAGGGTTCTTGAGCGGCTGAAGCCGTTGCAGGGTCTACTGTAGAGTCTGTCGCAGCTTTGTGATCGAGGTTGGTAGCAGGATCGGACTCTAGGGGAGAATTGGGCATGATTCGCTGGTGGGAAGGGGACTACAGGAAAGAAAATATAACTATCAGAATCGGACAGTCTAGCACTTAACAAACCGCATACGCGTAGGATGACTGAACTTAAACATGAAAAAATCTAAACATATAATGAGTCTTAGCTCAGTCATTCGGACTTATTGAGCCCTATGATCCTTTGACTCTGAGGTGAAATGCTCTGCAAATTGACACCAGTACGGATCTAATGCATGATTGCGGTGTAAATTTGTGAATAAAGTAATGAGTTTTACGTACCTACTAGAGAGAACACTATCGATCGATTTAGATGATCTGCACAGTGCGACATATCGGATCAAGTCAGTTACTTCGGCTCAAATAGGCAGTCGTCTCATCCCCCAACAGCCACTCTTAGTACTGGAAAAAACTGTGGAGGTCAATTCAGAAACCCAGGAAATCTCAACTAAAACGGTTAAATTTCCCCCTAATTCACCTTATAAGTCTCCTAGTCTCACTCAAATCCTCGTTCAGCCAGGGCAGGTTTTAGCAGCTAGTTCAGTCCCGATTGTTACTTATCAAGTCGAAGAAACCTTTGCTAATTTGATCGAGACTCTGGCCCCCCCCTGTGTCTCTGATCCTGATCGTCTATATTTTCGCCAGAATATTCCACAAGATAAGCTTAAGAATGCAATTCAGTCCTATGCTGACACTGTAGATCCTGATAAGGTCATTTTTCTCTATGACTCTATATTTTGGGGTATGTTTTGGGATGCAGCTAAGGAAGGATTTCTGATTACAGACAGTGGAATCTATCTGAAAAAGGCTGAGCGGGTGGTGACGCTGAAATTTAATGAAGTTCAAACAGTGGAACTTCACCAAATGACAAAGGCAGGAGAGCTGTTGGAGCGGGTGAAGGTAACCCTCAATAATGGAGAAAAAGTTTGGTTTAAACAGGAAGATGAAATTAAAACTGAGCAATTCAGTCGTTTTTTAGAAACTGTCTTGCAAATTCGGACTAAGGGACTGACTAAAGATGTTGATGGCTATGTCATCGTAGAAGATATGTCCGATTCCGTGAAACTGGCCTATTTAAGTTTATTGGTTTGGTTGACCTATCAGGACGATCAGATGATCGATGCCCAAGAGCTCAGTGAATTGCAAGTTCTGATGACACAGCTTAACTTTAGTCCAAGTCTACGGGCAGCAGTGCGACGACAGATCGTCTCACCCCAGTCAATCGATTCAACAACACAAACTTCCGCATTACTTGAGCAAGCACCCACAGGATGTGAACAGGTTTTAGCAGTCTCGTTGCTGAAGGATGCAATTCGGGTTCACAGATCAACCAAGAAAACGACTGCCCTCGCCCAACCTAGCATCCAAACCCTAGCTCAGCTTTTCTCCATTAATACGAAACAGTTAGACTTTATTGAAGAAGCCTGTATTCAAGATGAACGTCTCCTATCTGGAGATATTTCGGATAGTGAGCTAACCAAAGCCGCCAAGGATCTAGCTGCCAAGGCAGGATCCGTGGGTGTGCCAGTGGCGGCAGTATATCTCAGCGGGAGTGTGGTTGGCCTCAGTGCAGCGGGAGTAACCAGTGGTCTGGCAACGCTGGGATTAGGAGGAATTTTGGGCTTATCATCGATGGTGACGGGAATTGGAGTAGCGATCGTTCTGGGGGTGGGGATTTACCAGGGAGCACAGTGGCTAATGGGAGGAGCTGCCCAGGAAGATAAACGATCGCGGCGAGATTTGATGTTACAAGAGGTACTGACCATTCACCGTAAAGCGATCGCTAATTTAGCGGAAGACATTGCCTATTTAAGTGAACAATTGGTAACTTCAATCGTTGATGCTGAGAGAAACCGGCTTACGATTCAAAAACTGAGCCAGGAACTGACGATTTTTGCATCTGCAATGCGACAAATGCGGTCCAAGGAACAAACATTTGAGCAGGAAATGTAAACTTTTAGCTAGCACCCATCATCCCCGTGAGCTGCAATCGTAAAGGGCACCTCGAAAAACCTGCGTTTTTGGGACGTGGCTCACGCAAAAATCAGGGTTGGTTTAGGCGGTGAAGCTCCCTAACCCAATTAATCGAAGTGCTCGTACCCCATTTTTTGATCAATACCACGGGACTATTTATCATGACTCCAGATCAATCACCATCACAGCCGTCCTCACAGCCAGTACCGCAACCAGCACCAAACCCCACCTCTCTTGAGGATACAGAACAGGTGATTCTAGCCCAGCATCACCAACTGCAAACCTGTGATCAGGCAATTCAAGAACTTTCGGGGCATATGAGAATGCTCACGGCTGAGAATCAAGCCCAGTCAGAGCACCTAGCAGAACTCGACACCCTGATGGCCTCTCTCTATGCGGAAGCAGGACTTGATCGACCTGGAGCCGATCGCCTCAAAAATCAGGTCATTGATCCTCGCTATCAAGTGACGAGTGCTGAAGACTCCCAAATTCAAAAGAAAGCGGCCTCTTTTAAGATTAGTCTAGACCTACCTCAGTCTGAGTTAGATTGGGAACAGTATGTTGCGGAAACCAAAGTTTATATTCAGCAGCATTCCCTAGATCTTACTCAAGATCCGATTTGTCAGATTTTGCCGCCCGATCGTGCTGCGGCAATTATTCGTCAGTTTGAAGCGAATTATACTCCTGAGCCGTGGGATCAGTGGGATTATGGGGTAGTCGGGCTAACGGTTCTGGTAGGCACCCTTTTAGATTATTTTGTGGCAGCAGTGCCCCCCGGTAGTGTCTTTCAGGGCGTCACCTATCCCGGCAGTCCCTTGACACAATGGTTTCGGGACCAGTCTGATCATATTGTTAGCGGTGATGGTAATGCACTTCATCAACTATTGCATCGCTTATCTCAGGCTGCAGAGCACTATGCTAAGGTTTCCTACGATATTTCTAATAACAGCCAAATTAAAGCCGGTTTTCAGGTTTCTGGCCTCAGTCCTAAACTCCACCGTCTGATCAATCCAGGGCATGATCCAATCCTAGGCTTTATCTATGGAACCTTGGATCTATTGAACGGTCAATGTACCTTGATTGATAAAGCAGGACATTGGCGTGTCATTACCGCAGAACAGCGGCAAGGGTCGGTGAATTCCGTCTCAAACCCATTCGAGGCACTGGTTTTAGTGGCTGTTCATCTTTTTTCCGATGTTTTTAGCAAGCAAGGTCTACCCGTTCCCTTTGCTGCTGCCTTGCAAAGCTTAACAATTCCCACTGGTGTTTCTGTAGGTTCATCGGGGGGAAATCTGAATCTAGGTGACTTAACCCGCTATATGTATGCTCAAGGCTATGATTTACGCCATTTTATGACCTTAAGTGTGGTTCCTATGGTGGCTGAGGTATTAATTCGGACCTATTACGGACTGCGGACAGTTGATCGATCCTCTACGGCTGCTCCGTCGATCGCCCAGCGTCTCAAACTATCTCAGCTTTTACTCATGACTCATACGCTTTTGGGTACTTCAAACCTCCTTAAGGTTGCCCTAGCAGGCTGGAATCCCTTGGCTTTGAATTATGCTCAGTTCCTAATGCTGGCTCAAAACCTAGTCGCTTTGTTGAAGTTGAATAGCGATCGACAGGCTGCAATCGAACAGGCGTTAGCTCAGGGTTGGCAAACTCTGCTGACTGAGTAAAGCCTCGGAGGCTGTTTGGGAACTTCGGCACGGGCCTACGGCCCGTGCCGAAGTTCCCTCAGTCCCCCTTTATAAGGGGGAAGAAGAGGCCATCCCCCCTTGTATAAGGGGGGTTAGGGGGGATTTTCTTAGGTTCCCAAACATCCTCTCGGATTAGGGCACCTCGATGAATTGGGTTGGGCGGCGTCCCCCCCCAACCCAACCCAGATTTTTACCTGGCTCAAAGGGCAAAAACTTGGATTTTTCGAGGTGCCCATTGGAGAGTGACCCTAGAAGCATTCGCTTCCCCGGTATCGTAGTACCCTATTCCCAATAGGGATCCAGCAGTGTTTCCCAGGCGTAGGTCTTCTGCTCAAATTCCTCGGGACATAATTCAGCCCGCTCGCGGGGTAAATCCCGAGACTGAACCAAATCTCGCCAATAACGCGGATCACTCCCGTAAATTAAACACAGCACATTGTAATAGCGCTGAGCACTGAGACCATGCTCTCCCCAGTAGGGATAGTCTTCCGCCTCTACCTCTTCGGTTTCCAGGACTGCCTCCGCCGCAAACTGCTCTGCCCCCGCCAACACCGCCGCCTCATCCTCCCACCACAGCAGCAGCAACGTCGCAAACTCATCCACCACATCCTCTTCCCGTCCCGTCACGGGTAAGGCCAGTACATCCACCAACGCATGGCCTAACTCATGGAAAAACGTGAATAATGACGCATTAATAACCGCATCATCGTACTCTTGGCTTTGGAGACGAGATCCCTCCGTTTCTAAGTCGAGGTACTCAGACACCAACTCATAACACATCAGAATTTCCTGGTACTCCGGATCGTAGAACGCATTAGCCTCATCGCAGGTGTCAAAATACACGCCCACCTCCGACGGGAGCACCAGCATTGCATTGATATCCGCCGCCACATCACCGTAGAAGTCCGATCGCTGCAACGATCGATATAAAGCCTGATATTCCCCCGGTCCTGGGTCCTCATAGGTTACCCACAGTTCATCTCCCCAGTCGGCACTGGGTTCGGCACCGGGTTCGGCACCGGGTTCCGTGTCACCATTGTCATCCCTTTCAGAACTCACACCATTACCAGCCCCCTGCGCCCCATTCTCCCCCGATTCCGAATCCCCCTCCCCCGATCGAGCCATCGTTGCGTTGGGGTTTCCCTTGGAGCCAGCGGAGGAGGGAGCCGGTGTAACCCGACCAGAGATATCCGTGTTGGCAGCGGTCCGATCGGTCTCCTCCGGTGGCACTGCACCACAAGCCCCCAGGATCAAAGGCAGTAAAAGTGTGAAAAAGGCAGTCATTCGATTCATAGGGGAACCTAGAAGCTCAATTGCGATCGCCAGTTGCGGATATAGGCTTGGGCATCCTCATAGGCCAGGGTTCCGGGCGGCACCTGTTCCGCCACCTCGATCGCCCCCACCAGGTCATACCCCGATCGCTCCAGGGCAATCTGTAGTAACTGGGTACTCCACTGCTCGATCGCCTCATCCGCCTGGGTTCGCTGGGGCGCCTGGGCCGGCACCCGATCGGCAGTGCGAATCGCCGCACTTAGACTATCGGGACTGTTGCTGGCGCTAGTACTCAAGCCCCGCGCCTGCTGTAGGTTCGTTTCCGCCTGGAGCTGTACCCGCCATTCTGCAATTTGGGTCTGGGCTTCGTCATAGAGGGCGCGACCCGGTGAAATTCGCTGAGCAATGGAGATTGCCCGGGGATAATAGCCTAGATCCGCAAAATCCTGAGCTTCCGTCAGATAGGGACCATCTTCAATTCGCTCAATTTCCTGTTGCCACTGGCTCACTTGGGCCTGGGCCTCGCTGTAGAGTGCTCGATTGCGCTCAATCCGTCCCATTTCCGCGATCGCGGCCTGATAAGCGGCGATCGTCCCCCCTCGGGCCAATTCCACCGCCCGATCCCAATAGGGCTGATCCTCGATGGTCTGGATGTCCGCTGTCCATTCCTCAATCAATTCCTCCGCTTCCTCCCGTCGCGGATTTGTTTTGGGAATCAGGGACACCTCGGTAATTGCCGTGAGTAAGCTGGAAATATTCCCCGCTCGGGCCAGGGTTTTCGCCCGGTCCAACCGGGCCACATCTTGGATTTCCTTTTGCCAGGTCTGAATGAGACGGCGCGACTCAACATAACGGGGACGATCGACCGTAATCTCCTGGGCCTGGGCAATGGCCGCCTCCAAATCTTGCACCGTCCCACCCCAGCTTTTGGCCTGACTGCGGGCTAGGGTCTTAAAATCCTGCACCTCCTGTTGCAGACTGGCCACCGCAGGCACCTTATCCGCCACGGCTAACGCCTCCGTCAAATCTCGATCGCGCTCCAGAATCTTTTCCGCCTCCTCCAAAATTTGGCGGCTAAATTGCCGGATCTGGGACTGGGCCACGTTGTAGAGCTTGCTGCTCGAATCAACGGATTGGGCCAATTCAATCGCTTTGAGCAGGTTCGTCACGCCCCCAGACTCCGAGAGGCGCTTGGCCTGGGCAATGGCGCTATTGGTATCCCGCACCTCGCGGATTTGGGCATTGAGTTCGTTGTACTTGGTGATCTGCCAATACTGGTTGTTGATGCTGAGTAACTGGGTGGCGGTGGCAGCCGCTTGGTCCCAATCCTGGGCTAGCAACGCTTTTTCCGCCGCTTTATAAATCTCTTCGGCCTGATCCCAGGTTTCTCGCCAACTTTCCTTCCAACTCAGGATTTCATCCCGAGGGCAGTTCGTCTCTTCACAGGGCAGGCGATCCAGGGGAATGTCTCCCAAAATCGTCAATGCTGCCGCCAAATTCCCCCCATGGTATTCGGCCTCCGCCAAGATAATCAGATCAAAAGCCCATTGCTGGATGTAGCGATCGGCTCCGGCCCGTAGGGGGTTCGTTTCCGACAGACCATCCACCAAGTCGATCGCCCGCAACAGGCCCTCACGGGTTTGTTTGCCCGCCGCCACCTGGGCGCAGTACAGCCGCAGGGAGGCGGAGGCAAGGGGCTGAATGACCCGATCGCAGTCCCGCGTCTGGGGAATCCTCACCAAGGACCAGACCGCTCCGCCCCCCAGACCAAACACCATAATTCCGGTCACCACTAGCCAAAACTGCCAAAACCACTCCCAAAATCCTTTGGTCCGAGGCAGCATAATCGATCGATCGGCCTGGGTTAGCATCTCCAAGACATCCGACTCGGAGGGGCGAGGGGCAGTGGGGGCCAGGGATCGGGCAGGCTGGGCCACAAATTGAGTAGAAACCTGAGTAGAGGACTGGGGAGAAGTCGGGGCAGAGGTGGGCACTCCGGATTGATTTGCGGGAGTCTCTCCCGGTCTGGAGGGCATCTGGGGTTGATCGGAACGAGGAGGCGTGAATGGGTCCATATTGCAATTGCCAGATCAAGATCGGAGCTGGATCGTGAGGGAGGCGAGGGGGTGTTAGAGGGTAACGTCGCGGTGAACAAGCTAGGCCATGAACTCCCCGTTAGCTCAAGGGCACCTCAAGTAATCCCTATTCTAGGGGGAGATCACCCACGCCAGAATCAGGATTGGGTGGGGGCAGCGTAGGCATTCCCACCGATTAATCGAGGTATCCTAAAGGGCACCTCGATTAATTGAGACAGGCGGCTTCGCCGCCTGTCTCAACCCTCATTCTGCCGTGGGCACTACGGTCGAAACTTGAATTTTTCCAGGTGCCCTCAAGTTGCCATCAGCGTAGCGACTTCTTGCATTTTGTCAATTCGGGGCAGGGGCAGGATAGCAGACATCAATCCGTCCATTCGGTGCCCACTAGACAACAATCTGAGCGTCAGGCGACGGTTTTCATCCACTCCACACACTTGTCCAGTTGTCGCCCCATCGTGGAGCGATCGCCATGGAAACTGTGACCATGACCGGGCAAAACCCAGTCAAACTCGTATTCCTTAAGACGCTCCACAGAGGCCATTTGTTCTGTCCAGGAATGCCAGCAATGGCGACGGAAGGTGTATAGATGCAATAGGTGAGGCGATAGGGCCAAGTGATCACCGGAAAATAATACCCGATCGTCATAAAGGAGTACCGTATGGCCCTTGGTGTGACCCGGAACCGGAATGATGGTCAAGTCAAGGGCTAACTTCCGCACCTTGGAGCCGCTGAGCTTGATCTCAACGTCCTGGGTCTCCTCGGTGATATCGGCCTTGTGCAAAATTCGATCGCAGCCAAAATAGTCCCGATATTGCTGGTGATCGGCCACGTCATCCCGGTGGGTGAGGTAGAGATAGCGGATGCCCCCCATGCGTTCAATCCGCCGGACCAGGGGCATGGCAAAGCGGGGCGAGTCCACCAAGACATTCCCGTCTGGGCGCAGAATTAGATAGCTTGCCGCGCCGTAGGACTTTTCCGAGTGGTACCCGCAGTGGAACACCGATGGGGTGATGGGGCGCGGAAAGCGGGCTTGGACTTCCTGGATGGAGTCGGGCGGCGCGAGGGTGCCAATGGAGGCAGTGGGACAGGAAAACAGGGCTTCCATGGCTTGCCACTGCTCCTTATCGGTGGTGGGCTGGTGATAGACGGCTGATTGCCCATCTTGACGGTTAAAAACCGTCGGTGCCATCCAACGACAGGTATCGCAGTCAATACAAGTGGCATCCACGTAAAAGTTTCCGGGTGCGTTTTGCGATCGTCGCTGGTGCAGTTGTGCCATCGTTGTTGAACTATCTACCGTAGGGTGTGGGGAGAAGGGATTTGAGGTCTGCCATGGGCCACCGGGTCAAGGGATGTTTGAACTCTCTGGGTACCTGTAGCCTCTCGAAGGCTGTCCTTGCGACTCCCCTGGGCGCGCGGGGGAAGAAGAGGCGCTCTCCCTCTTAATACTGCACTCTTCATATAAACGGGGCTAGGGGGGATTGTCTTAGATGATGTTTGGAAACTTCGGCCAAGGGCCGTAGACCCTTGCGGAATCCCCCTCAGTCCCCCTTTATAAGGGGGAAGAAAAGGCTAACCCCCCTTTATAAGGGGGGTTAGGGGGGATTCTCTTAGGTTCTCAACCATCCTCTAAGGTAAGAGCACCTCGATTGATCCAAATCTTCGGGATCTAGCCCACGCAAGAATCAGGGTTTGGGTGGGACGGCTTCGCCGCCTCACCTAAGAGGATGTTTGAAAACTGCGGGCCAGGGCCGTAGGCCCTGGCCGAATCCCCCTCAGTCCCCCTTTTGAAGGGGGAAGAAAAGGATGTCCCCCCCTTTTCAAGGGGGGTTAGGGGGGATTTTCTTAGAGGATGTTTGAAAACTGCGGCCAAGGGCCCGAGGCCCTTGCCGGATCTCCCTCAGTCCCCCTTTGGCAGGGGAAAGAAGCGATCGTCCCCCCCTTGACAAGGGGATGTAAGGGAATTCTCTTAGGCTTCTAAATACTTTCTAAGGAATTATACGCATTTTAGGGTTGTCTACTGTAAAGATGCGCCAAGATACCGTTGAATTTTACCAGATCCTAATCGGATCGATAGGTATCTTGGTGAACTTTAATTTAATCGGGCACGTCGAAAAATTCAGATTTCGATCGCAGTGCCCACGGCAGAATGGGGGGGTGCATCGCATCTAGGATATGAACGCCCCTCTCTCCTAGCCCCTCTCCCCACGGGAGAGGGAAGCAAGAGAGTTCGTTTTTCCCTGAGGATGGCCCTAGGCAACCTCAGAGGATGTTTGGAAACCTAAGAAAATCCCCCCTAACTCCCCTTGTCAAGCGGGGGACAGTCTTTTCTTCCCCCTTCAAAAGGGGGAGCGAGGGGGATTCGGCAAGGATCTACGGCCCTTGGCCGCAGTTTTTCAATATCCTTCCAGGGAATGATTAAAATTTGGAGTTCTCTTGATCCCCAATGAGATTCGTTGAAATCTTCAGGGTTTTTTGAAAATATGGGTGCTTGCACCATAATTGAGTTTTGCGATCTGACCGATGTGATTAAGAATCTTTCCAAATATGATCTCGATCGTCCTGATCGAGACAAAAGTGGAGTACTATTCCCCATTACCGGATCCTTGCAACCCAAGCACCTCGATGAATCCAAAGGGAGGGGCAGTCGCCCACCCAAGAATCAGAGGTCTGGAGGAGCGGCACAGCCATCCCTCCCAATCCAGAGGCTCTGGCCTTGACTATCCCAACGGACTCCATGCCCCACCGGTAGGGGGCAACATTTCGATCGGATCTCCCCCGGATGTCGCCCTCCACTTGCCGGGGTCATGACCAGAGATAACTCAAGGTGATAGCCAAACTCTGACCGCAATTTGTTCTCACCCTCCCCAATGGGTACAACTTCATGTATCCTAATGTGCACAAATGTTACAGTAAGTTTCAATTCTGAGAACAACCGGTGCCGTGGGCAGGCTTGAGGGCAGGCTGGACCGTTGGCTCGGTTGGCTCCAACTCCCTAGATGCTGCCCCTGGTCTGTGATTGGGGCCTCTCATATAGGGCACCTCGAAAAATCCAAGTTCTCGTCCTCTGACCCACGTAAGAATCAGGGTTGGGTTGGGCGGCGAAGCCGCCCAACCCAATTCATCGAGGTGCCCTATACAGACAAATCTACAGGCACCTCAAAAAATTAGAATTTCCGCCGGGTGACCCACGCAAGAATTAGGGTTGTGGGGCGCGGCTTTGCCGCCCACCACAATTAATCGAAGGACCCGTGCCTGTACTTGGGTGAAATTTTATGCAATTTAGGGAACTCCGTGTTCCCGGCGCCCCTGGCGATCCCCTTTTTACGCCCTCCCCTTGCGCTTCTTTTTGAATGCGTACCCTAGACGACCTCAGCCGACCCATGCTCTCCCGAGAGGTTCTCTAGGATTTTGATAAATTTTCTGTTCAGGAGTCCTACACCTATATGAACCCTCCCTATGAGCGACTGGTCCAATTTCTGAGAGATGAATTGCGGCTCTCTCCTTCCTCGATCGATCTGGCGCTGCGCCACAGTGAACAGGACCTGGGACCTTTGCCCATGGTGCTGTGGCGGTATGGATTGGTCACCCTAGAGCAACTGGACCGCATCTATGATTGGTTGGATGCAGCACCGGGGCTGTCCCCCAGCAGCTCAGAGTTTTAGACCTTGGGGCACAAGGGTGGGCCGTCCGATCGACGGAGCGCGGGCTCTCCAGACTGGCCAGGGTAACGCACGGGTTGCTGGAGGCCCGTCGGCACCTCCCCCTCTGCTGTACAGGGGGATCCCTCCAGACGGATTTGCAGAAACTGAATGGCTGTCATCCTCCATGCCGGGGCCTTCAGGTGCGTCTTACCGAGGCCTGGAGAATACCGGGACGATCGCTGAAAATTGGCTGGAAATTGTTTGTGGGGACCGAGGGCGGTAAGCTAACAGAAAGCTGGACTGTGGGCGCTACAGCGTTCCCGGCGCGAGTCTCCTCTCACCCTCACCAAGGACTGAAACTTATGAACTTACAGCATCTTGCGAATGCGTTTGGTATAGGGCGTTCCCCCGTCTGCGGCGGCACTATTGCGGGCACCGTTGCGAAAAGTGCTCCATCAGGATTCAAGCTCAACACAGCCACAATTTGGCGTGTGGGACTCCGTGGGGGCCAAGCGCTGATGCTAGCGCTGGGGCTGTGGTTTATGAGCTGGGCGATGACCCCCGATGCGTCGGCAATGACGCAACTCAAACTGACGGATCTGACCTATAACGACTGTCCGGCGGCCTTGGCGAAGGGAGCCGTTACCAGTAACGGCAGCACTCGTCCGGCCCAGTGCTTTTTGATTTCCGGCACAGTGGTCAATGCCACCAGCAAAACCGTCTATGATGCCGACATTTACGGACGCATTTATGACGCGACGGGCAATACGGTGATGCAAAATCGCGGCCGTCTGGGCAGCATTGACGAAGTTCCTCCCGGTGAGAGTCCCTTTGAGTTGCGAGTTTCAATTCCCCAGGGTCAACCCGCTCCGCTGCAGCTCAAGCAGTTCAAGGCTTCGGGATTCTCTAGCCCGGTTAAGAGTTTTATTATTAAGCAGAGCCACTTCTAGAATCCCTCGAAACATCCGGGTCGATCCCGTTTTGGAAGCCCTCACCCCCAATCCCTCTCCCAGGTCGGGAGAGGGATTTTAATCCTATGCTCCGTCTCCCAAACCGGGAGACGGAGCTAGGGGCTGTGTGACTGACATGTGTGACTGACAAAAGTGGGTCCAATCTAGGCACAGCAGGCGGGTTAGGCAACCTGACCCCTAGAATCCCAAACGCCTTGCAGGGGCGCAGTTTTCGCGCCCAATGCAGGATTTTTATCAGTCAACTAGGCTAGGGGACGAGGGGCATCGAATTGACGTTAATGGGGCCAAGTACCATTCAGGGGGATGAAGGGGATGAGGGGGATGCCGTGGGAAAATGCTGCTTCAACACGTCCCAGCGAGAGCAGTCCCAGGTGTCGATGTGGGAGATGACTTTGCCCTCGGCATTGAGGCGCATTTCGGTTTGGCCGGAAATGGCAATGCGCGGTTGCCAGGGAAGTGGAGTGGTCCAGGTGAGCAGCCAGCGCGTTTCCACCCGATCGCCCGTTTGGGAAATATCCCGTAATTCCAACCGGGGATCCT
Source organism: Prochlorothrix sp. (assembly GCA_035285005.1). Lineage (GTDB taxonomy): Bacteria > Cyanobacteriota > Cyanobacteriia > Prochlorotrichales > Prochlorotrichaceae > Prochlorothrix. The sequence continues at coordinate 14,016 of JAYKIB010000300.1, forward strand.
TGAACCAAGTGGTCATGAATTGAATCATCTCCTGGTAGCGTTTCAAGCCCCGAAATTGGGTCATGGGATCCTTAAAAAACACCTCAGCATCGTAAATGTCGTAGCTCTGCTGATGGGGAAAATGGGCATAGTCTTGGCGCAGGGTATCCAGCAGGTCAGGCATTGAGGAACTCCATGGCGGTTGATCATTGCGATGGGGCAGGAACCGGTTGGCAACTGCGGGTAATGCGGCCCGCGCCCCGCAGTTGCTCGAAATAGGCCCGACTGACTGGGCCAGCCGCCGGGTCAAGGCAGTCGATCCCGATGCCATTACGTCCGATCGCCTGCCCGGAACTGTGGAGATAGCGGCCCTCCCCCAGGTAGAGGCCCACATGGGTGGCTTTTTCCGGGGGACCAAAAAAGACTAAATCCCCCGCTTGCCACTGCTGCCACAGGGGATCCCAGTGGGCTGACCAGGGCAGGGGTTGCAGAAATGCTTCCTGCTGATAGGCATCGCGGGGAAGCCAGAGACCCGCTTGGGCAAAGGCTGCCTGCATGAGGCCAGAGCAGTCGTAGTGGGGGGCAACGGTACCGCCCCAGCGGTAGCGGTTGGGGACTTGAGCAGCGGCATGACTCCAGGCGATCGCCGATCGAATGATGTCGGGCAGTTGGGCCGGATCCACGGGGGGAGGCGGCGGAGGCGGGGGGTCGATCGGCTGAAGCGTCGGGCGATTGGCCGGGCCTGGTGTGTCCGCAGACGGCCTGCTCTCCACTGCGGTGATGCAGTCCGCCGCTCGGAGCCACGCCTGATAGCCATCTTCGAGGAGTTGGACGGGCCAACAGTGGTCTTGCAAGGGACCCGTGATTTGAAGGTAGCGATCGATCGCCGCTTGGGTCGCAAGGCGATCGGGGTGGGGGGTGTGCAGCGGGCGATCGTACAGGTCCAGATCTGCGGTGACCTGGTACCACTGCCCCCCTTGAACCGATGCGGACGGAACCGGCTCGGGGTTTGGCCCCCCTCCGTGCTGGGACATGGCGTTAGGGTGCGGGGATCCGACAAAGTTGCCCATGACCTTATTGGCTAACGCGAGCCTCCAGGGACTTGAGGAACTCCGTATTGACGCGAGACTCGCGAGTGAGGGCGATTTTGCCGGTGCGGGCAATTTCCCGGATGCCGAATTTCTGGAGCACTTGGACGATCGCCACCATTTTGCCAGGATCGCCCACCACTTCAATAATGACGGAATCCTCCGACACATCCACCACCTTCGCCCGGAAGATGTTCACCAGTTCCAGCACTTCCGATCGGGTGGTGGTGTTGGCATTGACCTTGAGCAGCATCAGCTCCCGCTCCACTGCGGGCGTTTCCGTCACGTCCTGGACCTTGAGGACATTCACCTGTTTGTACAGTTGTTTGGTCAGTTGCTCGATCACCGCATCGTCACCGGGCACCACCATGGTGATGCGGGAAATGCCCACCTGTTCGGCGGGGCCAACGGCAAGACTTTCAATGTTGAAGCCACGACGGGCAAAGAGTCCGGCAATACGGGTCAGGACGCCGGCTTCATCTTCTACTAAAACTGAGAGAGTATGGCGCATGGTTAGGAGTGCCCTGGTCTAGACTGTGAAGGTCCAGGGGTGTAGTTATGATCGGGGGTTGGGGCCCACTCTGGCAAGGCTTCGCTAAAAAACGCTAAGCGCTGCTTTATAGAACCGAATAGAACCGATTTGAGATCTAGCCAAAGAAAGTGCTGGACGCGGAAGCAGCCGCGACTCCCCCAACCTTAGCTCCCAATCTGAATGTGCTTGAGGCGGAGGGCGTTGGTCACCACGGAAACAGAACTAAAAGCCATGGCGGCACCCGCAAGGATCGGGTTCAGAGTCCAGCCCCAAACCGGATAGAGAATCCCAGCGGCGATCGGGATGCCGAGAACATTATAAATAAACGCAAAAAACAGATTTTGACGGATATTCACCACAGTGGCCCGACTTAGGGCAATCGCAGCTCCAATTCCTCCCAGATCTCCCGAAATTAACGTAATATCACTGGCTGCCATCGCAATATCCGTCCCGGTCCCGATCGCGATCCCCACATCGGCCTGGGCCAAGGCGGGCGCATCATTAATACCATCCCCCACCATCGCCACCCGTTGGGATCCCTGGGCTTGGTGCTGCAAGTCCCGAATCACCGCAGCCTTTTGATCCGGTCTCACCGGCGCAATCACCTCTCCAATTCCCACCCCACGGGCGATCGCCTCCGCCGTCGATCGATTGTCCCCCGACAGCATCACCACCCGTAGCCCCAGTTCCCGTAACTGGGCAATTTGCTCCGCCGCCTGGGGCTTGAGGGCATCAGCGATCGCCACAATGCCCTCCACCTCCCCATCCACCGCAATCCACACCACCGTTTGCTGATCCTGCTCCCAGCGGTGCTCTAGGCTTTGGAACTCCTGGCCCGTGGCCGTCTTACACTGCACCGACCAGCCCAGTTCCTGGAACCAAGCCCGCGTCCCAATCTGGATCAATCGATCGCTCACTTCGCCGCCCACCCCACAACCGGGCACCGCCTCAAATCGGGTCACGGCTGGGAATGCCTCAATGCCCTGGCTGCGGGCATAGCTCACCAAACTATCAGCCAGGGGATGCTCAGACCGGGCCTCGATCGCCGCCACCCGCCGCAGCAGCTTCAGCTCGTGCCCCTCGGCACTTCCATGCACCGTTGCGAAGTGGTTCACCTTGGGATGACCCAGGGTAATCGTGCCCGTTTTATCCAGCACGATCGTGTGCAACTGGTGGGCCAATTCCAGACTTTCCGCATCCTTAATCAGAATCCCCTGCTCCGCCCCCTTGCCGGTCCCCACAATAATCGAGGTGGGGGTCGCCAAACCGAGGGCGCAGGGGCAGGCAATCACCAGCACCCCTACCGTATTGGTCAAGGCCAGGGGCAGATTATCGGCCAGGAAAAACCAGACGCAAAAGGTAGCCCCAGCAATGATCAGCACCGTGGGCACAAACACGGCAATCACCCGATCGGCCAGCCGTTGCAGCGGTGCCTTGGAGGTTTGGGCCTGGTTCACCAAATGGATAATCTGGGCCAAGACGGTTTCTTTGCCCACGCGGGTCACAGAGCACTGAAAACCACCGGTTTTGTTCAAGGTGGCCCCAATCACCTCATCGCCGACCTCCTTTTGCACCGGCAGGCTTTCCCCCGTCACCATCGCCTCATCGAGCAGGGCACTGCCCTCCGTAATCACCCCGTCCACCGGCACCGTCTCTCCGGGACGCACCACCACCGTATCGCCCACCTTCACCGCCGCGATCGGCACATCCACCATCTGCCCCCGCCGCAAAACCCGCGCAGTCTTGGCCTGCAGCCCCATCAGCTTCCGAATCGCCTCGGAGGTTTGGCCCCGGGCCCGTTGTTCCAGCAACCGTCCCAACAAAATCAGGGTGATCACCACCGCTGCCGTTTCGTAGTACACCCCCGTGGGCAAATCATGGGCTTGGAACCAGGCGGGCCAAAAGGTGGGAAAGAGAGAATAGAAAAAGGCCGTACTGGTGCCCAGGGTCACCAGGGTATTCATGTCGCTGCTGCCGCGCTGGAGGGCTTTCCAGGCTCCGCCATAGAAGGACTGGCCACACCACAGTTGCACCGGGGCCGTGAGGATCAGTTGTAGCAGGGGATGGTGTAACACCATGGGGAAACCGGGAATGGCAATGCCCAGCATCATGGGCAAGCTGCCCAGGACCAAAATGCTGCTCAGAATTCCCCCCACCCACACTTGGCGCTGGAGCGATCGAACCCGCCGTTGACGCAGGGGATCCACCTCCCCCCCGTTCGTCGCCCCCGCATTGATCCCCCTGGGATCGAGACTGGCCCAATCTTCGGCGGGAAACGCTTGGTAACCCGCCTTGGCCACGGCCTCCTGAAGGGCGGGGAGATCGGTCTGGGTCGGTTCGTAGGTGACGCTCGCCTGTTCCAGGCCAAAGTTGACGCTACAGGTGGTCACGCCCGGGGCGCGGGCCAGGGCCTTCTCGACGGTGGCGGCACAGGCAGCACAGCTCATGCCTTGGAGGTTGAGGAGGAGGGTAGCCATAGGCGAATTAGACGGGGCTTAAAAGGGGTAAATCCAGGGGGTCAGGGTCACGGTCACAAGGCAGAAGAGAATATTGAGGGGCAGACCCACGCGAGCAAAGTCCGTAAAGCGATAGCCGCCCGGACCGTACACCATCAAATTCGTTTGATAGCCGATCGGGGTGGCGAAACTCGCCGATGCCCCAATCATAATCACAATCGCAAAGGGCATGAAGTCCACCCCCAAACTTTGGGAGACGGAAAGGGCGATCGGGAAAATCAAGGCCGCCGCCGCATTATTGGTAATCACTTCCGTCATCAGGTTGGTGAGGCCATAGATCACCACCAAGGCCAACCAAGGATCGGATCCGATCAAGGACAGCACCGAATCCGCGATCGCCTGGGCCGCCCCCGTCACCCGCAGGGCTTCGCTGAGGCCCAGGGCCGCCGCGATCACCAGTAACACCGTCCACTCCACACTTTGGAGGGCACGATCGCTGGAGCAACAGCGGGTCAGCACCATGGCAATGGTAGCGGCGATCGCCGCCTGGAGCATGGTCAGCCACCCCAAAGCCGCTGCCAGCACCATGGCCAAGAGAATGGCCAGGGCGATCGGGGCTTTGTCGTGGCGCAGGGGTTCCGAGTCGGGGATGCTGGTGAAGAGATAGAAGTCGCGGGAGTTGCGATGTTGCTCCATAAAGGCGATCGGCGACTCCAACAGCAGGGTATCTCCGGGCTGGAGCCGCACATCCCCCAACTTCCCGGACAGGCGTTCCCCATTGCGGGCCACCGCCAAAACCACGGCGTTATAGCGCTTCCGAAATTGCCCTTCCCGAATTGTCTGCCCCACCAAGGGACAGGTGTTCGACACCACCGCTTCGATTAATTGGCGTTCCGTGCGGGGCGCATTGAGCTTAAAAACCTGGTCCGTGGCCGGTTGCAAACCCCGCAGTTTTTGGAGATCGACGATCGACTCCACCGCCCCCACAAACACCAGTTGGTCCTGATCCCGCAGCCGTTCCTGGGGCCGCACCGCCGCCATCACCTCCCCCTGCCGCACAATCTCCACCAAGAATAAGCCCGGAAGGTGACGCAACCCAGCCTGGGTCACGGTTTTGCCACTAATGGGGCTCTTCGGTTCCACCACCATTTCCACGGTGTATTGACGGGGATCGTCGCGATCGCTAATGGCCGGTTTACGCTCGGGTAAGAGCCAGCGATGGGTCAACATCAGGGTGGTGATGCCCACCACCGCACAGGGAACGCTGATCACCGTGATCGAGAACAGGGACAAACTCGGATAGTCCGTTTGGGCGAGTAGCAAACCATTCACCACCAGATTGGTGCTCGTCCCAATGAGCGTACACATCCCGCCAAAAATCGCCGCATAGCTGAGGGGAATCATCAGCTTCGATGGACTAATTTGCAGTTTACGAGACCAGTCATTAATGACGGGAATAAACATCGCCACCACGGGCGTGTTATTCAAAAAGGCACTGAGGCCCAACACCGGCAGCATCAATCGCAACAACGCCGCATTTAAGCCCTGGGGCAATCCCAAAACCTCCTGGGAAATCCAAGCTAAGCCGCCGGTTTGCTGTAATCCCGTCACCACTAAATACAGCACCCCCACCGTGACAACCCCTGAGTTGCTAAAGCCCGAGAGGGCTTGGGCTTCGTCCAAGATGCCGCTGAGAAAAAGGAGGGCCAACGCCCCCAAAAATGTGATTTCCGGGGCGAGGGAGGAAAAGGCATTGATCACAAAGGCCACAAAGGTGATCACCAGGGTTAACCACCCTTGCCACGACAGTTGATACAGGGGCAAATCCGCCGGAGCCAATTGCCAAAGCGCCACCGCCAAGGCCAAGAACAGACCCAGGAAGGCAAACAAGGCTTTGTGTTTGCGGGTCTTGGGGGGAAAGAACGACAAAAAGAATGGCAACGCTGACATAGGCGGGTTAATAGGCGGAGTTGGTACGCGGGATTAATTCACGAGATTCATGTACAAGAGGGCGCCTCGAAAAATTAAACCGTTCATCCCGGGACTCACGTCAGGGCACCTCGATTAATTGTGGCGTGCGGCTAATGGTAGCGTGCGGCGAAGCCGCCTAACCCAATGAATGGGTGCATCTCACCTTTGGCGAGTCGGGCCCTCATCCCCTACTTCTCCCAAGCCGGGAGCAGGGGAATACAATTGAAGTCCCTCTCCCAAAGAGGGAGAGGGATTGAAGGTGAGGGCTCCCAAAACGGGATGCCCCCCCATTCATTAAGGTACTTCAGGGCACCTCGATTAATTGTGTCGGGCGGCGAAGCCGCCCGACACAACCCTGATTCTGCCGTAGACACTCCGATAGAAATTGGAATTAATCGAGGTGCCCTTCATTGAGGTACCCGAGATTAATCTACAGAGTACCTCGATTCCCTAGGACAGGCGGCTTCCTGGTTGCCTGACATAAAGGGGGACAAATCCAGACAGAGAGGACGGGTCAGAAAACCTGACCCCTAGGATCCCAAACCTCTAGTGGGGGCGCGGTTTTCGCGCCCAATGCAGGATTTCTTGTCCGTCAACTAGGGCCGCTTCTTGGCACGGGCGGCGCAGCCGCCTAGCCCAAACCCTATTTCTTGCATGGATCATCTCCCCAGGATTGGGACGCGTTGCAGGGCCTGTTAACGGGGATTGACCTCACCACCCCAGCCACCCCATTATCCTGATGCAAGCCGCTCGTCGTCACGTTTTCCTCCAGACTATTCCCCAAACCGAGTGTCCCCTTAACCTAAACTTTACTTTCTTGCGGTATCGTCCATTACGTTTGATCGTAGTGAGTCCCGAGCACTGAATTTTATGGTCTCTCGAATTTCTGCCCAGCGTGTGAGATTTCTAAGTCTCGTGGCAGCCCTGTCCTTCGGTGCAGTTGCCTGCGGCGGCTCTGACAGCGCCACCACGACCGACACTACTGCTTCTGGTGGTGACACCCCATCTGCTCCTGCTGCGGATGGAGCTATCAGCGGCAATGTCGAGATTGATGGGTCCAGCACCGTATTCCCGATCTCCGAAGCCATGGCTGAGGAATTCATGCTTGTCAATCCCGATGCCACGGTTGCCGTGGGTGTGTCTGGGACTGGCGGTGGTTTCAAGCGCTTCTGTGCAGGTGAAACCGATATTTCCAACGCATCCCGCCCCATCAAGACCTCCGAGATCGAAACCTGTGCCGAGGCAGGGGTTGAGTTCATGGAAGTGCCGATCGCCTACGACGGTCTTTCGGTGGTGGTCAATCCGGCCAATGATTGGGCCGTCTGTATGACGGCTGAAGAGCTAGCCAATACCTGGGCACCGGCTGCGGAGGACACCATCAACAACTGGAATCAAGTCAACGACGCTTTCCCGGACACCCCCCTCGTTCTCTATGGACCTGGAACCGCTTCGGGCACCTATGACTACTTCGTAGAAGCCACCGTGGACGATATCCTCGGCGAAGAGGGCACGCGCGGCGACTACACCGCCAGTGAAGACGATAACGTCCTCGTCCAAGGGGTTGCGAGCGATCCCGGCGGCATGGGCTTCTTTGGCTATGCTTACTACGAGGAGAATGCCGATACCCTAGCTGTGGTGCCCATCAAGAATGCTGCGGGCGACTGCGTGGCTCCCACCTCTGAAACGATCGCCTCTGGGGAATACAACCCCCTCTCCCGTCCGATTTTCTTCTATGTGAAGAAGAGTTCCTACGAGGAGAACCCTGCGGTGAAAGCCTTCGTAGATTTCCAACTGGATCCCGCCAACAATTATTTGGTCTCTGAAGTGGGTTACATTGCCCTACCGGATGAGACCATGGGTAAGGTGCGCGATCGGGTGACCAGCGCAACCCTCGGCAGCATCTTTGACGATGGTAGCTCCCTGGGCGTCAGCCTGGATGAAAAGCTGTAAGCATCGCCTATCCACAGGAATAATAGTCCTCAAACGCAACCTCGGGCGTGTCATCCACTCACTGTCGAAACCTGACGATATCAGCACTACACGCCTGCTCCAGGTGTATGCGCGAGGGGCTGCGTCCCTACTTCTGAGGGCGTTCTAGGGTTAAATGGTGACAGCCCCTCGCCCCCAGCGATCGCTTGTGTAGCGGGGGCTCACGCCCCTAGGCGCAGAGATGGCAACCAGTGCAACGTTTGTGGAGATGGGTGGAGATGGGCGGAGATGAGACCTCCGCCCTTTCTGTGTGTCTTCTGTGAATTGTCGCGGTGTCTCTGACCGACAGGCACGGTTCATCCCCACTGCTACTGACTCATGCTCACCCACACCGTTTATCGCGATCGTTATGAATCCAGAAAGCCCACCCCCAGCCGGAGGCACCGCCTTGCCCGTTCAGCTGTGGAAACCGAACCGAACCCTCAGCTACCGAGTCGAATTGGCAGTTCAGATTATTTTTGCGGCTTTTGCCCTGATCTCCGTCGCTACCACCATCGGCATTGTGGCCACCCTCGTCTTTGAGACCTGGGAATTTTTTAAAGAGGTCCCCGTCTGGAAGTTTTTGACCCAAACCAAATGGACCCCGCTGTTTGGCAGCGCCCAGTTTGGGATTATGGTGTTGATTAGTGCCACCCTACGGACCTCAGCCATCAGTATGTTGGTCGCAATTCCCCTGGGGATGCTGGCGGCCATTTGTCTCAGTGAATATGCCACCCCCAAGGTCCGCAGTATTCTCAAGCCGATTTTGGAAATCCTGGCCGGGATTCCCACGGTGGTCTTCGGCTACTTTGCCCTGCTGTTCGTGACCCCGTTTTTACAAAACTTTCTGCCGATGCTCCAGGGGTTTAACTCCCTCAGTGCGGGCTTGGTCCTGGGCATCGCCATTACGCCCTTGGTGGCTTCCCTCAGTGAGGATGCTATCTATGCCGTGCCCCAAAGTTTGCGGGATGGGTCCTACGCCCTGGGAGCAACCAAGCGCGAAACAATTATTTCTGTGGTTCTGCCGGCGGCCCTCTCGGGCATTGTCTCGTCCCTGATTCTGGCCGTGTCACGGGCGATCGGTGAAACCATGATCGTGACCTTGGCAGCGGGACAAACGGCCAACTTTGGGCTCAATCCCTTCGTGCCCGTGATGACAATGACGGCCTTCATCGTCGAGGTCAGCAAGGGGGATGTGGAAGTGGCCTCCATCGGCTTTAAGACGATTTTTGCCGTGGGCATGACCCTCTTTCTGATTACCCTCAGCCTCAATATTTTTAGCTTCTGGTTTGTGCGTCGTTTCCGGGAGAAGTACGAATGACTACCCCCTATTCCCCCCCTGAGTCTGACCCCTTGGCCCAGGGGCAGTTTGATAGCAAGCTAGAGAAGCGCTATCTCCTCGACAACATTTTCCAAGTGCTGACCTGGAGTGCCGTAGTCATCGCCATTATTGTCCTGGCGGTGCTGCTCATTGACACCTTCGTGGATGGCCTCGGTCGCCTGGACTGGGATTTTCTCAACAGCCTCCCCTCCCGGAAACCGGAACGAGCCGGACTCCATGTGGCCCTGATCGGCACCCTCTGGGTGATGACGATCGTGGCCCTCGTTTCTTTCCCCCTGGGGGTTGGAGCGGGGATTTATTTAGAAGAATTTGCTCAAGATAACTGGTTTACCCGCATCATTGAGATCAATATCAATAACCTCGCTGGGGTGCCTTCCATTATTTATGGTCTCCTCGGTTTGGCGGTGTTTGTACAGGTCCTGGAGCCGATCACCGGGGGCCGCAGTGTGCTGTCCGGGGCCCTAACCCTGGTTCTGCTGATTCTGCCGGTCATCATCGTGGCCACCCGCGAGTCCCTCCGGGCCGTCCCCGATAGTATCCGCCTCGCCGGGTTTGCCCTGGGGTCTACCCGCTGGCAAGTGGTGCGGGAACAGGTCCTCCCCATGGCCATGCCGGGGGTGCTGACCGGGACCATTTTGGCCCTATCCCGGGCGATCGGCGAAACCGCGCCTCTGATTGCCGCCGGTGCCTTGGCCTTCGTCGCCTCCACGCCCACCTTCCCCGTGGTGGAGTGGGTCCAGAACCCGGTTAAGGCCCTGCAAATTCTCTGGACTGAAGGAATCCAGGATCCCTATACCGTTCTACCCATTCAAATCTATAACTGGGTTGCCCGTCCCCAGGCCGAGTTTCGCACCAATGCGGCTGCGGGCATCATCGTGCTGTTGGTGGTGCTACTCGCGATGAACTCCGTCGCCATTATCCTGCGCAACAAATTACAAAAAACCCGCTAAGCCCATCGTGGCGGTCCGTCCCCTGCCCTTGGCAGTCTCTGACCTCCCCAGCGGTTCCTGGCAGCTGCCAAGGTGATCCGCAACGGGTCTCGGGGCTGTCATCATTGAACCCTAGACGGCCCTCAGAATTAGGGACACAGCCCCTAGCCCATACCCCTGGGACGGGCGTGCAACTCTGATATCGCCAGGTTCCTAGCGTGCAAGGTTCCTAGCGTGCATTGATGACACGCCCTAGGCAGCGTGCCCCCACTGCGCGGGGAGACTGCTCCTCAATACGGATCGATCGGCTTCAGAACGTTCAACACGTCTCGGAATGCCCAAAAACACTGCCAAACATCCCATATCCCGTCCGTTGCCCTCCGTTGCCATCTCGTGTGATTCCCCATGATTGACTACTCTGCGCCCATGGCTGGGGCCAATTCAGCCAACCTTGCCCTCAAGGCAGAACAACTGTCGGTGTATTACGGCAAAACCCTGGCCGTGGAGCAGGTGAGCCTGGATATCCCCCGCAATAAAATCGTGGCTTTCATTGGTCCCTCCGGTTGCGGAAAAAGCACGGTGCTGCGCTGCTTCAATCGCATGAATGATCTGATCCAAGGGGCCAAGATGGTCGGTCGGATTACCTTCCACGGCCAGGATATCTATGCCAAGTCTGTGGATCCGGTGGAACTGCGCCGCCGCATCGGGATGGTCTTCCAGAAACCCAACCCCTTCCCCAAGTCGATTTATGAGAATATCGCCTTTGGAGCCCGGATCAATGGCTACCAGGGCAATATGGATGAGTTGGTGGAGCAGTCCCTGCGCAATGCGGGCCTCTGGAATGAGGTGAAGGATAAGCTGCGCAGCAGTGGACTGTCCCTGTCCGGAGGGCAGCAGCAGCGTCTGTGTATTGCGCGGGCGATCGCGATTCAGCCGGAAATCATCCTGATGGATGAGCCTTGTTCGGCCCTGGACCCCATTTCCACCCTGCGTATTGAGGAGCTGATGCAGAAGCTCAAGGAGCAATACACGATCGTGATTGTGACCCACAATATGCAGCAGGCTTCGCGCACCTCCGACTACACCGCGTTTTTCAATGCGGAAGCGACCCAGGACGGGGGCAAGGTGGGCAAGCTGGAGGAATACAACCGCACGGAACTGATTTTCCAAAGTCCCCAAAAGCAAAAGACCCAGGAATATGTCAGCGGGCGCTTTGGTTAGGGCACCACACCACAGCTACGTTTGGTCCGGTGCCTCCCATGCCGTTGCGTGAGGTACGCGGGGGAGGCTCCCCAATGGATTTGTCGCTTGCCATGGGAGCTTGGAGAAGAATCACGGTAGGATGAGAGGATAATTTTGAAAATCCTGTTTCAAATCGTGAAGGGCACCTCGAAACCTACAAATTTTGCCGCCGTGCCCACGACAGCATCGGGGTTGGGCAGCATCGCCACCCAGTCCCCATCCTCGAGGTGTCCTGTATTGAATCGGCTTTTTCATCCCTTTTGAATCCCCCTAGGGCGTGTCATCAATTAACGATAGAAACCCTGCGGTATCAGCGTTGCACGCCCGCCCCAGCGTTATGGGCTAGGGGCTGTGTCCCTGGTTCTGAGGGCATTCTGGGATTAAATGATGACAGCCCCTAGAGCGGTTATCCGTAGCACGAGGCCCAGGAGTCACAATGCACCCCGCTTCCGGCAGGGTACATCCAGCCTTAGTGTTCGCCGCTATCAATGCTTCAGGACACCTCGAAACATCCACAACTTTGTCTAGGTGCCTCGGCACAAATCAGGGCTGTGGCGATCGGCTGCGTCGATCGCCACCCTTAATCGGAGTGCCCTTCAGACCCTCGGCCCCATGCCGGCCTAACCCGGTAATCTCCTCGGGCAGCGGTCCCGTTGCAGTGGAGCTGTTGGGTGCGTCGAGGTCTCCCCTGCCTTCCTCACAGCCGATCGATCGCAGTCTTCTACGCAGTCCCCAAGACGCACCCGACTGTCCATATCCTGAGGCCCCTCTCCACCCTTCGTTGATGTTGGTATTACCCCCTATGAGACGTTCCTTTGCCCGCCTCTTTGCTCTGATTCTGGTTGCTGTTGTGGGCTTAACGGGTTGCGCTGCAACCTCGGATGTAACCTTGTTTGGCGATCGCCTCTCGGGTGACTATCCCCAGGACACCATCACGGTGATCCAGAACCTGAAGACAACCATCAGTTTGCCGGACGGAACTCGGGAGAAAGCTGAAGCCCAGGACCAAGCCCAGCTTTTGATTAATGATTATGTGGCCCGCTACCGGCGCGATAGCTCGGTGTCGAGCTCCACATCCTTCACCACCATGCAAACGGCGTTGAACGCCTTAGCAGGTCACTACAACGCCTATCCCAACTTGCCCCTAGCTCCGAAGCTGCGCGATCGACTCGATCGTGAGTTCAAACTGGCAGAGCTAGCCATTAAGCGGGGTCTGTAGCGCGGTTAGGGTTGGGCGGCTGTATGCTGTCGCCCACTGTATTCTGCCGCCCACTGTATTCTGGCAGTCACCCCTAGATTCTGGCAGTCGCCCACTGGCCTAACGGCAGATAGATCTGAGAGCGGTCCCCTCGCGATGCGGGGGGACCGCTTTTTTAACGGGAGTTCGACAGCGTTGCTGGAAGACCCTCACCCCAACCCTCTCCCTGGGGGAGAGGGGCTAAAACCCGCGTTCTATCGTTACTTTCTCCCGCCTATTGTGGGAGAGGGATTAGGGGGTGAGGGGCATCGAACTGACGCTTTTTGAAGACGCTTTATTTTCATGGCTTGGGGGTCTCGACGGGCATCCCTAGGCGGGCGAATCCGTTTCACTCACCCGATCGTGCCAGGTCTGAACCTCGGCCAAAATAGGCGCCAGTTCCTGGACTAAAGCATCCAGGGATTGCTCCACCTGTATCTGCTCGGCCTCCAGGGTTTCTGGGGCCGTAGGCGCATCGGTCCCCTGGGCAGCCTCGGCAGATTGGGCCACCTGCACCGCTAAGTGACGACAGCTTTGCTCCAGTTCATAGGCCAGCTGATGCAAATCTTCAAAGCCCAGAGTAGCCGCGTTCCCCTTGAGGGTATGGGCGAGGCGAGTGGGTCCGAGGGGATCCGTGTCGATCGTCTTCTGGTGCTGTTGGAAGTCCTGGGCAAAGGTTTTATAGCGCTCTAGGAACCGGTTCAGGAGCTTGCAATACAGGGGTTGGTTATGGCCCAATCGCTCTAGGGCTTGGGTCAGATTGGCATGGCTCAGTTCTCGGAACTCAGACATGATCGTCTCGCGCTCGTCCGTGCCGACATCCACCACCGTCATCGAAGACAGTAAGTCCGGGATCGATCGCGGAACAGTCCGGTTCCAATTGCCACTCCTCGGAGCTGTTGCAGGACTAGTAGCCTCGGGATTGGCGACTTCAGGACTGGCAGCTTCAGAACTGGTGACTTCAGGGCTGGCAGCCTCGGGTACAGCCTCGGGACTGGCAGCTTCAGGACTGGCAGCTTCGGGAATTCCATCATCGGTCAACCTAGGGAGAGTCGTTGCAGTGTCCGGCGTTAAGCCAGACCCAGCCGTTGCCCCCAACCTGACTTCCGGGGACACGTCCGAGTCCGACCCCCTCGCCCCATCCTCCGCCGGGATAGCAGCGCGATCGGGAGCAGAACCTGAAGACACCAGCGGCACCGCAGGCACAGTGCCCGCAGGCGCAGGAGCGGACGTAGGGGCAGACGAGCGTAGACCCGCAGCAGACCCTGCAACCTCCCCAGCACCCGCAACCTCCGAGTCGCGTACCGAGAGCCAGCGCTGAAGCATCTCCTTGAACGCTTGACTGTCGATGGGCTTGGGCAAATAGTCATCCATCCCTGCCGCCAGACACTTTTCCCGATCGCCCCGCAGCACATTAGCCGTCATCGCCACGATCGGCAACGATCGCCAGTGGGGACTCTGGCGAATATGGCTCGTCGCCTCAAAGCCATCCATCACCGGCATCTGACAATCCATCAGGATCAAGCTGTAACGCCGCTTCTCCAACTGTTGCAGCGCCTGGGCACCGTTTTCCACCACATCCGCATCCAACTGCAAATTTTGCAACAGCGCCAAAGTTAGCTCCTGGTTAATGGGATTATCTTCGACCACCAAAATCCGAGGTGGAGCAGCCGACAGGGGGGAAGCTGGAAACTGGGGTTGAGATGGTCCTAGATCCGCACTCCCCAGCTCCGCATTTCTGGCCCTGGCACGCTCCGAGACACTGCCTCCGGAGGCCAGGGACGGCACAAACGAGGGTTGCAAAGCGCTCGATCGCCCCGTCGCAGCTTGACTCAACACTTCCTGGAGGGTCCGGAGCAACTGCGTCGATTGAATGGGCTTCGTCAACAACGCAGACACCCCTCGGGCCTTGGCCGGAACTTCCACTTCATCCGTGCCATAGCCCGTCATCATCACCACCAACCCAGGTCCCTTCAGATCCGGATGACGTTGTAGATAGTCAGCCACCGCTAAACCGTCCATTTTGGGCATCCGTTGATCCAACAAAATCAGATCAAACTGACGCTGCTCTCCCTGGGCAATTTTCAGCTGATCGATCGCTTGAATCCCACTGGTGGCCAAGGTCGTACCAGCGCCATAGCCCTTCAGCAGACGATCGATCACCTCCAGCGCCACAGGACTATCATCCACCACCAAAACTCGCCGTGCCTGTAGCACTTGGCTGACCGGTTCCTGGGGCGGATAGTTTTGGGGATCCACGGCCTCCATAACCACCGTAAACCAGAACAGGCTGCCCCGGCCGGGTTCACTCTGGACGTTGAGGCTCCCCCCCATTTGTTGCACCAAGCGGTGACAGATATACAAACCTAGGCCCGTCCCACCATAGAGACGTGCCGTGGCCACATCGGATTGTTGAAAGGCGAGGAAGAGGGTACGCTGTTGCTCCGGAGTCAAGCCAATGCCCGTATCCCGGACCGAAAACTGCAAGGTCAGATCGCGATCGGTGCGGTCCACCACTTCACCAGCCACCACCACTTCTCCCTGCTCCGTAAACTTGAGGGCATTACTCACAAGGTTAGACAGGACCTGGCCCAACCGCAGCGCATCCCCCTTCAGGTAAGGCGGCATAGTGCTAGCGAAATCCACCACCAACTCCAGGTCAGGCTTCTGGTGTTTCAACACCTTGAAGTCCGTAAGGCGACTAATCAAATCCTGGGTGCTGAACAGCGACGTTTCCAGCACCAACTTCCCCGCCTCCAGCTTGGACACATCCAGCAAGTTGTTGAGCAGACTCAGCAAGTTCTGGGACACATCCTGAATCCGGTGGCAGTAGTGATGTTGCTTGGCGTTGAGTTCCGTTTGGAGGGCCAGGTCCGCCATGCCGGAGATGCTGGTGAGGGCGGTCCGCATTTCATGGCTGAGGGTGGCCAGAAACTCCCGCTGGGCCTGGAGCGCAGCCGTCCCCAGGGCAACTGCAGCATCCGGGGCCTTCGCCACATCCAGCGCACCCGCCATATCCGGGACAGCACCCGCACTGGCGGCCGGAGACAGCACACTGGCGGCATCCGTTCCCCGGGCACTGCTCGGGGCCACCACCGGGGCCTTCAGTGCCGTCACATCCATCACAAACAGCGTGATACGCCACTGTTGGCGACTCGGCTGCCACTGGGAGCAATAGCGCGAAAGCAACCACACGGACAGTCCATCGGGTCGCTGAAAGCGGTAAATCGGAGCGGGCATCCTCTTATTCGGCCCTCGAACCGCAGCTAGCCTAGCCCCGGAGGCGGACTCTGGGACTTGAAACTCCGCTTGAGACTCGGCAGAATCCGGGATCTGCTCCGGCATAAAACCGGCCCGATCGGCCCCCATCGACTCCGTTGCACCCGCCTGGCCTGCAGCCCCTTCCGGTGGGTTCCCCGCTCCATTGCCCAGGGCGGAGCGAGCCGAATCAAGACGGGACCGGACCCACAGGTTACGATCCCGGGCTGAGGGCGTAGCCGCAGCGGCAGCGGAAGACAGGGGCGAAGAACCGGGCACAATCCAGGCCGTGGACTGCAGATGGGGATCGACAATGTGGACTCGATCGTCCGGATTAATATTTTGGTACCACAGCTGGGGATTGGCTTGGAGTTCCTCGGGGCCATAACCCAACACCGACTGACTTTGGGGCGAGACCGATCGGAGGGTGATTTGGAACTGGGAGTCCATATCCATCTGCACTAGACAGATCTGCATCTGGTCCAGGAGATTTTGCAACATGAGTTGCCCCAGACGCTGCTCCTCCCCCAGATTGACCAATTGGGCCTGGAGATTTTCTTGATGGCTGTTCTGGAGGGTCTCGATCTGCCGCTGGAAGGTCGTATCTTCAAAAATCGCGATTTGGTAACCGGGCAAGACCGTAGCCGCACTTGGGGGGCGATCGGCGGCCTCTGACTCCAACCCAGCATCAGGACTCGGGGCTGGGGTGGCGGCAACGGGATCGGTGAGGAACGAAGACACGGCCCGAGGCAAGTCCGAGAAGTCTGCGATCGATTCGCCGCTTTCAACCCACTGCATTTTGATGGTGAGCGGAATGCGGTGACCCTGGTATTGAATTTCCACATTGCGCAGCACCCCTTGGTTGTTCTGGGCCGCAAAGTCAAATCCCGGTAAGGCTTGGAGGACACAGGGCGTGGCCTCTCCTTCCGGATAGAAGAGGGGAGGCAAATGCTTCGGCAATGGGGCGGAGGGGGTCACCTCCAGGCCCAAAAGTTGCCGTCCAATGCGGTTCAGAAAGAGGAGTTCCCCCGCCGGCGTCCACAGCCCCAGGCCCACGGGCACATGCTCTAGGACGCGCAGGGACTCCAGAACCTGGGCACGGAGACGTTCCCGTTCTTGAAAAACTTGGGTCTCCAGGGTTTGGATCACTTGGCTCAGGGCCGGGAACGTTGAAACGGTGAGGGCCGATCCCGTGGAGAACTGGGCAGGGGAGGAAACGGGGGATGCCGCCAGGGACAAGGGCTGGGGCGAAGGCGCAACGGGAGGAAGCTGGGTCAGGGACTCAAGCCGCTGTTGCAGGAGGCCCATAGGCCGTTCCACCCGCCGCGAGATCCAGAGACTAATCCCGATGCTGCCCACTAGGGTAATCAGTAGGGCCCCCGCGATATGTTGCAGCAGTCGGCCATCCAAGGGCGGGAGCGTGGTCTGGGGCGTAAAGGTCAGGATCAACCAGTCAAGGCCATAGCGATCGGCGTAGGGCGTGACCTGGACCCAGTGGGGGATCGAATCTGGCCCTAGGTTGAGGGTGACCGTAAAGGGTTCGCTGATTTGATCGAAGCGGGGATAGCGCCGTCGCAGGGTTTGTAGGACTTCACTGGCTTGGGGGTTGGCCCGATCGGTGCGCCCGAGGTTGGCTCCCCCGGGAGCACGGGCTGGCGAACGGTCCGGCGTGTCCCCTTCCCCAGCCTCGGCCCCAGCCTGGTCTTCCCCCACCGGCTCTGCGGGCTGCACCTCCAAGGAGCTGGCAATTTCCACCCCCGATCGATCCACCAAGATCACCGTCCCCACACGGTGGTTAACCACCTTCTGCAACAACGCATCCAGCTCCGACAGAAGCACATCCACATGTAACACCCCCTGCAACTGGTTTTGGCGATACACAGGGCTGACGGCGGACATGAGGGGAAGGGGAAACTCAGGATCCTGGGTGATAGGGGTCCAGGTTTGGGCCTGGTAGCTAAGGGCAATTTGATAGGAGAGGGTCTGCTGGGCGTTATAGTTGGGCGTTTCCTGGAGGACCGATCGATCGGCGGATAAGTTGACTACGGAGGGATCGGTCCCGGGGCGTTCCGGCTCCACCTCAGGTCCAGCCGATCGAGCCACGGCCGAATCGGGGCGATCGGTATCGGGGCGATCGGTATCGGGGCGATCGACGTCCGACGCAGACCCATCAGGAACCGACGCACCAGAGGCAGGCGCATTCGTGGACGGTCGATCCGATCGAGTCTCCCCCGGTTGGGGCAACAGATCTAAGGTGGTACTGGGATAGAAAAAACGACGGGTGTATTCGGTCTCCGCAAGGGTTTCCCAAACAATAATTTCCCCCGGTTGTCCCACAAAACCCACGGGGTCTCGGCCCGCCCCGACCGACTCCCCTTCGGTATCCGTAAAGCCCAGGGCCGAGATGGTATTAAAGGTTTGAATTTGATGATAAAACTGGCCTTCTAGGGCAGACCAATTGTCCGGAGCAATGGCGCGGCCCTCCAGGAGCGATCGATTCAGGGTAATCAGACTGTGGGGCAGTTTGAGGAAATCATCCAGGTGCTCTGTAACTTCGGTGGCCGTCATCTCCAGATAGGTCAACGTCGTTCTTTGGGACGATCGCTGATCTAACCAATAGGTCCACCCCTCGATGAGCAAAGCTAGCCCAAGAGTGGCAGGCATGAGGGAAATGAGAAGCAACGTGCGAAGTTTCATGGAAGACAAGCCAAGATAGCGTTGCAGAGACCTTGAGCGAAGACAACGAAGACAGCAGCAAACAACGAGAAGCCAATCGAGAAGCTAATCGGGAAGAAAGCCATCACAGGATAGGGCACCTCGATATCTTGAATTGGGCGGCTTTGCCGCCCAACTGAGTCCCAATTCTTGCGGGAATCACAGAATTCAGCGTTGGCTTGTCGAGGTGCCCTCGGAGCGGAAGAATCAGGGAACGTAATACTAAATGAGGTACACAGAGCAAGAAGCAAAATCAGGGAGTGCTCGCAGTCAGGTCAGTGCGACAGCGGCGCAAGAAGCTCTTCACCTCTTCTCCCGGTAACTGAACAAAAGTCTAAACGTTATCGATGGCCCGATGTATTGGCGATCGTGGTTCGCGATCGTGGTTTTGAAGCATGAAGTGGTTCGGCTGCGCCACTCAACCGCTCCCCGCCTTGTTCCGTCAGTCACCCCGGTCAACCTTGCATTGTTTTGAGGTGCTGTCGGACGAAACAGTTGGCACAGACATCTCCATTCCGTGACGCTTCTCCATTTTATAGTCGCCATCGCGATCTATGCTCCGATGCGGACGGCCCGGGCCGATAGAGCAAGCGTCCCGTTTCTGAGGGATACCTCGATGATTGCGGCGGGCAGCTGCGCTGCACACCACAACCCGAAGTCTTACGGGCACCTCGATTAATTGTGGTAGGCGGCTTCGCCGCCTACCACAATTAATCGAGGTGCCCTTGCGTGGGTCACTAGGCAAAAATTTGGATTTTTCGAGGTGTCCGATTCTCTACGGAGGATGTCGATGAATTGGAGCAGGTTTCAACGCCGCTAGCCCCCCCAACCCTGAGAGGCTATGGATTAGCCTAAAAGAATCCCCTCTCCTCCTCCCCTTGTAAAAGGGGGACGGTCTTTTCTTCCCCTGCAAAAGGAGAACTGGGGAGGGATTGATTCTACTAGGCCCTACGGTCCTTAGCAGACGTTTTCAAACATCCTCTAAGATGTCATAGAGACTAGCCTTCCACAAATTCAATGGGTCAACTAGGGTTAAGTATGCGGTATTTTCACACTTTTACGAAAACTGACAGCACGATTCGCCACAGGGCACCGCGCTTAATTGTGGCAGGCGGCTTCGCCGCCTGCCACAACCCTGATTCTGCTGTGGGCACTGCGGTCGAAGTTTAAATTTTTCGAGGTGCCCAACAGCACGATTCGCCACAGCACCGTGCCAGACAGGAGTTATCCCACCTGCGGTGGGGTCACTCCCCAGACTCCCTGATACAGCTGTAGGATGCTGTCTCTCCTTCAGCGTCTCCCCTCCAGCGTCTCCCCTCCACACTTCTTCTCCCCAACCATGCCTCCCATCGCCAACCCACGATCGATCGACCCCGCCCCAACCTCACCCAACTCCCCTGCCCCTGCACCATCACCCGTTGGCGCTAAGGTTGTCCTCGACCAAGTTCACAAAACCTTCCTCGAAGGAGACCAGTGGCGCACCGTTCTCCATCAGGTCAGTCTCACCTTTGAACCGGGGGAATTCATCGTTCTCCTGGGCCATAGTGGAAGTGGCAAAAGCACCCTCCTCAACCTCATCAGCGGCATTGACCAACCCAGCGCCGGGACCATCACCATCAACGATCGGCCTATTACCCAACTGGACGAACGGACCCGCACCCTCTTCCGCCGCGACACCCTCGGCTTTATTTTTCAGTTTTTCAATCTCATTCCCACCTTGACGGTGCTAGAAAATGTAACTCTGCCCCAGGAACTGGCTGGGGTTAAGGCTAGCGTGGCCCGCACCCAGGGGCAGCGGTTTTTGGAGGCGGTGGGTCTGGCCGATCGGGGCGACACCTACCCCGATCGCCTCTCGGGGGGCCAACAACAACGGGTGGCGATCGCCCGCGCCCTGGTACATGATCCGGCCCTGATTCTGGCCGACGAACCCACGGGTAATCTAGACGAAGAAACCGGCGATCGGGTCTTTCAACTACTGCTATCCCTCACGCGGGATGCTCACAAAACCTTGATCATGGCCACCCACAACCCCGAGTTAGCCAAGCAGGCCGATCGAGTCTTCCGCGTCCATGATGGGCATTTGGAACAGCAAATGCTTTAGGGGCACCTCGAAAAATCAAAGTTTTTACCCTGTGAACCACGTAAAAAGCAGGGTTGAGGCCGGCGGCGGCGCCGCCGGCCTCAATTATCGAGGTACCCCTAAGAGGATATTTATAAACCTAAGAGAATCCCCCCTAACCCCCCTTTGTAAGCAGGGTGGTTTCATAAAAATGTAGGTAATGTGTACTACTTTGACGGTTAGGTCATGACTTTGATAGTTATGCAAAAAAAGAGGTAGGGTGTACTCCTGTAGAAACACAGTACGCCCCAATGACC
>JAYKIB010000301.1:0-15620 GCA_035285005.1 Prochlorothrix sp.
CGGCGTCTCCAGATTTCGGGGGCCCGCTGGAATACCGCTTCGGTCAACCCGATGCTCCGTTTGCGCTGTGCCTACCTCAATGGCCTCCTGGCTATCTGACTATTTTCTCGAAAGTGGGATGCTCCCAAATCATAGGCCATCACCTTCGCCCAGGTCAGAGAATTGACCGGATGCCAGGGCGCGGGTTCATAGTCCCGATTGAGCAGGCCCAAAATGCCATGTTCCAGGCTGAGTTGGATACCCCGTCGATCGGCCAGATATGCATTGATTCCGGCTGCATAACGCTCCATTACCTCCCGCATTTGGGGATCCTCCGCTTGAATCCGGGCCCACTCCCGCTGGGCGATCGACTCCCAGCCCAGGGTCCGCAAAAAACGATCGGTGTCCACCTGCTTTTCCCCAAACATCTCCGCTAGCCTTCCAGCTCCCACATGTCGCCACACATCCATTTGCCAAAAGCGGTCCTGGGCCTGGATATAGCCCTGGGCAAACATCAGGTCTGCGGTGGTATCAGCATAAATTTGGGGGACTCCCTGGTCATCGCGCACCACCGTCACAGGGGCGCTTAAACCCGGGAGGGTGAGTTGCCCCTGTTCCACTGGCCAAGACTGGCGCACCGCTTCCCAGCCCACGCTTCCCAGCAGCACCGTGACCAGCAACAGGCAGAAGGCAAACCACCGCAGGATCGATCGGATCCGTCGCGATCGGGGGGTCGATCGGGGGGTCGATCGATGAGAGCGGGAGCTTGGGAACCAGGGAAATTTCATGGGGTGTAGCGGTCAGGGAGTTGTGAGGAGTTTAAGCGGATATTTGGAAACCGAAAAGAATCCCCCTAACCCACCTTTACCAGAGGGGGAGACAGCCGCGGTAGGACACTTCGGAAAATGGGCACCTCGAAAAATCCAAGTTTTTGCCCAATGACCCACGTAAGAATCAGGGTTATGGCGTGCGGCTTCGCCGCCGGCCACAATTAATCGAGGTGCCCATAATCGAGGTGCCCAAATGTAGATTTTCACCGCAGTGCCCACGGTAGAATCAGGGTTGGGTTGGACGGCACAGCCGCCCAACCCAATTAATCGAGGTGCTCGGTACCCAATTGCAAACGCAGATAGAAAAGCAGACAGGGTGCATAGGATCGACCTTGTGCTGTGATCTGTGCTGGCCTTGTGCTGTGATCCGCGCTGGTTAAGAATAGTCCTAAGGGTACCTCCCGCAAGGAGCAAGTTTGTTGAGGCTTGGTTAGATCTGGTGAGATCGGGTGAGGCGTAGACTCCCACCCCATCCCGAGGCCACCCTCCAGACCTGTCGCCCATCCTTGGGCCGTTGATCCCTTACCCCAGTCCCCGACTCACTCTTTAACCCTCCCCCGCAGCAGCATCGTCGCCCATGGCAGAGTTCCTTCTCAGTAAAACCTGGTTTATTCCGTTCTACGGCCTGGTCGGTGCGATCCTCACCCTGCCCTGGTCCCTTGGTTTGATTCGGCGCACCGGACAACGTCCCGCCGCCTACTTCAACCTGTTGATGAGCACCGTAGCCCTGATCCATGGTGCGATCATCTTTCCCCAAACCTGGGGGGCCGCGCCCCAACAACTGGTCTGGCATTGGATCAACTTTGCGGATCTGGATCTACCCCTGGTGCTGGAGATTTCCAGCATGAACCTGGGAGCGCTGACCTTGGTAACCACCATGAGTCTCCTCAGTCAGTTCTATGCCCTCGGTTACCTGGAAAAGGAATGGTCCCTGGCCCGCTTTTTTGGCCTGATGGGCTTTTTTGAAGCTGCCCTCAGTGCCCTGGCCCTCAGTGACTCCCTATTTCTGTCCTACGGCCTGCTGGAATTGCTGACCCTTTCCACCTATCTGCTTGTCGGGTTCTGGTATGCTCAGCCCTTGGTGGTCACGGCGGCGCGGGATGCGTTTCTGACCAAGCGGGTGGGGGATGTGATTTTACTGATGGGGCTGGTGGCCCTCGCCACCTACAGTCCCGGCCTCACCTTTGAGGAAATTGGCCAATGGGCGAGCACCGCAGATTTACCCGCTCTCCCGGCCACTCTGATTGGTCTGGCCCTGATTGCGGGACCGATCGGCAAATGCGCCCAGTTTCCCCTTCACCTGTGGCTCGATGAGGCCATGGAAGCTCCTAATCCAGCCTCGCTGATGCGGAATTCCGTGGTGGTGGCCGCCGGCGCCTATGTCCTGATCAAGCTGCAGCCCGTCTTTCCCCTATCGCCCTGGGTGACGGATACCCTGATTGGGGTGGGGGCGATTACGGCGATCGGCGCGTCCCTGGTGGCCATTGCCCAGATCGACATCAAACGGACCCTGTCCCACTCCACCAGTGCCTATTTAGGCTTGGTTTTCGTTGCAGTGGGCCTAGAGCATGTGGATATTGCTCTCCTAATCCTGCTGGCCCATGCGGTCGCCAAATCGCTTCTCTTCATGAGCGCTGGATCGATTATTTTCACCACCAGTAACCAGGACATTACGGAAATGGGGGGCCTCTGGTCCCGGATGCCCGCCACCACCACCGCCTTTGTGGTAGGCAGCTTGGGCCTCCTCACCCTTTTTCCCCTGGGGATGTTCTGGACCCTGCGCCACTGGGTCAACGGCATGTGGCATAACCCGGATTGGCTGATTCTGTTGTTGGTGTTAGTGAACGGCCTCAGTGCCATCAATCTGCTGCGGGTCTTCCGCCTCGTCTTCCTGGGCTCCCCCCAAGCCAAAACCCGTCGCGCCCCAGAGGCCAACTGGGCCATGGCCGTTCCCATGGTGTCTCTCACCGTCATCACCCTCCTTTTGCCCCTGATGCTAGAACGCTGGCAGCTCATCTTGAGCATGACCTCTCCCATGGTCGAGCGCAGTGGTCTCCAGCACTGGGCCTTTGTCCTGATTATTGGTGCAACGGTGCTGGGGGTGTTTGTTGCCACGGCGCTTCCCCTCTCGGGCACTCTCTCCCGCCCCATCAATCGATCGACCCGTTTTATCCAGGACTTACTGGCCTACGACTTTTATATCGATCGGGGCTACCGGGTCACGGTGGTGTGGATGGTGGAACAATGTTCGCGGCTTGCATCCTGGATCGATCGCTATGTCATTGATGGTCTGGTCAATGCCGTCGGTTTAGCCACACTCCTGAGCGGTCAGGGCCTGAAATATAGCGCCTCTGGCCAGTCCCAAGCCTACGTGGTCACGATCGTCATTGGTCTGGCGATCCTGCTGGTGGTGATTACCGGCGTCACCAACCTAACGGATAGCTTTAACCAAGCGCTCCAATTCTGGCAAAATCGCGCCCTGCCCTAGGATAAGCCTATGACTGCTGTAATATTTGCCCCATCCAAACATCCCCTAGCGACCCATATCCATCGCCTAGAGCGGGGGGAAGCGCTCCTGAGCCATAGTGCCACGAATCTCCTGGAAGTGGTGGGTATTTTGAAGAGCTACGGTGTGGTTTTAGATGCCTATGCTGTCAACTTGAAGTATGCGGCCGAATATCAGTATCTAAACTTTTTCCCCTGGTTCAAATTCTTTAATGGGGAGGTAAACCTGGCAAAGTTGCTGCGCCATTGGTGGCACGATCGCATTAACTACGAATATGCGGAATACTGTGGCCGCGCCATGATGTGGCATGGGGGCGGCGGACTGTCGGAGTATCTTGATGGTGATGGGTTTCGGCAAAATTGTGAGGCGGCGATCGCGGCTCGGTTCCGGATTGATCCGGCGATGCAACTAGTTCATCGGCTCTTTCCAGAATTTTTGCTGGAGCAAAGCCGAATGCATGCCTATTTCAGCGGACTGGGGCAGTTTTGGACGATCATGTCGGAAATGTTCCTGAGTCTGTCCGATCGCTACGATGCCGGGGAGATTCAGACCATCCCGGCGGTGGTGGATCATATTCGGGATGCGATCGTGGCGGCAGCGGCAACTCCCATCACCTATCGCGTCAGTTGGGGCCAGCAGTCCTATGATTTAATCCCCGAGAGTGCGGGGCTGACGTTTTTGGCGGACACCGCAATTCCCTATGTTGAGGCGGTTTTCTTCCGGGGAACGCCGTTTCCGGGCACCATTTCCTACAATGCCCAAGCCTACCAAATCCCCTTTGAGCAGGGGGAGTTTGCCTATGGGGCGCTCTATGCCGATCCCCTGCCGATCGGGGGGGCTGGCATCCCGCCCACGCTGTTAATGCAGGATATGCGCCATTTTCTGCCGGAGTACCTAGCCCAGTTCTACCGCCAGGAGGGACCGCGTATCCAGCGGGATTTACGGGTGAAGATTTGCCAGAGCTTCCAAAAATCGATGTTTTGTGTGACAACGGCGGCAATCCAGGGGCTAGCGCCCCATCCCCTAACGACGACGGATCCGGATCAACGATCGACGAACCGGGCCTATTTGGAGGGCTGGTTCGATCGCTTTGTCACGTCCCGCCTGGAAACGGTGAATACCTAGTAGACCCCAGCTTCAGTTCCGTCTCCCCTTAAGTATGGGAGTACACCCCCAAAGTGGGTGTGCGCTCCGAACAAGAACGGTAGCTAGACCTAAGCCCTAGAGTCTAGGGGCCGGATGGTTTGGGTTGGGTGGCTTCGCCGCCCAACCGATGCAAGCAACAAGTCGAGAGGTCCAGACCTCCAGAGGCCAGTCTGGTGATGCAACGGACTGCTCCAAAAATCTTGGCCTCTTTCCTTTCCCTGGGTAACACTTTAGGCTATAGTAGTTAGCCTACACCTCAGTACCGGACAAAAAAGTGATCAGAATGGCCCTAAACCCTTACAGGGTAGGCATTTGAGTCTGATCGTCTGAAACCCTTGTATGGTAGGCGTTTCCAAAGTTTTGTCCGGTACAGAGAGCCTACACACGCGGGTGTAGTTTAGTGGTAAAACCTTAGCCTTCCAAGCTAATGATGGGGGTTCGATTCCCCCCACCCGCTTTTAATCCTGTGATATTGGGTAGCGATATGGCGGCTGGCCCTGAGTGCTGACACCTCCCAGGTCGCCAAGCACACAACATAATTGGGTACCTCAATTCACTGTGGTGGGCACCTCGATTTATTATGGCGTGCGGCTAATTGTGGTAGGCGGCGGCTAATTGTGGCGTGTGGCTAATTGTGGTGGGCGGCTAATTGGGTTGGGTGGCGCAGCCGCCCAACCCAACCCTGATTCTTAAGTGGGTTACTGGCCAAAAACTTTGCTTTCTCGAGGTGCCCTTATGCGACAGACTGTATCGCTAACCTTAAAGAATTCCAAAACTTTAGTCAGGAATCCCGGAACTACTGGTTACGATCGGCCCATTCCACCCTAACCCTGTGCCATGATTCCACTCTATCTTTGTACCTTCGTAATAGGAGGTTTCTTCGTGGCGCTGGCGGCCTTTGGGGGACTGGATGGTCCCGACTTTGACATTGACATTGACTTTGAAGTTGATCCCCTGGGTCGAGAAGCCAACTCCGCCCCTTCATCCCCCGCCGCTACCCTATTCGATCGTTTCAATGCACTGATCCCCATCACCAGCGCGCGGTTTTGGACCCTAGCCGCGTTTATTTTTGGCCTGTCCGGTTTAGCTTTTAGTTTTCTGACTGGTATCAGCCCGATCGAAGTGTTGGCGATCGCAGTGATTTTAGCGCTCTTGATTGGCGGAGGCGGGGCCAACTTCCTGCGGTGGTTGGGGCGAGACAACTCCGATAGCCTCGTCCGATCGGAGGACTTTGTGGGGGCGGCGGCCGTCGTGGAGTTGCCCTTTGAAGGAAACAGTCGCGGCAAAATCAAGCTGGAATTGCGGGGTACCTATCTCTACTATCCCGCTCGCTCCAGTGAAGCCCGGGTCTTTGAAGTGGGGGATCCGGTGCTGGTGGTGGGTCTGGAAGAGGGCATCGCCTGGGTGGTCTCGGAGGAGCGGATCGATCGCAGTGTTCTGGTGGGTAGTTCCGCGCGGGTCACGGTTCCGTTCGATCGTCAAAGCACCGGTCGCATTCAGGTGGAAGTGGAGGGGACCTGGCTCTCGCTCCAAGCCACCACGGAGTTGGATCAGGAGTTTGTCCAGGACGATCGGGTGGTCATTTTGGATTTGCAACCCGATTGTGCCGTGGTTGGCTTAGAGTCCGATCCCTAGGAACCGTTTCAGTCCCGGCCTAGAGTCATGCCAGGAACCTCTAGAGGGCACCTCGATTAATTGTGGCAGGCGGCTTCGCCGCCTGCCACAGCCCTGATTCTGCCGTGGGCACTGCGGTCGAAATTTGAATTTTTCGAGGTGCCCTAGATACACTCAAATGCCGATAAGCGCACAGTTACAGCACTATTCGTAACATGCGCAATAGTACCGCCAAGACGGGAGTTGCTCTGCCGAAGGCAGGACACTCCCTGTACCCGATGCATGAGGATTGTTGAACATGTCAACGCCTATCTCCCCCAACCCACGGGATGAGTCCGATCTCAGTCTAATCCTCGCCCAGGTCATTCCTGGCACTAGCCTTGACACCACCCCCCCACCTGCTGCCACAGCCAGCACGATCGCCACGATCCCAGCTTCAGAGATCGCCCAGGCCACGGTCACCGTCGATCCCAGTTCTGGCCTTGCCCCCAATCTACAATTACCGCTGATTTTGGCCCAAGGGGGTGGAGTTGCTGGAGCCTTTTTCACCGCTGTTTTTATCCTAGGTGCAGCGGGCATAATCTGGCTCTTAAACACGGTGATTCGGATCTGTGATCCCAATAAGATTCTGGTGATTTCTGGCCGGGATTACCAGTTTAACGGGCGAAAAGTGGGCTATCGTGTTGAATTTGGTGGACAAACCTACTGTATTCCCCTCCTAGAGACAGTCCAGGTCATGGACATGCGCACCATGCCCGTGGCTTTGGAAATTCGGAATGCCTATGCCAAGGGGGGCACACCCCTCAATATTCAGGCGATCGCCAACGTCAAAGTCTCCAATCACCCCACCATTGTCCGCAATGCGATCGAGCGCTTTTTGGGCCGAAATCCCAAGGAAATCCGGCGCGTTGCTCGGGAAACCCTGGAGGGGAACCTGCGGGGGGTGGTCGCAACCCTCACACCGGAGCAACTCAACGAAGATCGCCTAGAGTTTGCCGATCGCATCGCTAAGGATGTGAAGGACGACCTCGCCAAGCTGGGCTTGCAATTAGATACCCTCAAGATCCAGAGCGTCTCCGATGATGTGGGCTATTTAGACGATATTGGGACGCGCCAAATTGCGATCGTGATTCGGGATGCGGAAATTGCGGAATCCAATGCCTTTGCCGAAGCAGACTCGATCGAAGCGGAGTGCAGGCGTAAGGCTGAGGTGGCGGAAACTGAGGCAGAGTCGCTAATTCAGGAGAAACGGAACGAACTGCGGCGGATTAAAGCCGATTTAGAGAAGCAGGCCAAATCTGAAGAAGAACGCACCATCGCAGCTGCCCAGGAAGCCCGCGCCCAAGCCCAGGAACAACTCCAAGCGGTGCGGGCCGAGTTAGAGCGAATCCGGCTCCAAGTGGAACAGGTCCTGCCCGCCGAGGCCAACCGCCAAGCCCGCGTTTTCCAAGCCCAGGGAGAAGCCGCTGCCTTTGCCGCCGATGCCCGTGCGGCTGCTGAAGCCAACCAATTGTTGGGCCAAGTGTGGCATGATCTCGGCCCCAGTGCCGCAGAGCTGTTTGTGATTCAGCGGTTAGACATGATTCTGGAGCAGGCGGCGAAGGTGTCGGAGCGGCTGCATCTATCCAATATCAGTGCGATCGACAGCGGGGACGGAAAAGCCTTGGCGGGTCTCGTCAATGCCTATCCCCAGGTGGTACAGCAATTCCTGCGTCAGGTGGAGGAAACCCTACAAATTGATCTGACGGGCGCGACGGTGCCCCCACCTCCCCCCATGGTGCCCCCCACTGCGACCCGCTCCCAGTCCCAATAGGGCCCTAGGGCGTGCCCTCAATGCACCGTGTTGCCGGGTACCCGTCCGGTGCGAGCATTCCTCCAGGCGTGGGGGACTTGCCGATCGCGCTCCACCTCAAACCACGGGTCCGTTGCCTTTCCGTCTGACTCTCGACCATCTGAACCTGAGGACTCAACCATGGATCCCATTACTGTCATTATCCTGACCCTGGGCATTGCTGGGGCCGGGGTGGGGGCCATCAACTTCACCATCCGCAACCTGCTTTATATCTGTAAGCCCAGTGAAGTGCTGATTTTTGCAGGGCCGAAGCAATATCGAAAGAAATTACCCAACGGTCAACCCAAGGGCTACCGCATCGTCAAAGGGGGGCGCACCTTTCGAGCCCCTCTCTACGAAAGGGCGTTTCGGATGGATCTGACCAACACCATCATTGAGTTGAAGATTACCAATGCCTACTCGAAAGGGGGCATCCCCCTAGCCGTAGAAGGGATTGCCAATATTAAAGTGGCCGGAGAAGAGCCGACGATCGACAATGCGATCGAGCGCTTACTGGGGAAAACTCCCAAGGAAATTGAGAAAATCGCCCAGGAGACCCTGGAGGGCAACCTACGGGGGGTCTTAGCGAGCTTGACTCCCCAGCAGGTAAATGAAGATAAAATTGCCTTTGCCAAAAGCCTCCTGGAGGAAGCCGAGGAAGACCTACAAAAGCTAGGGTTAACCCTAGATAACCTCCAGATTCAGAATATTTCCGACAATGTCCACTACCTCAACTCCATTGGCCGCAAGCAGCAGGCGGAGCTCAAACGGGATGCCCGTATTGCTAAGGCGGAGGCAGAGGCCGAATCACGGATGAAGTCGGCGGAAAACAAGCGGAAAACTTCCCTGCGTCAAATTGAAGCTGAAATTGAGATTGCTCGGGCGGATGCATCCCGACGAATTCAAAATGCCTTGACCCAGCGGGAAGCGGTGATTGCCGAATCGCGGGGTCAAATTGAGGCGGAAGTGGCCCGAACTGAAGCAGAAGTGTCGGTGCAACAGGCCCGAATGAAGCAGGTGGAGCAGCAACTGCAAGCGGATGTTATTGCTCCGGCGGAAGCCTGGATGCAACAGGCCCTAGCGGTGGCCCAGGGCGAAGCTGCCAAGATTGTGGAGGATGGTAAGGCCCAAGCCGAGGGAATTAAGGCGTTGGCCGACTCCTGGGCGGCGGCTGGTCCCAATGCTCGGAATATCTTTCTCTATCAAAAACTGGAGGTTCTGCTAGA
The DNA here is from genome assembly GCA_035285005.1 of Prochlorothrix sp. Lineage (GTDB taxonomy): Bacteria > Cyanobacteriota > Cyanobacteriia > Prochlorotrichales > Prochlorotrichaceae > Prochlorothrix. The sequence continues at coordinate 9,133 of JAYKIB010000301.1, forward strand.
AACCCTGGCCAATACGGTGCCCGATGTGGATGTGGAGCGGGTTACCTTCGTGAATGCCCGGGATGGAAACCTGGCGGCCCAGTTAGCGCTATTTATGGAGCAGTTACGCCAAACCAGCGGTGTGGATGTGGCCGGTGCCGTGGAGGGCCTGACGCGGGGAAAGACGCCTCGTCCGGTAACTCCTAATCCTGGGCGATCGGCCCGTTCCCTGGCCGATCTGCCGTTACCGGACGCAAAACCCCTCACGGGGCAACCGCAACCCAATCCTTTCACAACAGCCACTGTTCCAGGGGCTTCTTCCCCTAGTCCCGAGACTGCGTCGGATTTTGAAACGGAGCTGGTGGATAACCTCCATGATCAGGTCCAGAACTTCCTCGATAAGGTGGCGGAGCGGGGTCTGAGTCAGAGCGAGGCCAAGCAACTGCTGAAACAGGTGGTGCAGAGTAATGAAAAGTTCCGCCGCCAGTTGAAGCGTGCCCTGGCGGCGGGGGGGCGAGAGGCGATCGATGAGGTTTTCCGCCATCCCTTGATTCGGATTTCGGCGGCGGCGATCGAGGGCTGGCTCCAGGAGGGGTTGTAGAATACCGCGCTTCGCGTCTAGGGCATGTTCCCAATCCCCACCCAAACTCTGATTCTTGGGGGCCCCTCGATTAATTGTGGAATTGGGTTGCGCGCGCCGCGCAACCCAACCCTGATTGCTGCCGTGGGTACTTCGATTCATTGTGGGAGGCGGCGAAGCCGCCTCCCACAACCCTGATTCTTGCCTAGGTCACTCGGCAAAAATTGGAATTTTTCGAGGTGCCCTTGGGTGGGTTATCTCCCAACGATTTGAATGAATCGAAGCGTCCCAATAGCGATGTAAAAAGCCCCTTAGCACTGGACTAAGGGGCTTTTGTACTTCTATACAGGAGGCTTGGGAACGATCGATCGATCCAGACGGAAGTTTCCTGGATTGCCGATCGATCCGTAGCTACAGACCGAATTGAGGGGAAGACTGGGAAAATGGGCTAGTCCGAGGCAGTAACTACCAACTGGACTTCACCACACCGGGCAGCAGACCCTGGTGAGCCATTTCCCGCAGCATGTTGCGGCAGAGGCCAAAATCCCGATAGTAAGCACGGGGACGGCCTGTGACCCAACAACGGTTGCGCACCCGAGTCGCGGAGCTATTGCGGGGCAGTTGTTGGATTTGGCGATGAATTTCTAAACGCTCTTTTTGGGTTTTAGCGCTGGCGAAGGCTTCCTTAAGGGCTGCCCGCTTCTCAGCGTAACGCTCGACGGTTTTGGCACGCTTCGTGTCGCGTGCAATCATTGACTTTTTGGCCATGAATTTTGTTGGTGTACTCCTAGCCCAGTTTTGCAGCATTCTCCAGAATACCACATTTGAGTAGCAATCGAGTCAGTGAGTCGCGATCGAGTGAATCGGAATCTAACGGACGATCGATGCGGACGATCGACGGTTAATCGATAACGGGACAACTGCCCTAGGGCACCTCGATTAATCCAACTTTTCATCCTGATGATCCACGCAAGAATAAGGGGTGTGGTGTGTGGCGAAGCCGCACACCACCATTCATCGAGGTGCCCCCCAGAATTGTGGGGAGAGTCCGGGGGGAGCAATCAACGAGGGGGATCAGGAAACTGGGTGCAAGGGCAACGGTGCTCCCCAGTATAATATTCCTGAGAGGATGTTTGGAAACCTAAGAAAATCCCCCCTAACCCCCCTTTACAAGGGGACAGCCTTTTCTTCCCCCTTCAAAAGGGGAACTGAGGGGGATTCGGCCAGGGCCTAGGGTCCTGGGCTGAAGTTTGCAAGCATCCTCTTCGGTAGATTCCTTAGGCAGATGATGAAGGTTTTTCCGGCATAGGGTTTTTCCGGTATATGGTTGTTTTTTTACCAATTTTAGGCGCTCCAAAAGCCAAAAGGAGTCGTCTCAAACTTTGGCTGCGGCAGGGGCTCTTGGGCTGGGTCGGACTCATCCTAGCGATCGTCGTCGGAAGCTGCATTCCCTCAACATCCACGGTTCTCACCGTGGGACTGAATGATTGGCCGGGATATACGATCGCCCTCTATGGCCAAATCCACGATATTTTTGAGCGCCACGGCTTGCAGGTGGAGTTTTACTTTTTCAATAGCCTCCAGGATAATATTCGCGCCAACTTGCGGGGAGCTTTGGACCTGAGCTTTGTCTCCCTGTGGGACGTGCTCCAGGCGGATCCCGGCCAAGACTCCCCCAGTATCCTAGCGGTGGTGGATGTGTCGGCGGGCGCAGATGGCATCGTGGGCTTGCCCCAGTACCAAACCCTTACCGATCTCCAGGGCAAGCGGGTGGGCTGTAAACTGGGAACCGTCAGCCATTTGATTCTGTTAGAGGCGTTGGACGCGGCGGGAATGGAGCCGCTGGATGTGGACATTGTGGATGTGCTTAACCCGGTGGCCCTGGAGCAACTGAAACGGGGCCAGTTAGATGCGGCGGTGTTGTGGGAGCCGGATCTCAGCCAAGCGGAAGCGGACCTGGGGGTCTCGCGGTTATTTTCCACAGCGGATGTGAACAGTTTGGTGGTGGATGTTTTAGCCACATCCAGCGATCGACTGCGCCGGGATCCCGAGTCTCTACAGGACTTTCTACAGGCCTGGTTGGAGATTGTTGATGCAGCTATCCAAACCCCCGAAGCGGTTTTTACGGCGATCGCGCCAGCCCTCGATCAGTCTCCCGAAGCGGTCACCGCCAACTTCCAAGGGCTGAAGGTGGGCGATCGGACCATGAACGATCGGCTCATTGGCAGCGGCTACCTCCAAGCCTATCTGCAAGCCAGCATCGATTTGCTCCAATCGGATCAACGCCACGGCAGAAGCCTCCGAACCGATATTTCCATTGCTCAAGATCTCTGGCAGTCGTTGCACGCTCCTCCTAGGCCATGACTTTTCTGACCCGCACCCTACTTGTCTCTCGCGGCCTACCCAGCGCCTGGTCCCGGGCGCTGTCCCGCAGTTTTCGCCAGTCCTTGTCCCAACAGCTCCTAGCCACCATGGGACTGATCCTCTTTGTTGTGGGCGGAACAACCCTAGGGGTGAATTATCTGCTCTACCATCGCAATTTAAGCCGCCTAGCCCAGCAGCAAGCCCAAAATGTCAGTCACGGACTCGAGTTTGCCACAGAAGGTTTACTTAACCCCCAAAACCAGAAGGTGTTAGAGCGCGTGGTGCAAAACTACGCAACCCTGGCTGGCGTGGATGAGATTACTGTGCTCAGTCCGGATGGAGCGGTGCTGGCAACCAGTGCCCCCTGGCCAGAGCAGAAGACTGACTACGCTGAGTTTGAGCCGGTGCGTCGGGCGGTGGCGATCGCGGCCCAATCGTGCCGGGAACAGCAAATTTGGATTCGCCATGCCTTTGGAGAACTTGAGGTGGTGCAGGTGCTGCCCTTTAGCAGTAGTCTGTTTCCGCCCCAGTCACAGCGCGGTGTCACCCTGGTGACCTTTGATCCCCAGGAATTACAACGGGATGCGGTGATTGTCCTGTCCCAGGTGGGCAGTCTGTTTGTCATCGGATCGCTCCTGGCCTTGGTCGGAATTGCCTGGGGGATCTGGCATTGGGTGCTATGGCCCCTGCGGCGCCTAGAGCAGGGCATTACCCAAAGCCAAGCCCTGGGCCAGTGGATCCCCCTGCCCCCCCTGCCGGCCAACGAAATTGGCTTCTTGGGGACCACCTTTGAGGCCGTGTTTCGAGCCCGGGTTGCCAGCGAAGCCGAAGCCCAGCAGAAAGCCCTGCGTCTGGAAAAGACCCTGGCGACCCTCCAGGAAACCCAGTCCCAGCTGGTGGCCACGGAACGGCTGGCCCAGTTGAGTCAGGCCCTGCGGGACAGCGAAGAACGGCACCGGGCCATTGTGGACCAAAGTACAGAGGGAATTGTCCTCATCGATCGGGCCACGTGGCGCCTCCAGGATGTGAATGCGGCCTACTGTCACCTCACGGGCTACGATCGCGATCGACTGCTAGCCTCCCGCTTGGATCAGCTGTTGTCTTTGACCCCAGCGCAACTGGAAACCATCCTCGATCGGATGCTCACGACCCAAGACCCCGATGCAAGCTGTAATCGCTGCTTTGAGGGACAGCAACAGCGGGCCGACGGCTCAACTCTAGAGGTGGAAATCCACGTCAGTCCCATTGTTTACTCGGGTCAGAGGCTCCTGTGCTGCGCAATTCGGGATATTACGGAGCGCAAGGCGGTGGCGGCTCGCCTCACCTACCAGGCTTCCCACGATAGCTTGACGCACTTGCCCAATCGCACCTTGTTCCGCCAGTGCTTGGAAGAGGCCATTCAGACAGCGATGCAGCAGCACCATTCCGTGGCGGTGTATTTCCTAGATTTAGATCGCTTTAAGGCGGTGAATGATACTCTAGGCCATCCCGTGGGCGACCAACTCCTCAAGGATTTTGCCAATCGTCTGCGATCGGTCCTGGATCCCAGTATTATCTTGGCCCGGTGGGGGGGGGATGAGTTCACTCTGCTGATGCCCAAACTGACTCACCCGGAACAGAGCCAAGACTTGGCGGACCAGATCTTGCGGAGTTTTCGGCCCTCCTTTTGGCTGGCGGGGGAGGAGTTCCACGTGACGGGGAGCTTGGGCATTGCCCTCTACCCCCAAGATGGTGTAGAAGCCGATATCCTGCTCAAAAATGCTGATATTGCCCTCTACCGGGCCAAGGACAGTGGCCGGAACCACTACAACTTTTACAGTCCCAGCATTGACGATCGCACCCAGGAACTGCTCCGCCTCCAAACCGATCTATACCATGGCCTTGAACGTCAGGAATTTTTCCTCTGTTACCAGCCCCTAATCGATCTGGAACGGGCACAGGTCTATGGCGTAGAGGCCCTCCTGCGGTGGCAGCATCCCCAACTGGGGCTTGTGTCTCCAGACATCTTTATTCCCCTTGCGGAGGAAACGGGCTTGATTGACCAGATTGGGGCGTGGGTCATGACAACGGCCTGTCGCCAGAGCCAGACCTGGCAAGAGCAGGGGCTGCCGCCGTTTCGGATGGCGGTGAATCTGTCCATGCGGCAGATGGCCCACCAGCCCGTCACCGCATTGGTACATCAGGTGTTGGAGGAAACGGGGTTAGCACCCCAGTACCTGACGATCGAGCTGACGGAAAGCTCCTTTATTCAGGATGTGTCCGTGGCTGAATGCTGCATTCAGGAGTTGCATCAGTTGGGGGTGAAGGTGGCTATGGATGATTTTGGGACGGGATACTCGTCCTTAAGCTATTTTCGGGAATTCCAGTTTGATACGATCAAGATCGATCGCAGTTTCGTCAAAGATCTAGAGCAGGACATTATTAATGTGGCGATCGTCCAGGCTTTGGTGGATTTGGTCAAAACAACAGGTCGGGATCTGGTGGTGGAGGGGGTTGAAAGTGCGTCCCAGTTACAGTTGCTCCAAAATGCGGGCTGTCGGGTAATGCAGGGCTATTTTTTCTGTCGTCCTCAACCCGTGGACCAGCTTACGCCCCTCCTACACCAGTGGCACCAAACAGGTGTGCCGATTCCCGTTCCCTCCGTACTCGTCTGACACGGTTCAGGTCGCTCAACCTAAACACAGCCCAAAACCACCCAGCATCGCCGTTTCCCACGCATCGCCTACCCCCTGGCGTTGCTCCCCTTGCGTTGAATCCCCTAACCCTGTGACTACGCCGCCCTCTTCCCCGATCTCGACGATTGTCCCCTGGACAGCCCGACTGCACCGATCGCTCCATCACAATCGGGCCCAACCCCAAAGCCGTTTTGTCCAACTCGCTACGGTGGATCCCCAGGGGCGGCCCCACTGTCGCACAATCGTGTTTCGGGGATTGTGGCAACCGGATTCGAGCCAACCGCAGCACTTGCAGTTTGTTAGCGATCGGCGCAGTGAGAAAATTCTCCATCTGGGGCAGATGGCTTGGGTAGAGGTGTGCTGGTATTTTGCCAAAAGCCGGGAACAGTTCCGGTTCAGCGGAGAAATGGCGATCGTCACGGAACATAGCCCGGACGAGCGACTCCAAACCCAGCGTCACCATCTCTGGCACAATCTTTCCGATGCAGCCCGTCTTCAGTTCGCATGGCCTCCCCCGGCCCAACCGCGATCGGCTGCTGCTGCCTTTTCACCCCCGGCCCCCGACCCCCGCCAACCCCTGGACACGTTTTATCTGCTACTGCTAGCTCCCCAGCGGGTGGATTACCTCAACCTCAAGGGGGATCCGCAGGATCGGTATGTTTACCAGCGATCGACTACTATTCCGTTCACCTGGACATCCCAAGCCCTTAATCCCTAGGAGAGCCTTTGAAAACGTCGGTTAAGGACCCTCGGCCCTTGTAGAATCGGGAGCATCCCACTTTCGTTAACCCCCCCTAGAAACCCCCTACAGCAATGGCCCTCACCCTAAATCCCTCTCCCAGAACGGGAGAGGGACTTTAAGAAGTCTCACTCCCCTTCTCCCGGCTTGG
>JAYKIB010000302.1:0-2535 GCA_035285005.1 Prochlorothrix sp.
TGGACTCCTGGGCCAAAATCCAAGGCCTCATCGCCTCCGATCCCCAGATACCACCCATCGTGATGGGGGCAGTTGGTGATATATGCTGCATAAATAAATTCCGTAGTACAGGATTGAGGTCGTATAGACCTCTGTACCGGACAAAACCCTGGAAATACCTACTATACAAGGGTTTTAGGCGATCAGCCTCAAATGCTTAGCCTACAAGGGTTTGGGGCCATGCTGATCACTTTTTTGTCCGGTACTTAGCGTACAGACATACCCTACCGGGTTGGAGCTGAAGAAACCACCTGCTAACCTTGAAAATTACAGTGAAAGGGCGCGTCAGATGACGGAAAAACTGATCTGACTCTTCCCCGCTAAATCTCGCGTTTGTCCCCTAGGGTCTTGGGTTTTCTATGGTTTTCCAGTCTATTGGTCCCCAAGTTTTTGAGCAGTCCATTACAATTCAGGCCACGGCGACCCGCGTTGAGCGTTGCTTTACCGATCGGGATCTGATGCACCGCTGGTTAAATCCAGCACTCCGCTGTGATCCGGTGGGAGACTGGACGACGGAGCTGGGGGGCAAAACCCGCTTTGTGCTCCAGGTGCCCTTACTTGAACCGGCCTTGCACAGTACGGTGGTGGAACGGAGTCCGGGGTTAGTCGTCTGGGAGTTTACGGGTTTTTTCAGCGGACGCGATCGCTGGGAGTGCCAGCCGCTGGAGGCTGATCCGGGACCGAAGGGGAAGGCAGAAGATGGCGATCGCCCCAGTGACGGCCCCCATGACGATCCCAGTGACGGCCCCCATCAGAACCCCCCTCAGGACGAGGACGACCCTAATGACGGATTGAATCATGACCACTTCAATCACGCCCCCAATACCCCCCCTAATAACGGTCTCACTAGCGACACTCTCCATAAAAGCGGTAGTACCGGCCTAAATCCTTCCGTCACTCCCGTAGCCACTCGCCTGCTCAATCGCTTCGAGTTTACCCCCAGCAACCCGATCGTGGCCTTTGGGTTCCAAACCTTTGCAGCCCAGTGGACTAAGCGGGACATGGAAGCCCAGTTGCGTCGCCTGAAACGAGTTGCGGAGGAGTTGCAACAGTTGGGCCAGTAGGGCCAAGCTGGCTTACCAAACCGCTGGGCGTTGGACATGATGCACGGATCTGAACCGGTAAGATTGGGTGAGACACTTGCCCCCCCACCGGGATCGCCCGCCGACCCGGATCAATCGAGGGACTCTACGCCGGACTGAGCGGACTTGACTAACTGACCGGACTGACCGGACTTGCTGGATCTATCCTCACCCTTTCGAGACCCTTTCGTTCGTCTTGACCTATGGCTGACTCGTCCCTCCTCCTGTCTTGGCGACAGCAAGCCGCCCGATTTCTGGCTCGCCTCATCGTCCAAAGCCTCACCGCCGATCGCCTCACCGCCGAGGATGCCGATGTTGATACCCTCCTGCGCCTCTTAGCCGATCGTCCCCCCCGACCCACTGGTCGAGATCCCTACCTGGGCTTGTTTCCGGCTGCCCCCCTCTCCACTCTGCGCCAACGATCGGCCCGGGGTATCCAAGTCTTCCTCGAACGCCTGGAGACACCGACCCTAGTTCCCGCCGACACGGCAGCCGATACCCTCATTCGCACCCTCAAGAACCTATCGCCTCGGCCCCGGGGCGTTCACCCCTATGAAGGACTCTTTGGCCGATCGGGCGCGGAAAATGTGGAGGTAAGCGACTATCAACTCCAAACCTGGCGCAACCAGGCCGCTCTCCATCTCCATTGGCTCGTGTTACATCTGGGCCAAGGGGACAGCGGCGACAGTCCCGCCCCCGGCGATCGACTGGCCGACGATCTGCTCCGGGCCCTTGGTAAACAACCCGCCCGCCCCCCCCATCGTCTCCCCTATCGGGGTCTGTTTCTGCTCCCCGCCACGGCAACCTTTGCGGACTATCGCCCCCTCGTCGCCCAAGGCTTAAAGGTCTTTGTGGAACAGATCCCAGGAGCCAGCCTGGGATCCCAGGATGCGGTGGTGGATGCGGTGATTCGACAACTACGTGGATTACCCGATCGCCCCGTCAACCGCCTTCCCTATGAAGGACTTTTCCCCAAGGTGGCCCAATTGACCGTGGCCCAGTTGCGGACGATCGCCCCCTACGCCCAGGTGTCCCGCCTCGAGCGTTTTGTGCCCCACCTCAATGCCACCATGACAGAGTTTGAGATTAATACCCCCCTGCGGCGGGCCCATTTCCTCGCCCAACTGGCCCATGAGTCCGGGGAATTTAACTACGTTGAGGAAATTGCTTCGGGGGCAGCCTACGAAAACCGGGCCGACTTGGGCAATACCCAACCCGGCGACGCAGGGTGGTTTCATAAAACCAGTCTGTAGGCTGAGAGTATTTGCTGGAGGGGGTTTCAGGCTCCGATTGGGAGGGGGTAGGTACCCATCAAGAGCTGCCACACGTGTTCCAGTTGATTAGCTAAGCGTCGCATGAGATCAGGAACAGTGCGAGCTTGTAAACGACGGGCTAGGGTCACCCACCAGGTATT
>JAYKIB010000303.1:0-8237 GCA_035285005.1 Prochlorothrix sp.
TCAAGCAGATTGGTCGGCGTCTCCAGATTTCGGGGGCCCGCTGGAATACCGCTTCGGTCAACCCGATGCTCCGTTTGCGCTGTGCCTACCTCAATGGCCTCCTGGCTATCTGACTATTTTCTCGAAAGTGGGATGCCCCCGGCCTACAGCCCTTGGCCAAAGTTTCTAAACATCTTAGATGCATTCCCATTAACGATCGCCACAAGAATCGCCAGAATCGCCAAAATCAAGGAAATCTGCAGTCTAGACCGAATCTGTCGGGGATGCAGTGTCCCAGACAACCCTGAGCCGAGCAACCTTAGGTGTAGAATGGTAAAGATTTATGGCTGAGTATTTATTACGATTAACCCAGCATGTCTACTTTCAAAACCGCCCCTTTAGAAAATTCTCTTTCCAAGCGTAAAGCGGCCCTGTCCCCTCTTGGGACTGGCATTATCAAGCTTGACGCCAACCTCGATCGCCTTAAGAAACTGTACCAAGCCAACCACCAAGCGGAGTTCCTCTATCTGCAAGCTGAGGCAGACACCCTGCTCTGCCAGCTAGAAACCGAGATCCGAGTGCGTCGCCTCGCCCATACCCACTAATCTCGAGTTTTCCCACGTCAACCCCGCCCCCATCCTTGATCCGCACCGGCCCTGGCTCTCTTCCCTGGGGACCGGTACCTGTGGCAACCGCCATGGGATATCGAGGGTGGGGGTTCGCTTTGGGACGATCCCAGGGGATCGGATACTGTTGCGAACAGTGCTATGTATCTTGGTAAGGTATCCTTTAGCTGTTTAGTGCCGATCGCGTGTCCCATGCGCCAACTTCTCTATCTCGAAGCCCCCACACCCGACACCGATCGGGTTTGTCGCTGGCTCCAGGACAGCTTCAGTCTCCCCGAGGGAGCTAGCAAGCGGAATACCCCGGACGGAATTAGCATCCAGTGGCCTGGGAAAGCGGCGGAGGGTGCAGAGTTGGCCGTATTCATGTGGTCCGTACAACGCACCACCTATGTCAAAGTTTTTCGATGGGGCGATCGGCCCTTCCCCAAGGAAGGCAAAATTCTCCACACCCTGAAGCAGCAACTGCTGGACGCGTTCCCCCCCACCTATCCTGCGCCCCCTGACGTCGATCTAAGCCAAACCTCAATTTTTGATGCCCTAGCGGAGCAGTATCCCCGCACGGTCAAATATTTTCGGGAAATCCCCAACGGTGAGGCGGATCTCACCCGTGCCTACTGGTGGGAGCAACGCTGGCGCGATGGCGTTAACCATCCCCAACAGCCCAAACAGGTGGTTTTCCAAGCGGCGGGGAGCACCCCGAGTCCCTCCAGCCCCGAGGTGGACTACGATCTTATTTATGTGGGCGGTGCCCTGGGGGTCATCCACGCGGCCATGATGGCCAAGTTGGGTTACCGGGTGCTGCTGGTGGAGCGGCTCGGGTTTGGTCGCATGAACCGGGAGTGGAATATTTCTCGGGATGAGATCCAGAGTTTGCTAGACCTGGGGTTGCTGAGCCCGGAAGAAGTGGAGTCGGTGGTGGCGCGGGAGTATGTGGATGGGTTCCACAAGTTCTTTGATGCCAACAATCCCCCCCAGGCCAAGGCCGAAATTTTACACACCCCCACCGTGCTCAATGTGGCGGTGGAGTCCGATCGACTGCTGCAAATTTGTGGCCAAAAACTCCAGGAAGCAGGGGGTGATATTTGGGACTATACGGAATTTGAAAGGGCAGAAATCTACAGCGATCGGGTGCTGCTGAAGGCGCACCACCGACCCCGACCCGGCCAGGATTCCCTGGCCCCTTCCCCAGGCTCCCCCGACGAGGCCCAAAACTCCGACCCCAGTTCCCCCCATCCCTATCACCGACGGGCCACGGGTCGCCTTTTGATTGATGCCATGGGCACCGCCTCACCGATCGCATGGCAGATGAACCAAGGTCGCCCCTTTGACAGCGTTTGCCCCACGGTGGGGGCCGTATTCCAGGGTCTGGATCGATCGGTGTGGGATACCCAGTACGGGGATGTGCTCAACAGCCATGGGGATGTGTCCCGAGGGCGGCAGTTAATTTGGGAGCTGTTCCCGGCGGGCGGAGACGACCTGACGGTTTACCTGTTCCACTACCACCAAGTTCACCCCGACAATCCCGGCTCACTCCTGGAGATGTATGAGGATTTCTTTACGATTTTGCCGGAGTACCGCCGGTGTGATTTGGACCAACTCACCTGGAAAAAGGCAACCTTTGGCTATATTCCGGGCTATTTCAATGTGGGCAGTGGCGATCGACGGGTTGCCTTCGATCGGGTCATGGCGATTGGTGATGCCGCCTCGCTCCAATCACCCCTGATTTTCACGGGCTTTGGCTCCCTGGTGCGGAACCTGCCCCGGCTGACCACATTACTGGACGCAGCTCTCCAGCGTGACTTACTGGCCGCCAAACATTTGGAGCAGGTGCGGGCCTACCAAAGTAACATTGCCGTCACCTGGCTCTTCTCCAAGGGGATGATGGTCCCCACGGGGCGTGTGATTCGCCCGGAGCGGATTAACGCCATGCTCAACACCTTCTTCGGGATCCTCGCGAGCGAATCCCCCTCGGTGAGCGATGCCTTTATGAAAGATCGGGCGGACTGGGTTACCTTTAACCGCATGGCCCTCACAGCCGCCCGACAAAACCCCAGTCTACTGGCTTGGATTTGGGATTTGGCCGGTCCTCGGGATATGCTGCGCTGGGTGCTGAACTATGTGGTTTTCAGTATACTGAGCCTTGTTAGCCTGCTGTTGAGCAATTGGTTACCTGCCTTTGTGCAACGGCTCAAGCCATGGATGGAACCCCTCTTACCGGGATTCTGGTTTTGGCTTTTGGCCCAGAGTTATCTCCTCACGGATGGGGTGGGTCGCGCCCAGTGGCGCAAGGACGATCGCCCATCCCAGCCCCCTCCACCCAATGTGCCTCCAGTCCAGGCAACCTCCTAGGGCGTGTCTCAATAGGGCACCTCGATTAATTGGGTTGGGCGGCTTCGCCGCCCAACCCAATTAATCGAGGTGCCCAATAAACTGATCGACTGGCTCGTTAATAAACGTGAACTCGATCTGGGTGATCTACTGAGATTCAATACAAACGCAACACAGCCTTGGAAAAGACACTACTCTCCCAAATCCAGGCAGGTCAGTCCTTTATTGTGAACGCTCGTCGCCGTAACGGCGTGATCCTGTGCAAACCCTATCATGCGGAATTCGCAGGGCCGGGTGCGCTCATTGGTGGGAGTCTGGATTTAACTTGTCAAAAGTTGGTGGGCGTGGGCAAGCTCTCAATTCTGCTCCCCGCCTCGCCGGATGATCTGCATCGTGCCTGCCTAATTCGGCGGCAGTGGATTCTGCTAACTCAAAAAATGACCGCCCATGACGACTCCCAGGAGCGTGCTCGTCTTCTGTTAACCCAGTTTGATAATTATTTCCGCGGAGATGATCTAGCCTCCCTCAGTGATGAGTTGCTGGGGCAGTTGGTGGGCACGTTTTGTTCCACCATTGTCTATGCCCGTCTGGGTCTAGAGGCTTAGGGGCTCTCCGATTAATTGTGGCGTGCGGCGAATCCGCACGCCACAACCCTGACATATCGGTCATTTGGGTGCATTTCACTTGGGCGAGTCTGGCCCTCATCCCCCAGCCCCTTCTCCCAAGCCGGGAGAAGGGGAGTGAGACTACTTAAAGTCCCTCTCCCAGAACGGGAGAGGGAGTTAGGGTGAGGGCCATCGCCGCAGGGGCTAACCCGGGGGCGTTAACAAAAGTGGGATGCTCCCAAAGGATCTTCAAGGAATCTGTCGCAGCTCTGTAAGAGGATGTTTGGCAACCGCAGAAAATCCCCCCTACCCCCCTTTACACGGGAGGGACTGCCTCTTCTTCCCCCTTCAAAAGGGGGACTGAGGGGGATTCGGCAAGGGCCTACGGCCCTTAGCCGAAGTTTCCAAACATCCGCTAAGAGGTCTACCCGGATCCACAGGGGATCTGTCACCGCTCCGTCAGGGAGCTGCAAGGGATCCAGAAGGGATCCACAGGGGATTAGCCACAGATCTGTGGGAGGGCTACAGCAGGACAATCATCAGGTCAGACCTTGTGAGTCCGAGTCTCCGTAGCCCAGAGAACCCCCTGCCACAACGTCAGTGCGATCTCCCGCATCCCCCAGTTCCCTTGACCATTTTGGGCAAGAAGAAAGTAGGCGATCGGGGGAAGCAGAGATAGCCCACGCAAAAACTAGAATTGGGTTGGGCAGCAAAGTCCGCCCAACCCAATTCATCGAAAAACCCGGTCATTCACAAACATTCAGCCCTTTCCTAGCTTCATAACATCCCACGCTTCAGCCCCCCTGCTCCCCCCCGATCCCCCATGAAACGATCTGGTCCGTCCCGCCGCTCTCCCCTGACTGCCGTTTCCAGTCCCTGGTCCGCCCTATCGCGGGGTCAGTGGATTTTGGGCGGCACAACGGGCGTGGGGGTGACGGTATTTCTGTTCAGTAACTTTTCCCCCTCGATCGCCCTCACCATTCTCGGGGTGCGATCCCAGCCCTTGCCCCTGGTGGTGTGGATTACCTTGGCGGGCATTGCTGGGGCCGTAACAGCACTGGTGTTCCAAAGCTTGATCCAAGGTATGGCCCCGCCAATTCAAGTTACCCGGCCCCGATCGACCGCCGGACGAGGCTGGAACGGAGGCCGGACCGATCGCCCCAATGCCCGCCCAAGTCGCAGCAGCGAGAGAGCCGCCTTTGTGGAACCCTGGGATGAGGAGGAACTAACGGATTGGGTTGAGGGACGATCGCCAGCCCCAACGAATCCCGGGGACTTGGGAGGCGAAAACGAGTTTGACGATCGACCGGGGCAATCGCCCTGGCAACGGGTGGCCGCCGCATCCCGGGGCAGCCAGAATGGGCGGGGCTGGAACCGCGATCGATCCACTGCGGGATTCTCTCCGGGGGTGGATCGCACCCCCGATCCGCACGCCGTCGCGATCGAGATCGGCGGGGGATGGGACGATCGGCCTAACCCCGATAACGACTGGGAGGTGTTGCTCGCAGAGACCCAGCAAGGGGCAGCACCAGAGGCCGAGACAGAAGCCGCAACAGAAGCCGCAACAGAAGCAGCGGGCGATCGGACGGGGGCTCAACGCGAAGGCACCCCAGCAGCAAGTCAAACAGAAGCCTCCCAGTCCCAAGCTTCTCAGTCCCGATCTCCACAGTCCCAAGCCCCCCCACCCCAGGGCAGTTCTCGCCCCTCGGGTTCTCGTCTCTATGAAGTCCAGCGATCTCCCGTGTCTGAGCAACGATCGGGTTCCGTTTACACCTATCGCTATCGCCAAGCGTCCGCCAGCGATCGATCCCCCGGCGATCGATCCCCCGGCGATCGATCGGGAGAGTCCCGTCCCCCAGCACCATCAGGCCCCCCGAGGTCACCTCGCCCCACGGACACCTCCCCCCGCCGTCAACAGCCCCCCGCTTACCTCAACAACCCCCAGGCCGGTCAACCCAACGCCGTCTATGACGTAGACTACCGAGTCATTACGCCGCCCCAAGCCGATCCTGATAGCCCCCCGACGGGGGGCCAAAAGACTAGCACTGGCAACACCCGATCTCGCCAAGCTGCGGGTCCGTCGCCGCGCAACGCTCCGAATGGTACACCCCATTCTGGCGTGCCCAGTCCCGCTCACCCCAAGCGTCGTCCAGGCGCTGGCACGCCTTCCCCTACCGGCTCGTCCCAACCGGGAACACCCCCCCTTAACGACCCACCGACGGATGACTGGGATCGCAGTAGTTCAACAGATTGGTGATGGAGCAGAACAGATAAAGCTATGGGCAACGACGCAAATTACGGCAGTACTAATCACGGCAGTCCCAATTCCGGCAGCGCCAATCACAGCAGTCCCGATTCCGGCAGGCCCGATTCCAGAAACACACCTCACGGCCATACAAACACACCTCACGGCCATACAAACCACAACAGTCCCGATTCCGGTAGCGCCAATCACAGCAGTCCCAATTCCAGCAGTCCCAATTCCAGCGGTCCCGATTCCGGCAGGCCCGATTCCGGCAGGCCCGATCCCAGCAGTCAACTGCTCGACAAGGCTCCTGATTTATCCCCAGCCTCCCCAGGGACCGATCGCAATTGGGGGTGGCAGACCTGGGAACAACGGCCCAACCGAGGCTGGCTCTGGACTGGCCTTTGGATTGGGGGCCTAACGACGATCGCCTATCTGTGGCACCTGGGCAGCATTGGCCTAGTGGACGAAACCGAGCCCCTATTTGCCGAAGCTGCTCGCCAAATGTTGGTGCGGGATGATTGGGTGACCCCTTACTTCAACGAAGCAACCCGTTTCGACAAGCCACCCCTGATTTACTGGTGTATGGCTGTGGCGTACCAAATTCTTGGGGTCAACGAATGGGCTGCACGGCTACCCTCGGCCCTCGCTGCGATCGTCCTGATTGGACTAGCAGCCTGGATTTTGCGGCGCTACGGTCACTTTCCCCGCAGCACTAGCACACCCCAAGACAACACCCAGAGCCCAGCACCTGGCAATATTCCCAGCACGGCACCTAGCAATACCTCCAGTCGCACTAGCAATACAAGCCGCAGTACCTGGCTTGCGGTGTGGATCGGCACGGCGGTGATGGCCTGTAATGGTGAAATGATGGCCTGGGGGCGGACGGGGGTGTCCGATATGCTCTTGACAGGCTGTATGGATGGGGCTTTGCTCTGCTTTTTTGGGGGATATGGAGCCAAGCACGGCAAAGATCGCTGGTATGCCGCCTTTTACACCTGCATTGGCCTAGCCATCCTTGCCAAAGGGCCGGTGGGGATTGTGGTGCCGGGATTGATTATTATTCCGTTCTTGCTCTATACGGGCCAGTTTCTCGCCGTACTCAAGGAATCTCGCCTCATCCCCGGCTTAATCTGGATCGCCCTGATTACGGTGCCCTGGTATGTGCTGGTGATTCAGGCCAATGGCCAAGCCTATATTGACTCCTTTTTTGGCTATCACAACTTTGAGCGCTTTACCCAGGTGGTGAACCAGCACTCCGCGCCCTGGCATTTTTACTTTTGGGTGGTGCTCTTGGGCTTTGCGCCCTGGTCCCTGTACCTACCCCTTGTACTGGGGCGGTTGCGGCTGGGGCACTGGCGACGCTGGCAAGCAACCCCCCGCCAGGAGCACTTGGGGTTATTTGCGGGGTTTTGGTTTTTGGGAATTTTCCTCTTCTTTACGATCGCCGTCACTAAGTTGCCGAGCTATGTATTGCCCCTCATGCCTGCGGCGGCGATCTTAGTGGCCCTGGGCTGGCAGGAGTGGCTGCGACCGAGCGATCGAGCCGTGACCTTGGCTGGACGTGGGGGGGCGCAGGTCTCCCCGGCAGTGCGAGCGATCGTCGCGCTCAATAGTCTCTTCTTCCTGGTCCTAGGCGGTACGGCCCTCTTTGCCCAGGGTTGGATTGCCGACGCGATCGAGGATCCCGCTATGCCCACCTTTCCGGTGGAGCTACAAAATTCTGCCCTATTGGTGCGTTTGGGCCTTGTGTTCCTGGGGACGGGGCTGGGGTTGGGCTGGCTCCTTGCCCGCCGTCGCTATGCCTGGGTTTGGGGTACAAACCTGGCGGGCTTTGTGCTGATGACCCTGGTGGTTCTGATTCCGGCCATTCATCTAGTGGACACCCATCGCCAATTACCCCTACGCCACCTCGCCCAGGAGATTGCCAGCCAGCGGCAAACCAACGAGCCGGTACTCATGCTCGGGATCGAAAAACCAAGTTTGGTGTTTTACAGCCATCAGCCCATGTTTTTTGCCCGCCATGACGACACCCTGATCCAGCATATCCAAACGGAGATTCTGGCATCCCAGCGCCAGCCCACAGCGACCTCCCGCCCCCGATCGACCCCCGAAACCCTGCTGTTATTAACCCATCCCGATCGGCTGTCCGGTTTGGGACTAGGGCCGGAGGATTACCAGACGCTGGGGATGGCGGGGGCCTATGGATTGGTACGGATCCCGACGGCATTTTTTCAGGCTCCCGAGCTAGACCCCAGTTTTTCCAGGCTCCGGCGCTAGACCCGCAAGTCGTCTATGGGCGGCAAGGGGTAGCAAGGAAAGGATGCTAACCGCGATCGATTCCATCCAAGCCCAAAACTGCGGTGCATGACTGGACGGTACGTGGGGTGAAGCCATCACGCACCCTACCGGGATCTATCTGTATGAGCACCTCGATTAATTGTGGCAGGCGGC
>JAYKIB010000304.1:0-9294 GCA_035285005.1 Prochlorothrix sp.
CCCAGTCTTCTGGTGGAACTGGGATTTGAGCGCTGGACTGGGAGGGAGACTCGTTCATGGTTTATACTCTACACCCTCGACACACCTGTAAGCCCCATTCCTCCGTGCCCCCCTGAATGGTTACCCCCCATTCTTGCGTGGACTATCTCCCAAAAAGTTGGATTAATCGAGATGCCCAACCCCGTGATTGGTACAAAATTACCTATAAAAGGGCTTGGTCCAACTTTTTCAGCAGCAGATCTTTACGTCTCTGGATAAAAAAAGCTAGAACAGAGGGGAAGGACTGGGATAAAATTGACTTAGATCACTTTTCCCAGGTGACCTGACCCCACCCTTGGGGCACCATGAATTAACTCTCATTGGGAGCGGCATCGCGCGGTATAGCGACAAATCAGAGGTTATGAGGACTGCTCTACCCCTGGTGAGTTTTCCCCAAGCTGCTTCCCCTCAGCAACGCACATCAGTCGCCGGTGCCTGGGCGGTCGCTAGACCTCGCAGCACGGTAATCGGCGGGCGAGGTCTAGACCTTTGCCCCCCTACTCTCCTGTCTGACCTCTGACCGTTAGAACTGCGACAATCGCAATGAACTACTCCTCTTCAACTCCCTCTTCTCTACCCGCTCCCTGCATCATTGACCAGGGGATCCTGGTTAATAAAGAGGATATTCGCAGAATTTTGTCTGATCTGGGGCAAGTACGCTACATTCACCTCCAGGATGACCAGATTCTGAGCGATAGCGAAGGGTATGTGCTGGAAGTCTTCTCGGACCCACACCAAGCCACCCTCGTGGCCAACCATGCTCTCTACCTGAATGTGTACAGCTTCGATTATCTGGAACTCGGTCAGTCGCCAGAGCATCCCTGTACCTTCGATCTGGTCCAGGACAATCGCCGCCTGCGCCTCATCCCATGCTCCAATCCGCTCCAGGGAGGAGAGGCCAGAAATCTCAATGCCGCAGCCCTAGAGGCGATGATGACGGATGTGCTGTCGGCCAGTTGGGATGCCCAGCTTGATGATGACGAGCATCGGGGTTACTAAGTTGCCCGAGTTTCAGTCTTCCAAGCCTCAGACCCCCGAGTCCCAGTCTTCCGAGTCCCCCTTGCCCGCATCGCGATCGTCCCAGTCTTTGTCCCGCGAATCCCAGGCACCTCAATCCCAGATACCTGAAGCTCAGACCCCCGAATCCCGACCCCTTGCATTCCAGTCATATCCCTCTCAGGCACTGGATCCAAAGGCTCCCCAGTCCCGATCACCCGAGTCGCAACTGTCGGAGGCCGGGATTCCCCGGTTTGTATCTTCGGCCCAGTCTTTGTCTTCGGCCCAGTCTTTGCCGTTGCCGCCCTTTCAATTCCATTGCCAAGCCCAGTGTCTCCACACCCAAGCCCGGGCCGGACAATGGACTACGCCCCATGGCACGGTGGACACACCGCGTTTTATGCCCGTGGGTACTACGGCCACCGTCAAAGGAATGACTCCGGCCCAACTTGCGGAAACCGGGGCTCAGATGGTGCTAGCCAATACCTATCATTTACATTTGCAACCGGGGGAGTCGATCGTCGCGAAGGCTGGGGGGTTGCACCGGTTTATGCAGTGGTCTGGCCCGATGCTGACGGACTCGGGTGGTTTTCAGGTGTTCAGCCTCAGCGGCTTGCGCAAGATTAAGGAAGAGGGCGTGATTTTTCGATCGCCCCGGGATGGTCGCCTGATTAATCTCACACCCGAGAAGTCGATCGAGATTCAGAACCACCTTGGGGCCGATGTGATTATGGCCTTTGATGAGTGTCCCCCGTACCCAGCCAAACGGGAGGCTGTGGAAGCGGCCACCGATCGCACCTATCGCTGGCTCAAACGTTGTATTGCGGCCCACGATCGTGCTGATCAAGCCCTTTTTGGTATTGTCCAAGGGGGGACGTTCTTGGATTTGCGGCGGAAGGCAGCCCAGGATCTGGTGGATCTGGATTTGCGGGGCTACGCGATCGGGGGGGTCAGTGTGGGGGAACCGGCCCATCTAATTCAATCGATTGTCGAAGCCACCACACCGCTCTTGCCCCCCCATAAACCGCGCTACTTGATGGGGGTGGGCACCTATCGGGAAATGGCCCAGGCGATCGCCGCTGGTGTGGATTTGTTCGACTGTGTGATCCCCACCCGCCTCGCGCGACATGGGGCAGTGCTGAGCCAGGGCGATCGATGGAATATTAAAAACGCCCAGTACCGGGAAGACTTTGGTCCACTGGACGAAACCTGTAGCTGCTACACCTGCAAGAACTTCACACGGGCCTATCTGAACCATTTAGTTCGATCGCGGGAAATTTTGGCCTATACCCTCCTTTCAATCCACAACATCACCGAACTGGTGCGCTTTACCCAACGCATTCGTGAGAGCATCTTTGCCGGTCGCTTTGCCCAGGAGTTTGCCACCTACCTCCAACCGGCTCCAGCAGAGCCACAGCCAGCGGGATAACCCGAATGCGTTACGCTAGCGCTAACGCATCCCATTCCGAGATGCTATAGACGCAGTGAGTTTGAATAGCCATGAAACGCCTTTTAAGTCTGTTTACCCTTCTGCTGGCCCTGTGGGGACTTTTACCCCACTCCAGTCCCGCCCTGGCCTCTCCCGCCCCTGTTGACGCAACCGCGTATCTGATCACACCCACGGACGGTGACATCGTACCCACCACTTTCCCCGTTAAGTTTGGCCTAGTGGGCATGGGGATTGCCCCCTCTGGTGTGGATGTGGAGTACACGGGCCACCACCATTTACTGGTTGACACCCCCAACCTGCCGGACTTGGCAGAGCCACTCCCCAGCACCGACACAGTACTGCACTTCGGCGCGGGTCAAACCGAAACCACACTGACCTTGGCTCCGGGTGAACACCGCCTCCAACTTGTCCTCGGCAACTATCTCCACATCCCCCACACCCCGCCCGTCATCTCTGAACCCGTCACCATCACCGTTCAGTAAGTCCCGTTTGATCCGTCACCCATCACCTGCGGCACTGTACATTGACGGGATCGTTCCTGTAGGGGCACCCCTCCGGGTTGCCCCGGCATTGTGCCCCAAGACCGCCATGGAAACTTTAGGGAAGTGTGAACCTAAATGTGAGTCTGAATGTGAATCTAAAGGGCACCTCGATTAATACAGATTCTTACCGCAGTGCCCACGGTAGAATCAAGGTTGGGTTGCGCGGCACAGCCGCGCAACCCAATTAATCGAGGTGCCCTAAAGATGACAAGGGTTGGCGGTGGGCCGCACCTGTGGGGTTTTTATAGTATATTTGTATCGTAGTTAAGCAGTAGGGCACCTTGAAACAGTCAAAGTTTTCGCCCAGTGACCCATGTAAGAATCAGGGTTGGGTTGCGCGGCACAGCCGCGCAACCCAATTAATCGAGGTGCCCAGTATGATCCCCTGCGTGTCATCCCCCGATCGAGTTCGGCTTGAGTTATCCTGAGTCCGGATTCAATCCCGCGCCCTTTCGCGATCGGTCCACCCTAGCATTGGAGAGTTTGAAAACCCATGGCAGCAGCATCCGACGGACGGGAAAAAGCCCTGAAGGGCGTTCTAGCCAATATTGAGAAAAACTTTGGTAAAGGCTCCATTATGCGTCTGGGAGACGCAACCCGGATGCGGGTGGAAACCATCCCCACGGGAGCCTTAACCCTGGACTTAGCCCTGGGTGGGGGGTTACCCCAAGGTCGAGTGATTGAGATCTATGGTCCTGAAAGTTCTGGGAAAACCACTTTGGCGCTCCATGCCATTGCTGAAACCCAGCGCGGGGGAGGTATTGCTGCCTTTGTTGATGCAGAGCACGCCTTGGATCCCACCTACTCCGCTGCCCTAGGGGTGGATATCGAGAACCTTCTTGTGTCCCAGCCCGACACTGGAGAAATGGCCTTGGAAGTGGTGGATCAGTTGGTTCGATCGGCAGCGGTGGATATCGTTGTGGTGGACTCCGTGGCCGCGTTGACCCCCCGTGCAGAAATTGAAGGGGAAATGGGGGATATCCAAGTGGGGGGACAGGCCCGCTTAATGAGCCAAGCAATGCGGAAAATCACCGGTAATATCGGTAAATCCGGCTGTACTGTGATTTTTCTGAATCAGTTGCGCCAAAAAATCGGAGTCACTTACGGTAGCCCCGAAGTTACCTCTGGGGGGAATGCCCTCAAGTTCTATGCCTCTGTGCGTTTGGATATTCGCCGCATCCAAACCCTGAAAAAGGGCACCCAGGAATACGGTATTCGTGCCAAGGTCAAGGTGGCCAAAAACAAGGTTGCGCCTCCCTTTCGGATTGCCGAGTTTGACATTATCTTCGGCCAAGGGATTTCGACCCTGGGTTGTATGCTTGACCTCGCGGAGGAGACGGGAGTGGTTCTGCGCAAGGGGGCTTGGTATAGCTACGAGGGGGACAACGTGGGTCAGGGGCGAGACAACACCATCAAGTACATGCAGGATAATCCCGAATTTGCCGTCAAGATTGAGCAGTTGGTGCGCCAGAAGCTAGATATGGGAGCCGTGGTCTCAGCCAATTCTGTGGTTCACCCCTCGGCAGAGGAGTTAGAGGAAGCCGAAGCGGATGTGGACCTAGACGAATAGGGATCCTGCGGAGTGCTGTGACCCCGTGTTTAGTGGGCTGAGCCCCCCATGCCCGGAGTCTGGGGGGCATGATGATGGTGGATGCTTTCATCCTCAACTGGGAGATGGACTTGGGTTGGGTCGATGGCCAAGCTATCGACCCAAAGGTCCAGGGCGGCGACAGCGGCTATACTCCAGTCCCCGATGTATCCCTCCTCAACATCCGTGCTAGGCTTCTGAAAATCATAGGTTGACCACACCCAACCGAAGTCCCGATCGGGTTTCTCGCAGGATTCCATGGGGTGCGGGAGGGTCCATTTCACTGTGGAATTCACTGCTTACCCGGTCTCACCCGATCTCACCCATCCGTTCCATTGCTCTATGAGTCAGTCTGCGCCAGTCCCCCCGACCCCTAATGCTCCCCTCAATCCAACCCTGGAAGATGCCTGGAAACGGTTTGGGGAGTATGACAAAAATGCGAGTCTTGCCCAGACCCGCTTCACCAGTCGCAGACGATGGCTGACGATTATGGGCGTGGCTGTGACGACCATGGCGGTTCTCCACTCCACGTTGCTTGCGATCGTCCGTCAAGTCAAATGTAGTCCTTTCCCGGGAATTTCCTGGGACTTTAGCCAACTGGAAACCTGGCGAATCATTGATATGTTTGAGGTGGGAATTATCCTCATTCCCATCATTACCACTGTTATCTATGCCGGGGATGTCAAGTCTAATATGGGGTTGGCTTGGATTATTTTTCGGAGTACGGCTGAGACACTGAAGAAAGAAATCTATCTGTATCGAATGCAGGTGAAGGAATATGCTCCGACGCAGTTTAGCCGAGAGGAATCCCGTGATATTCAATTGGCTAAGCGGATTAAAATCCTAGGACAACGGGTTATGGAAACCCAGGTGAACCAAACCGGTATTGAACCATACCAGGGGAAGCTCCCTCCCTACGGACCCGAGGGGGATGACGGCTTTAGTGACATGGTGGCCGAGGACTACTTGGCTTGGCGACTAGAGGATCAATTCAATTACTATCGGAAGAAAGCATTTCGGTTAAGTCGCCAACTGAGCACGTTTCAATGGTCAGTGTATGCCATGGGTGGTGTTGGTATTTTTATGGCATCGGTCCAACAGGAAATTTGGGTTGCTGTGACCAGTTCCATGGCTGCAGCCTTTACCAGTTTTCTAGAGTTTAACCGGGTTGAATCCACTCTAATTTCCTGTAACCAAGCCGCGTCTGATCTCTATAATATTCGGACTTGGTGGCGTGCCCTGTCTCCCGAAGCCAAGGCAGATCTCAAAACAATCGAGCTGCTGGTGGAAAATGTTGAGAATGTGATTCAGGCTGAAAATGCAGGTTGGGTTCAGGAGATGCGGGATGCGTTGACGGAAGTGTACGGTGATCAGGATAGTGGGGATCATGCTGGGGGAATGAATATCGGCGATCTAGACCCGAGTCTTGAGGCTCGTTTTAAAAATGCCCAGGCCATTGCGGGTGCATTGGATGGATCGATCGAGTCTGTTTTTGCGGGACCACGCCCCAGTCAAGCCTCCACTCCCCGGCCCCAGGCTCAGCCCCAGGCGGGAGCCAACGCTACGGATCTCGGCTCTTTCCCTGCGGTGGGTTTGGGGTCTGGGATTTCTGAGCATGAGGTTTCTAGCCCTGGGGTTTCTGGGTCTGGAGTTTCTGGCCCAGTTGCTTCATCGGTGGCTCCGGCCCCACCCCATTCCTCTGCCCCAGCCAGTGACTCCCTGGGGGATTCCGCCCGTGTATCCCCGATCGCGGCCAGTCTCCTGCTCTCTACTCTGTCTACCGACGGGGTTCCGCCGAGTGGTCCCAGTGTGCCCGCCCCTGACCTGACGGTTTCCGAGGGAAGCAGCAGTGCATGGACTCACGGAGGGAATCCGGAAGCTGCGCCTGAAGTTGTTTCTGATGCTGATCCTGAAGTCGATCGCCAGAAAGAGCATTGAAGAGTATTGAAGAAGATCATGCGGCGGTATTCCCTATTCTTGGGGGACAGACCCCGCAAGAATTCGGGTTTGGGTTGGGCAGCTTCGCCGCCCAACCCAATGATTGCATCTCACTTTGGCGAGTCTGGCCCTCATCCCCTCGCTCCCTATGCCCTCCGGGCAGGCGAAGCCAACGACTGCGCTCAGGACATCGCCCGTTCGACTGCGCTCAGGACATCGCTTCTCCCAAGCCGGAATCAGGGGAATAGGAGTAAAGTCCCTCTCCCTTTTTGGGAGAGGGATTTAGGGTGAGGGCTTCCAAAACGGGATGCACCCCAACCCAATTAATCGAGGTGTCCCTCAGAATTCGGGACACAGCTAATCCCAGACTGCCCTCAGAATGCGAGACACAGCCCCTAGCCCAAAAACTGGGGCGGGCGTGCAGATTCGATACGGCAAGGTTTCTATCGTTAATTGATGACACGCCCTAGGAGATGAGGTGCAGATCTGTCCAGATGAAATGGACCCGATCGTGAGGGGGAGGGGTGGGAAGGGTAGCCGCTGAACTACGGGTGATCTGTGGGGAGAGGGCGTGTCTCTGGTCCGATCGGGGACGGGCTTGCAAACCCCAATTCTTGCAGGGTTTGGGCAAGGCGATCGGCCTCATCGGGATTATTTTGGGCGCGATGGAGATCGATCGCCCGTGCTAATAGTCCGGCCCCGATTTGGATTTGGCCCCGTTTGAGGAGGAGAACGCCCAGATTTTGGCAGGTGGATGCATGACTGGGGTTGAGCTTGAGTGCTCTTTGGTAGGCTGCGATCGCCCCGGCCCCGTCGCCTAAGGCTCGTTTGGTGAGGCCCAAATTGTAATGGCCCAAGGCAAAATCTGGATCCCACTCCAAGGCTTGCTCAAACACCAACTGGGCTAACTCGGTTTGGTTTTGGTTAAGCAGCAAACTGCCGAGATTATTACAGGCCCCGAGTTTGAGCCGATCGTCCACCTCCTGGTTTAAGGCCGCTTCATAGTGGGCGACGGCCGTGTCCGGATCCCCCAGATGGCTGGCGGCAATACCCAGGTGATAGTGCAGTTCATAGGCAATCTCCGCTGCCTGTTCCGTCTGGGCCAGTTGGGTTAAGCCTGTGTGGAGCAAGGTTTGACCCCGGGACCAGTGCCCCAAGCTGCCGTAGAGTGCTCCTAACTTAGCGCAGGTGTACGGATCACCGGGATGCTCCTGGAGATGGGATTCGAGGGCTATCTGGGCGCGTTCGGCCTTGGCGCGAGCCGCGATCGTCCCCGGTTCATAGCCCCAATGCTGCAGGGCGACATCCGGGAAGGCGATCACCCGCCAGTGGGGTTCCTGAGCCTGAAGGGCCAACACGCTATCGTCCACCATGGCGTGGTAGGGCCGGGAAAAGTACACCTGGGGATGTCGACGAAAGAGGCGAGAGATGCGCGAATAGGGCGACTGGATGGCTCCGACCTCTTGGCGCAGCAGGGTGATGACGAGGATATTCTCCTGGGTGAGGAGCTGTTGGAGCGCTTGGACTTGTTCCACCAGGAAGGTTTCGTCCGCATCGAGCACCAGGACCCAATCTCCTGTGACCTGGTTGAGGGCCCAGTTCCGTGCTGTGGAAAAATCTCCAGGCCAAGGGTAGTGGTGAACCTGGGCACCTTTGGCCTGGGCTAGGGCCACGGTGCGATCCTGGGAACCCGTATCGACGACGATCGCCTCATCGACCCATCCCATCACACTGTCTAAACAGCGTTCGATTTGGGCTTCTTCATCTTTGACGATCATGCAGAGGCTGACGCGGGGCAGAGGGACAGTCATCGCGGGGATAGCATTTCGGCTTCAAATAGGACTGCAAACCTAGGGTTCAGGGTTTGGATTGGGGGGCTCGCCGTCAACCCAAGGAATCATCAGGTGTGACGGATATGGTGGCAACCATCGGTTGTATGAGGTACAGAGATCGAGATCTATCCCATCCCTGGCGAAGTGGTGCCCAACTCACCGCAGTGTTAGCCACAGCAGTGTTAGCCACAATAGGGTGGTGACCCTATTAAGGGCACCTCGACTCATTGTGGCAGGTGGCTTCGCCGCCTGCCACAACCCTGATTATGCCGTGGGTACTGCGGTGAGAATTTGAATTAATTGAGGTGCCCTCTCCCAAAAAATTTAAATTTTTGTCCAGTGACCTCCGTTAGAATCAGGATAGGGTTGGGTGGTAAAGCTGCCTGCTGCCCCACTGACTCGCGCTGTCCTGATGTAACTTTGCAACTCAACGGGAGTCTATAACTGCGATGGCAGAGCAACCACAAATGGGCCAAGAATCCAAGTCTAACCGTAGCGATCGATCCAGGGCGAAGCTGAACCAGCATCTGCGCAGCATTAGTCGTAAGTATCCGTATCTAGATTCTCTTGCTCCCGCAGCCCCGCTAGAGCCGGGGCTGACGGTCTCCCCCGATCAGGCTGCACCGGCAAACCAAAAACCCGCCATCGAGACACTGCCTAGCCCGGACGACGATCTGCTACACCGAACCCTGAACTCCATTGTGGAGTACTGGGTTTAGGGGAGTGTCTAGGACGTGCCATCAGCTAACGGGGCACCTCGATTAATTGGGTTGGGCGGCTTCGCCGCCCAACCCAACCCTGATTCTTACGTGGGTCACTGGGCAAAAACTTTGATTAATCGAGGTGCTCGCCTGTAACAGCGGGATTGCCATAGATCTCAAGCCCTAGGAGCGGTCATCATTCCCCCCG
>JAYKIB010000305.1:0-18540 GCA_035285005.1 Prochlorothrix sp.
GCCCAACCCAATTAATCGAGGTGCCCTGTCCTGTAACCTGCGCCAGAATCAGGCTTGCGGCGTGGGCTGAGCGGAGTCGAAGCCGCACGTCGCCATGAATCCAGATGCCCTCGCCTCACTTTTCTAACTGACCCATATGTTTAAACTTCAGGATCTTGCCCAGCCCCTGGGTGCAACCATTGAGCCGCAATTCGCAGCGGTGGAGATTCAGGGGGTTGCGTCCATCGAAGATGCAACGCCCCAGGACATTACCTTTTTGGGTAATGCCAAATATCTCAAAAAGCTCCAAACCTGCCAAGCGGGCGCTTTAATTGTGGACCAGAAGTTTACGCCGCCCCAGTCGGCAGTGGGGGCAGATTCCCCCTTCTCGATTCCCCTGGTGCGGGTGGAGCAGCCCTACCTTGCTTTTGCCAAGGCGCTGGAGTTGTTCTACGCCACCCCCAACCCCGCCGCGAGCATCCATCCCACGGCGGTTGTAGGCGCAAATGTGAGCCTGGGTGAGGGGGTGTCCATTGGCCCGTATGTGGTTATTGGTGATGGGGTCAAGCTGGGCGATCGGGTGACGATTCGCCCCCACTGTACGATCTACGAAGGGGTGGAAATTGGGGCCGATTCCTATCTCCACAGTCAGGTGACGATTCGGGAAGGGGTCAAAATTGGGGCGCGGGTTTTAATCCAAAATGGGGTGGTGATTGGGGCCGATGGCTTTGGGTTTGTGCCCCTCAAAGATGGGTCGTTTTATAAAATCTTGCAGGCGGGAACCGTGACGATCGGGGACGATGTGGAGGTGCAGGCCCTGAGTGCGATCGATCGGGCGACGATCGGCACTACGGTGATCGGGACGGGCAGCAAAATTGATAATTTGGTGCAGGTGGGCCACGGTTCTAAGATTGGACACCATTCCTTGCTCTGTGGCCAAGCGGGTTTGGCCGGGTCCACCACCCTGGGGAATCATGTGATCCTCGCGGGGCAAGTGGGGGCGGCGGGGCATTTGACGATCGGGGATGGCACCCAGGTGGCTGCCGGATCGGGGGTCAACAATGACGTGGCTCCGGGCAGCACGATCGGCGGCTATCCTGCGATGGATCACCGGCTCTGGTTGCGAACGGTGGCGGCCATTAAGGAGTTGCCCAAGCTGGTGCAACGGATACGGAAACTGGAACAACAGCTCGATCGCCAGGGCGAGTCCTGACCGGATCACGCTTAGCCACTTCAGGGATCCGTTGGCCTAATCTGCTGGTCCTTTCAGAGGGCACCTCGATTAATTGTGTCGGGCGGCTTCGCCGCCCGACACAATCCTGCTTCTTGGGTGGGTCACTGGGCGAAAACTTTGATTTTTCGAGGTGCCCAAGAGGATGTTTGAAAACCGAAGAGCATCCCCCCGAACCCCCCTTTGCAAGGGGGGATGGTCTTTTCTTCCCCCTTAAAAAGGGGGACCGAGGGGGATGCTGCAAGGGCCTACGGGACCTAGCCGCAATTTCCAAACCGCCTCTAATCCGCTGTCCCCCCTAATCTGCTGCTCCCCAATCCCATGGATCGAGGACGTTGCTAGCGAGGACTTTGCTCATGGAAAAGCTGGGGATGGGCAGCCCAGACCTGGGCGATAAACTGGCGAAATGCTTGAGCTGCGGTGGGCTGGAGCGGAGATCGAGGAGAGTCAGTCAATTCTAGCCAAAATGGCAGTAATTCCGTATCTAGGGCCGGTTCAAACAGGGCAAGGGGCCAAAGCAAATGGGAATCATCCTGAAGTCGGTGGACCGTGGGAAGATGCGACCCGGGGAGAAGCCCATGTCCTAACCCGGATCCTACCTCTTTCTCGGATTTCGGGTCCGAGGCCTGCAAGGGCTCAGCTCCCGGGGGAGGCGGCGGTACCTCCTCGCGATCGGCCTCCGCTTCCACTAGGATCAAAGGGCGCAACCAAACCCGCTGCCGTTGCTCATCCACATCAATCACTTCCCCGTAGAGTCGCCGATCGCCCTGGGGCAACACCAGAATTTGCCGTGACTGCATGATTTTTGAGTTCAATGTCTAGGGGGTACCTCGATTAATTGGGTTGTGTGGCTTCGCCGCACGCCACAACCCTAATTCTGAGGTGGGTTTTATAGGATGGAACTCTAGATTTGTCGAGGTGCCCTAGGGCACCTGGATAAACTGGGCTGGACAGATTCACCCCCCAGCCCAACTCCGATTCCTAAGCGGGGCACAGACCGAAAATAAAATATATTCGGTTTGCCCTCTAAAAAAGCGGGTAACGCGATTCGAACGCGCGACATTCACCTTGGCAAGGTGACGCTCTACCGCTGAGCTATACCCGCATATTCTACGCTGAAGAAAAGGAGCTGTTAGGGACAGCACTTGAACCTCAGTGTTTAAACATATTGTCAAACTTCCCTACCCTTGTCAAGATTATTCCTTAAAATTTTTAGAGGGCACCTCGATTAATTCACACTTTTATCGGCGTGCCTACAGCAGAGTCAGGGTTGGGTTGGGCGGCTTCGCCGCCCAACCCAATTAATCGAGGTGCCCTAGAGGATTTTTCGTCCCCCTGCGATCGCGGCTAAAACGAAGGGCTGATCCATTGGCCCGCTATCATAGAGACGGAATACAGAGACTGGGATACAGAGACCGGAAGCCTTCCCCCAAGCCCGCGCCCGAGCAGGACCCCAGTCCCATTCCCTGCCTCCTAGACCCTACGCCTAGACCCCCTACCGCTCCCTTCCCCATGGCACCATCCCCCTCCTCCTCGAAACATGCCACGGTACGCCCCCTCCAGTACCGGGACTTGGAAGCCTTGGAACAGCTTTGGCAACACTGGCATCCCCAGGGCACCCATCACCTCGATCGTCCCCTGGATTTGCAGTGGATCCAGCGTTGGTATTGGCCGCTGACGGCCATGCATTGGTTCCCCCACCCCTGGCAATTGGTGAATCATATCTACGTGGCGGAGCAGGGATCGGGCACCGACCCGGGCAAAGGTAAACAGGTGCAGGGGCTGATTCAGGTGTCGCCCTTCAACCACAGCCGCAGTACCTGGCGTATTCATCAAGTGCTCGCCAGCGGCGAGTTGGGCACACCGGGCTACCTAACCCTGGCGGGGGAGGTGGGCTCTCAACTGCTGCGCCATTGTCTGGAAAAGATTTGGGAAGCTCGCACCTGGATTGCCGATGCGGATGTGAACGACAAGGAGCATTTGGCGCTCTATCGCCAAAACGGGTTTCAGCCCCTCGCCCAGGTGACGCGCTGGGCCTTGGTACCGGAGGTTTTGCAGGAGTTGGCCCAGCGAGATGTGGCGCTGCCCAATTTGCTGCCGGTGAGTAATGCCGACGCCTATTTGCTGTACCAGTTGGATACGGTGTCGATGCCGCCGTTGCTCCGGCAGGTGTTCGATCGCCATGTGGCTGACTTCCAAACCAGTTTTATGGATGGCCTCATTAATCAGGGGCAAAACTGGTTTAGCTCCCACGTCTCGGTCTATAAGTACGTTTTTGAACCCCAGCGCAAGGCCGCGATCGGGTTTTTCCATTTGCGCCTCTGTAAGGATGGCTCCCAGCCCCACAAGGCCAAGCTTACGGTCCATCCGGCCTACACCTTTCTGTATCCCCAACTGCTGACCCACATGGCCCAGCTCACCCAGGGTTACCCAGCCCAGAGCCTGGTTCTCAAGTCCGCCGACTACCAGCCGGAGCGGGAAGCCTTTTTGGAGCAAATTAAGGCTGATCGCCTCGATCATGTTCTGCTGATGTCCCGATCGGTGTGGCATAAGTTGCGGGAACAAAAGGGGGTGTCTTTGGAGGGGTTGCAACTGGCGGAAATGTTGCGGCTGCAGCCCAGTCATAAGCCCGTGCCCGGTCGTTTTGTGCCGGACCAAATCCGTGAGTTCCTCAAGTCTCCCTTTGGCCGATCGCCGGAGGATCCCAAGTAGTATGGCCGTGAGTCCCGAAACTTCACCCCCTAGGTGTGAGACCCCAAGTAAAACCGCAAAACAACGGGTTGCGGCCCTAGGGCTGGATATTGGCCGGAAGCGAGTGGGAATTGCCGGTTGTGATGGTTTGGGCCTCATTGCGACGGGGCTGACAACGCTCCATCGCAAGTCCTTTGCCCAGGATCTGGCAACCCTGCGGCCCCTGATTGAAGAGCGCCAGGTGGATCTGCTGGTGGTGGGTCTGCCGGTCCTGGCGGATGGCAAGCTGGGGACTCAGGCCAAGGAAACCCGCAATTATGCCAAGCGTCTCAGCAAAGCCCTGGGGCTGCCGGTGGCGTATGTGGATGAGCGCTGTACGTCCCTTGCGGCCAAGGCGCTGATTCGAGAGTCGGGCCGATCGCCGTCGGCCCATAAGGGGCTTATCGATCGCAAGGCGGCGGCCATTATTTTGCAACAGTGGCTGGACGATCGGCGCTTGGCCGATTGCGATCGGGTCCCCACGGCGGTCCCTACGGGTGACTAAGCGGCTGGAGAGAGAGGCCATGACCCTACGCATTATTGGTAACCGGACTTTGAAAACCCTGCCGGGAGAGACCACTCGACCGACGGCGGCGCGGGTCCGGGAGGCGCTGTTTAATATTTGGCAGGGGGATGTGGAGGGGTGTCGGTGGCTAGATTTGTGTGCGGGGAGCGGGGCGATGGGGGCGGAGGCCCTGGGGCGAGGGGCGGCAGCGGTGGTGGGCGTAGAGCAGTGGGGTAAGGCCTGCGGGGTCATTGCAGAGAATTGGCGCAAGGTGGCGCAACCGGGGCAGGAATTTCGGGTGATTCGGGGTACGGTGCCGGGTGTGTTGGGAAAGTTAGCGGGAGAGGGGTTTGATCGAATTTACTTTGATCCCCCCTATGCCAGTGATTGCTATGAACCGACCCTGGCGGCGATCGTTCAGTATCAGCTTCTGCGAGGGGAGGGGGTGTTGGCGGTGGAGCAGGATCGGGGGCGATCGATGGATGAAGTGCCCGGTTTAGTGCTACTTCGGGTCAAAAATTACGGAAAAACAGCGATTGCCTTTTATTGTGCAACGGATCCACGGGTTGGGGGAGAGTAGGAGGGTGGTTAAAAATTTCGGCTAGGTCCCGCAGCCCTTGCCGAATCCCTCGGTTCCCCTTTGGAAGGGAAGTTTGAAGGGGGAGGGAGGAGCGTGACACGCCCGCCCCCGTTGGATGCACTGGGGGCCGTATCCCTGATCCTGAGGGCAGTCCAGAGTTAAAGGATCACAGCCCCTAGTGACTGCCCGAGGGCTTCGTGGGGGTGGGATCTGGGGCCTGGGGAAGAGCAGACGCCGATCGGGTCGGGGACGCCAGCCATGTTTGAATTGCCTGGTATAGCTCGTCAAAATGCTGTTGGAGCAGGGCGAGGTCAACGGAAGAAAAGCTGCTGTTATCCTGTTGCAGACTATGTTCCAACCGCCGCACCATGGCCGTCAGTCGATCGCCCCCCACTTGGCCACTAATGCTCTTAAAGGTGTGTAAATGGCGGCTGAGCTGGTCCCAGGCTTGGTTATGGTACGCCGTTTGAAGATCCTGAAGTTGCTGAGGGGCCAGGGTGAGAAACGATCGACAGGCCTGCTCCAGCAGGCCATGTTTATGGCCCAATCGCCGGAGCGCCGTCTCTCGGTTGAAGGTGAGATCTTCGGGATCCATTGTGATGGGGAGAGGAGCGACAACGCCCGTTTCGTTCACGCTCAACCATTGCCCAAGGGTCTGAACCACCAGGGTTTCGTCCAGGGGCTTGGTCAGATAATCATCCATCCCCGCTTCCAAACACTTGTGCCGATCGCTGTCCATGGCGCTGGCCGTCATCGCGATAATTAAAATATCCAGATTGTCTTGACCGGCTGCTCCCTGGCGAATGCGTTGGGTGGTTTCACGTCCATCTAGCCCCGGCATTTGGCAGTCCATCAGCACCAGATCATAGGCTTGCCCGGTGTCCGTGGCCTCGCGTAGGGTCGCGATCGCCGTTTGTCCTTGGTCCACACAGGTGATTTGCGCGATCCCCAGGGAGTCCAAGAGTCCGGTAATGACCTGTTGATTGATGGGATTGTCCTCCACGACGAGGATTTTGAGGGTTGCCCAGGGAATCGAGGGAGACGGCTCGGCGGGGGGGGGATCCGGTGCGATGCGATTGGTGTCGAGGTGGGGGGAACTGGTGCGCGGGGTGGGGGCGGGATCGGGTGCGGTGAGAGGAGAGGGGGGGGCAGGCAGGGGTAACCGATCGGCCTCGGTGTGCTGAGGCCGATCGGTGTGCTGAGGCCGGGTGGATTGGGGGCCAGATGGCTCGGACCCGTTTGGGGCGGTGGTCTGTACGGGATGGGTGGGGTCAGAACCAGCGCGTGCAGAATCGGATGGGGTGGGATCCGGTTGCGTGGGATCCGGTTGCGTGGGATCGGTGGGTTCAGGATTCGTAGGCTGAGGTTGGGATGGGACCGGGTGAGAGGGGAGGCGGTAGGAGGGGGCTGGGTGAGCTGTTCCAAGACCAGACTCCTGCGGCTCAGATCGCTGTCCAAGGGGTACAGGAGTCGCGGATGGCCCTGGATTCACCACCTGAATCGGATCATGAAAGGCCCTGTGGATTGCCTGGGCTAATTCCCAGGGATTGGTTGGGCAAATGAGACTGGGCAGTGGGGTTGTGGTCCCCAGTTGTTCCGCAGAATGGGCCTGCCCGATGGAAAGCAGTAGCAGGACATGGAGTGGGTGTTCGGTCCAGTAGCAGTGCAGGCTGTGGATCAGCTCCAGACCATCCATATCCTTGAGGCTGGGGTTCACCAGCAGTAAATCGAAGGGTTGGGTGATGCGTCTGGGTGGCACAGGACCGATCGAATTAGCCAAGGCCGAATCCGTCAAAACCGCATCTGACGATCGGGCTAAGGACTCCGCCGCCAGCACCGCCGCCACCCGATCGTGATAGCACTCAAATGCCTCTAACCCCGTCGCCACCGCCGTGACCGTGAACCCCCATTGCTGCAATTGCCGATCGAGCATTCGCCGTTGGGTTGGATGGGGCTCCACCACTAACACCGAGGTGCCCGCCCAGGTGTGGTGGGGAAACGGTAACGCGATCGGGGTATTGGTGTGTTCCCCAGCAGATCCGGCGGGCTGGTCCCGTGTAGCCGGAGTTGGGGCCACATGAAACCAGAGACTGAAGGAAAAGCAACTGCCTTGACCCTCCTGACTTTGGACCTGAACTTCCCCGCCCATGACCCGACACAACCGCTGGACGATTGCTAGCCCCAACCCCGTTCCGCCATAGTTGCGGGTTGTACTCGCATTTCCCTGATTAAAAGCCTCAAAGAGTTGAGCTTGGTGCTCCTGGGGAATGCCAATGCCCGTATCCTCCACGGATCCTTGAAACCAGGCCCGATCGCCCACTCGCTCCAGGGCACCCCGCACCACAATTTCTCCCCTGTGGGTAAACTTAATGGCGTTACCAAGCAAATTAATCAAAATTTGACGGAATCGGCCCGGATCTCCGACCACTGCGGGGGTTTCGACCGCCACCAAATCCACAATCAAGACGATCCCCTTCTCCTCGGCTTGGATCGCCAAGGACTGGGCCGCACCACTAATCGTACTCCACAGGTCAAACTCCACCTGTTCCAGCTTCAACTTCCCCGCCTCCACCTTGGAGAAGTCGAGGATGTCATTAATCAAGCTCAGTAAGGATTCAGCACTGGTTTGGGCTAAGTTTGTCTGGAAACGTTGACGATCGTCCAGATTGCTCTTTTGCAGAAGCCGCAACATCCCAATTACCCCATTCATTGGGGTCCGGATTTCATGACTCATGCTGGCCAGAAACTCACTTTTCGCACGGGTTGCCGTTTCTGCGGCCTCCTTTGCGGCGATCAGGGCCACCTCTCCCCGCTTGCGATCGGTAATATCCAGCGCCGTCCCAAACAGTCGCATCACCTGTCCCGTTGCCCCCCATTCCACGCGCCCCCGACCCTCGTGGTACCGATAGCTCGCGTCGGGCTGACGCACCCGGTAATCGAGGCGGTAGGACAGTCCTTGGTCGATGGCTAGGGCGATCGATCGTTCTAGGCGCGGGCGATCCTCCGGGTGGATCAGCTGGAGATAGTGGTCATAGTCCGGCTCCCCCTGGGCCGGATCCAGCCCAAACATCCGAAATAACTCCGGGGACCAGGTAATCTTTTGCGTTGCGGGGCAAAACTCCCAATTGCCGATGTGGGCCAGCTCCTGGGCTTCCTGCAGTGCCGCCGTTTTTTCCGCCACCTGCTCCTCCAAATCCGTCTGGTACTGGTTGCGGAGCTGTTCTGCTCCCCGCAGTTGCTGGGCCATCACCTGGAAGGCTTGGCCGAGGGTCACCAGTTCCTGGATTTGGACCCCACCACCGGGGGCAGAACTCGGGTGGAGTACGTCAAACTGCCCCTGGGAGAGATGCTCCGTGGATCGGGTGAGGACCGCCAGGGATCGGGTGACCCGCCGTGCCACCCAAAACCCGCTGACGATCGCCACCCCCAGTGCCCCGATGCCCAATCCGATGAGTCGCCGGATGTTGGCCTGAAGAGCTGTGGTGATGCTGGATTCGGGAATCACCGACACCAAAAACCAATCCAGGCCGTAGGCATCCCGATAGGTGGTAAGACGCACATAGTGACGATCGCCGTCCAGGACGGTATTGAGTTCGATCGCCGGTTGCATCTGTAGCCGCTGGGCCACGAGGGACACATTGCCATAGGTGTCTAGCACTTGTTGGACGATCGACTGCACTAACGGGTTGGGACTTTCCAGGGCCGGGAGTGGGGCCACGGACCCATCGGGCACCCTTTTGATCGCGGGCTGGGCATCGGACGAGGCAATGAGTAACCCCTCCTGGTTGAAAATAAAGAGGTGTCCCTGCTCGGTGAAGCTCAGTTCCTGGAGAAAGTGGCTAATGTCCGATAGATCGAGACAGGCCGCAATGACCCCCTGAAATTGCCCCTGGGCGTTGTGGAGGGGGGTGTGGGCAGCAATTCCCACAAATGAGGAGAGTAAGTAGGGATAAAGCGGGGACCAAGCCGGTTGGCGCTGTTGTTGGGCGGACTGGAACCAGCTCGGTAGGCCAGTGTTCAAGGGCAGGCGATAGATGGTGCGAGTCGCTTGGCCTCCGGCATTGGTGAGGGCATAAATGCGATGGTTGAGATCGGTGGATAAACCACTGCGACCCATCAGAATCATGCGGGCATCGAGGGAGAGGGCCGTTAGGGTTTCCACCTGCCGGCGTAGACTCGGGTTGCGTAACCGCTGGTAAAGGACTTCATTATTTTTTTCATCTCGAAATTGCAAGCTGGTCACATTGGGCGAGAAACTGAGCTGCTGCCAAAGATAGCGGCGTACATCCTCTAGGTTGTCGAGGTCCAGTTGATCGGTTTGGACCGCCCTTTGTACTTGCTGGACTGCCTGCTGTTGGGCTTGGAGGTACGGGTCTAAATAGCCATAGACGCGATAGTTCACCTCCGCCATTAATTGCCGTGCCAAATCCGCTACAGCTTCCTGGCCGCTGCGATAGGACAGGTATCCCACCAAGCTCACAATTCCCAGGGCTTGAGCTGCAAACTGAGCGG
The DNA here is from genome assembly GCA_035285005.1 of Prochlorothrix sp. Taxonomy (GTDB): domain Bacteria; phylum Cyanobacteriota; class Cyanobacteriia; order Prochlorotrichales; family Prochlorotrichaceae; genus Prochlorothrix. The sequence goes on from JAYKIB010000305.1 coordinate 9,538, forward strand.
TTAGGAGAACGTAAAGGGGAACGGATTTGGGCATGACACCAAGGGGGCAGCAATGGGAAACGGCGATCGGGAAGTCCTTCTCGGCCCTGTATTGATGGATGGGCACCTCGCAGCACTCAAACTAATTAATCGAGGTGCCCTATATCTCTTCCCAGAATAACGCCAAGGGCACGATCGGTAGGCACCGTGGCCCAGTTCATGGCGTTTAGGGTAGCGGAGGTAACGGATCTTTGGGGACAGACCGGATGAGGTCGGGAATCTCCTGGGCGGCAAGGGATTGATTCCCCAGGGAGTAGGGATTTAGGGCGAAGGTTTTCCAACCGGGATAGAGCCGGCTTTCTTCCCGTTTGCTTCCAGTTAGCGGGCTGGCATAGCGTCTGCGATCGCCGAGACTGGCCTAGGGTATACCCGATCCAGTTCATGGGAGCCCGACAGATCATGTTTGGATTCTTTCGCCGTATTACCCGCCGCTTTGTCCGCAAATCGACCCGAATCTCGCAAACTTCCCTCAATCGGGTCAGTTTGATTATCTTGATTGTGGTCGATATTTTTGTTCTCTTCAATGTTTTCGGGGGCTTGGCTAGTGTTGGCTCGTTCCCCCTCAGTCCCTCGGAAACCTACCCCTGTTATTGGACCTACCAGAGCTACCACAGCCCCAGCGATCGATCCCGCTTCGATCGCCAGGTGGAAACGATCCGGAATTTGCTCTACCAATCCCCGGCCTCCGAGACCCAACTCACCCCCGATCCCGAGCGTCGCCTAGGTCAAGTGAGTTCCCTCTGCCTAGACCATGAAGCCCTCGCACTGAGCGTCGATAATCCCCAAAATCAGGCCCTGCACGATCGGATCCTGGAGCTGGACAACAAAATCACCCTCAAGGAGCAGGATATTCGCCGGCTGCGGGAAGAATACGACTCCACCCTGCTGGAACAGATTGCGGGTCAAAGTCCCGAAGCCTCCATCAATGCCTCCACCGCCGAGGGAACCAAGATTCGCATTGAACAGGCCCAGGCAGAGATTGAGCGCTGGAATTCGGAAATCACAGCCCTGCAAACTGAGATTATCGCGACCCCGGCCTCCCAAGCCTACCTAGACCACCTCGATCGTCCCGATCGCTACGAAACCCTGCAACAGGACTACGAGCGGGCAGAATTTTGGTATCCCAATCTGCAATTCCTGCTGCAATTGGTCTTTCTCACGCCCCTGATTTTGGTCACCTACCGCTGGCATGGGCTCTCGGTCCAGGCCGATCGGGGTCTGCAATCCCTCCTGAGTTGGCACCTGTTGCTCATTTTCTGCGTGCCTTTAGTGGTGCGGTTGTTTGAATTTTTGCAGTTCAGCAACCTGGTACAGGCCGTGGTGACGGCGATCGTCGCACTGGTGGGAGGTCTCTATTTCATCGCCAGTTATCTATTCATCCTGGTGGTGCCCCTGGTGGGCTTTGGTCTGATTAAGTTTCTTCAGCACTTCATTTTTAACCCGAGGGTCCAAGCCAAAAAACGGATCCAAAGCCACCGTTGCATCCAGTGCAATGCCCAACTGCACTCCGACGATCCCTACTGTCCCCACTGTGGCTTCAACCAGTTTCAGGAGTGTCCCCACTGTCACAATGCCACCTATCAGTACTCGCCCTTCTGCCGGGTCTGCGGTACCGATTTACCCCTCCCCAAGGGGCACTGATCTCGGGGTTGTCATCCCGGAGTTCTGGAATGCCCTCATAGTCAGGGATACCACCCCTAGACCCTACAACTGGGGTGGTCGTCTCACTCTGAATATCCCTAGGTTTCGACCGTTGATGGATGACACGCCCTGGGACCCAAGGTTTGGACAAAGCATGGAGAGGGCACCTCGAAACATCAAAGTTTCCGCCCAGTGACCTACCCAAGAATCAGGATGGTGGGCGGCGAAGCCGCCCACCATAATTCATCGAAGTACCCGACTGTTTGGGACTGCTTGGGATAGTTATTGGCGACGGATTCCCTGCCAAACCCGGCAGCGTCAAGGCTCCTGCTGTCATAGCTTCCGGTTACTCGACGGTATGGGCTGTAAGAAGTAAAACACCGCAGCCCATCGCGGCAAAGTTAGCAAGCAAAATCTACCTCATGATGGGAGCGTTTGCTGGGGCAATGGAATAGGCCCCGGTCATCACTTCACCATGGGCCAAGATTGGAGCGGTGAGTCTGTTGCAGATTCATGGTTCTTTATGAAGGCGAATTTACTCCAATGGTCATATTCTCGCGGGAAACGGGACTTTAACCGTATCCAACTGCCCCATGCTGACTTGAGCAAAGCCAAGCTGAAATTTATTGGTCTGAGCCAAGCAAACTTACAAGGGGCGAACCTGAGTCATGGACAGTTTGCAGGGGCAGATTTCGTCTATGCCCAGCTCCAATATGCAAACCTGAGCAGCGCTAATTTTATTGGAGCCAACTTTTTGGCGGCGAATTTGATGGGAGCGAACCTGTCCCGAGCGATGCTCTGTGGCAGCTTGTTGAGCGTCACGGATCTCAGCGACGCCCGTCTGGATCGGGCCACCTTGGCGGGAGCGGACTTACGATCGGCCAATCTGACCGGGGCCAATCTCCAAGGGGCCAATCTCCAAGGGGCCAACCTCACGGCAGCGAATCTGACCCAAGCCAACCTGGAAGGTGCTGATCTGACGGGAGCCATTCTGACGGGGGCGATTTTGCCGACCTCAGACGTGAAGGAAGACACCGCACTTGCATCCGTGGAGGAGGACGAGGCGGTGGACTTGACATCTTTAACGGAGGCGCAGCCTTCCCAGAGCAAATCCATCAAATCTAACAAGATTAAGGTGAATGGGTCCCAGTATGCGGATTTGCAAGAGGTGGTGTTTTATCCCGCCGAGGAGAAGACCGACGGGGACCAGAGCAAGGGGTCGGATAACCGCGCCCTAGAAGCAGAGTGGGCCAATCAGCTGCAGGAACGGACGAGCGGATCCCCAGCCCCAACACCAGCGCCCGTGCTCGATGCGGCAGAGGATGCGGGGCCTGCTACCCTCCTGCAAATGCCCTTCCAGACCCAAACAGCAGACGAGGCCCAGAGTCGTCTCCAGCGATCGATTACCCTGCGCAAAGGCCCCCATAAGTTACGACAGCAGCTATTACAGGGCTATGACGATCGGTGTGCGATTAGTCGCTGCTCTGTGACCCAGGTGTTGGAGGTGGCCTATTTGATGCCCTCGGCACAAGACCTAGCGAGCGATCCCAGCAATGCCTTGCTGTTGCGATCGGATCTGCACCTTCTGTTCGATCTGCATCTGATTACGGTGCATCCCCACGCCCATGTTGTGGAAATTGCGCCCTGGCTGCACGACAGCTACTACGCGAGTCTGGCGGGACGATCGCTGCATATGCCCCTCAATCACGATCTCTGCCCCTCTACGGAAGCCCTCACCTACCATTACGAACAGTGCGAATGGGAGCATGAGGAAGCCTGGAGTGGTGCCTATGCTTTTTAGTGCCGCCGCCATGGGTTCCTGAGTGGCAAAAACCGCGCCCCTATGGGTCTCTTGGGACCGTGGGGGCGCGGTTCTTTAATGGGTGCGCTGGGGGTGGATATACCCTGGCTTCGGCGGGGTATATCTCGACCTGCTTCCTTAGGCAACGGATGGCTGCGATCGGTGGATTAGGCAAACAGCAGCGGCCCTGTCTAAAGCTGATCGGTTAGAGCAGGTCTTCCCACGATGCAGGGCGGTTATACCGCCGCAAAGTATTCCTTGGACTTCTCGGGATCCGGCACCATGGTCTTGTCGCCAGGAGTCCAGCCAGCGGGACAAACCTCGTCGGGATGGCTTTGGACATACTGGACCGCTTGGAGAATCCGCAGGGTTTCATCCACGTTACGCCCAAAGGCCAGGTTGTTGATGGTGGAATGCTGAATGATGCCTTCCTTGTCGATCAGGAATAGGCCGCGCAGGGCAATTCCAGCTTCCGGATCCAAGACGTTGTAGGCGGCGCTGATTTCTTTCTTAAGGTCAGACACGAGGGGATAGGCGATATCACCCAGACCGCCGCTCTTGCGATCGGTTTGGACCCATGCTAGGTGGGAGAATTCACTGTCCACAGACACGCCGAGTACTTCGGTGTTGAGGGCGCTAAATTCGCTGTAGCGATCGCTGAAGGCGGTAATTTCCGTGGGGCAAACGAAGGTGAAGTCTAGGGGATAAAAAAACAGCACCACATACTTACCGCGATAATCGGAGAGCTTGATGGTTTTGAATTCTTGGTCAAAAACTGCGGTCGCAGTGAAGTCAGGAGCAGCTTGGCCAACGCGCAAGCATCCTTCATTGGCGTAAGTCATGGATGGAATCTCCTAATCAATTAAGGCGCTGGGGTAGCGCGATGCGTCATAATAAGCATCGATAGCAGTGTCTTGGCCCCATTTGTGGGAGCCACCCTAGGGGTGAAACCCTGAAAAGTTGCCACAATGCTTCCCTAGGGAGGACACGAATACAAATCTTTACAACCATATCATAGGGCAGTCCGTCTGCTGTGCTATGGGTCGGAGAACCCCGGGGCCTGGGGTGGAGGTGTTGGGTGCGGAAGGGTCCCCTGCCCGCCGGAGCAGTGGGGTTGTGCAGCCATTTTTGTCCTGGGACCCATGCAAGAATAAGAGGATGTTTGAAAACTTCGGCTAAGGGCCTACGGCCCTTGGGGAATTCCCCCAGCCCCCCTTTGCAGGGGGAAGAAAAGGCTGTCCTCTCCCTTGTAAAGGGGGGTAGAGGGAAGATTTTCTTCGGTTTCCAAATATCCTCTAAGGGTTGGGTTCGGCGGCGAGGCCCCCAATCTAATTTCGAGGTGACCCCTGTAATTGCCCTATTACTGCCATGATTGTTCCCCCTCTTCCACTTCGCACCTGGATCGGTACCAGGGCACAGTCTTTTCGATCGTGGCTCTGGATTTCAGCCTGTCCCCCGCTCGATCGCCTGCGGCGAGCAGCGGAGCGGTCTGCTGTGGAAGGGCAAAGCGTTAATTTTCTGCGTGGTAGGGGAATGGGTCGGGGCATGAGTCAGGGAATGGGTCAGGGAATGGGTCGGGGAACGATGCCCCAGACGGGTTGGAGGTCCTGGGGCGGCGGCCCGAGTCGGTCACGGCGGATGCTGGGGCTGGCCTTGGCTGGGGTGGCACTTGTGGGGGTGTGGAGTCCGGTGAGTGTGGCCCAAAGCACGGTTACGCGCCAGGAGCGACAGCGGTTTGAGGAGCCGGGCGATCGAGATCCCCTATTTGTGCTGGATCCCAACGATCGACTCTATCCCGGCAAAGCTGACCCCCTCTTTCCCACGGTGATGCAGCAGCGTCCCCTGTCCCCTTTGGAACAACGCACCTTCACCCAACAGTTGGCGGACCTGGAAGCCCAGGCCCAAACGGCTTTTGACCGTGGCGATCGGGAGCAAGCCTTTCAGCTCTGGTTTCGGTGGCTGCGACTTTTGCAAGTGCAGGTTGATTCTCCTGGGGATCCCCTGGCGGAAATTGAGGCCCTGGGCCAGGTGGGGGACGTGGCATGGCGGCAGGGTCGATCGGCCCTGGTGGTGACGATCACCGATCGACTGGTGGCCCTAGAGTCGGCTTTGCTGGGGACGGGGCCCCGCCCAGGGTCCGGGGATGCCATCAGTCCGATCGATTCAAGTTATTCCAGTAATCCCCGTAATCCCCGCACCCCAAGTCACTCAGGTAATCTCAGCAGCTCAGGTAATCTCAGCAGCTCAGGCACTTCCAACAATCCCCACAACCTGCCCTCGGCCCAGGCGCTTCGATCGGCCCTGGCCCGGTCCTACGGCCAGGTGCGGGCCCTGGCTCCCGCCATTGCCCTGGGGCAGCAGCGCCTTGCCACCGCGCGCGATCGTCAGGATCTGGCCGATCAGGTGCTGGCCCTGGCCCACCTCAGCCAACTCCACACGGGGGCATTGGACTACACCGCCGCCGCCCAAACCACCGAGACCCTCCTCGATTTACTCCAGGCCAACCCCCAGCTTGACCTGCGCCCCCTACGCCTTTGGCGCACGGCTCGTCCTGCAGCGTCCCCCTCCCCAGCCGCGCCCCCAGCAGACACCCCAGAGACCGTGGAAACGACCCTGGAGACGACCCTTGCGCGTCTCGATCGGGCGGTGGTTCGTCGCCAAGAAGAGCAGCGACTGTGGGAAGATCGCTGTGCCCTCTGGGACTTGGCCCAAAATTGGGCGGCGGCGCTGCAGGCCCAGCAGGATTTAGCGGCATTTTATGGACGTGAGGGGACGGTGGTGCCCGAATTGATCCTGCGGATTCCCGTGAGTCAGGTGCAGCAGGCCCACTACCAGATTCTGCTAGGGGAGGACGATCGGGCGATCGACACCTATCGTCAAGCCTACCGTCAGGCCCAAGCTCTCCAGCTCTATGATGTGGCTCGGGAGATTCTCCAAGCTCTGATTAACCTCTACCGATTGGAGGGCGATGTGGACCAGGTGCTGGCCCTCTATCGCACCCTGCTGAAGACCAACCAGGTGGCGGATGATGCCTATGGTATGGTGTCGGCTTACCAGGATTTGGGTCTGTTTTACCATGCCTATGACAGCCCCGATGCGGCGCTGGAAGTGTTGCGGCGGGCCTTGGGGATTGCCCAGCGGATCCAGTTTCGGGTGGAGGAGATTGAGGCGCAAATTGCGGTGATTGAAACACCGTTGGCGCTTCAGCTCGCAGACGCACGGGCCCAGGTGGAGATTGGGGATTGGTTGGGGGCGATCGCCACCTATGACCGAATTGAGCAGTTGGCCCAGCGGTTCCAGCGCCGGGAGATCCAGCAGCAGGTGCTGTGGGACCGGCTGACTTTGCTGCGGGGGGTGATGGACCAGGACCCGGCGATCGGCTATGTGCTGGTGCGGACGATTGATCCGACGCAGCTCCAACCGGAGCCGCTCGATGCGCCCGACGCACCTCGGATGCCGGACGTACTCGAAACGCCCGAAACGTCCGATACACCCGATGCGCCCGCATCTGACTTGCCTCGGATCCAACCCTTAACCCAAATTTTGGCCAACTTGTCCCTCCGCACCTATACCCAACTCCTTGCCCTCTACCGCCAAGACCAAAATGCCCTGGCCCTGCTAGACACCTATCAACAGCTGGCTGACTTCTATCTCCAAAATCCTGATCTGGAGCGGTATCGCTCCCGTGCCCGGAGTAACCTTGAGCAGGCGGTGGCTCTGGTGGAGCAGTTGCTCTATTTCAAAGCGGAAGCCCCCCCGGATCTCGTCGCCCTTCAGCAGCAACTTAAGGATCTACAGCAGCAAATCCGAACGATCGATCGGAGTTTGAAACGATCGCCGGAACCGGAGACTCTGTAGGGCACCTGCAAGATGCTATATGATAAAAACTGCGGAGAAGGAGGCGAGGTGGCTACGGATTTGGCGGCTAAGCTGACTGAATTCGAGGAAAGTCCGGGCTTCCGAAAGACCACACTTGCTGGGTAACGCCCAGTGCGCGTGAGCGTGAGGATAGTGCCACAGAAACATACCGCCAATCTCCCCACCCAGATCATCGCTTGGCGGGGGTCTGGGGTCAGAGGTGGGTAAGGGTGCAAAGGTGCGGTAAGAGCGCACCAGCAGTATCGAGAGGTGCTGGCTCGGTAAACCCCGGTGGGAAGCAAGGTCGGAGGGGCAAGGGTTGGTCTTTTTCCTGTCCCGTACAGGCTTGGCCTGCGGGCTGAGGCTGCGGTGTACCGCTAGAGGTGTCGGGTAACCGGCATTCAAGATAGATGGCTGCCCCCTGGTTTTGGAATTCTTCGGAATTTTGAGACTGGGGAACAGAACCCGGCTTATGACCTCCTTTTTCGTTTTAGAGCTTCGTTTTACAGCATTTTGAAGATGTATCGGGTTGAGGGAGTTGTCTCGCCCAGGTCTGGCAACTCCTGTCTGGTCCGGTGCCGTTACGGTGCTATTGCGGCACTATGACGCACCGTTGGGGTTAGCGTTTAGAGTTCTGAGTATGATTCGTCGATCGCCACGCCCTCCGTTACAAAATCAAGCCTTTGAGCAGGCCCTAGAGGAATTACGGGACAAGCTGGAGGGACTCCAGCAGCGTTACGAGTCAGTGTGTGCGGAGCAGGTGCGGCTGGCGGTGCTAGCCCAGGAGATTCAAGCGGCGACCCGAGCCCAGCCGGAGGCAGGGGGGGCAGCCCGTGTGAACACCGGGAAGTTAGGTCTGGAGAATTCTAATTTAGGTCGCCCTAAGCCAGCGAATTCCAGCCCCGCCCACGCCGGTGCAGCCGATCCAAACGAAATTCCGCCCGAGTCAGTGTACCCTGGTTTCCCCCCTGATGACCAGGCCCATCCTGATGCTGTGGATCCTGATACTGTGGATCGCAGTGCTGTGGTTTCGGACACGGTCGATCCGGAGATGGTGGCAACGCTGGCGGAACTGCAACGGGAATATAGGGAACTAGAAAGCCATTTTGAAGCGCAATTTATGTCCTGGGATGGTATTGGAACGCTGTTCTGGCAAATTGTGCGGTTTGGGGGCCTAGGGATGGTCTTGGGCTGGGGATTACGATCGATCGTTGGATCCTAAGTCGGGTTGCCACCGACCGGCGAGTAATCAGATGGGAGAGGGTCTCCGCAGCGCGGGGACCCTTGTTCGTGGCAACGGGGCGGCTGTCCTAGGGCGTGTCACCCAGTCACGGTAGGGTACCTCGACTAATACAGATTTTCACCGCAGTACCCACGGCAGGATTAGGGTTGGGTTGGGCGGCGAAGCCGCCCAACCCCATTAATCCAGGGGCCCTGGGGAGACCTGACGCTATCAGAGTTATACGCCCGTCCCAGCTATAGGAGCTAGGGGCTATGTCTCTGACTCTGAGGGCAGTCTAGGGTTAAAGGATGCCAGCCCCTAGTGGCCAGCGGTCGATCGGAGACGATCGTAACGACCGAGGGCCAAGAGCGGGAAATAGTGTTGGTAGTAGTGATACTTCAGATAGAAATGGCAGGGAAAACCCGTTCCGGTGAAGTAATCT
>JAYKIB010000306.1:0-14972 GCA_035285005.1 Prochlorothrix sp.
CACTTTTTTCACAAACCCCGCTGATGGCAACGGGCTGGGAGGGCTAATCCCCTACACAACGGGAAATGGTCTGCCCCGATCGGTCCTCTGCCCTTTGGCGATTTCTATAAATACTCTAGGTCTTAAAACACATGGATACTCTAAATACTGCAAATACTGCCGATATCACCCCGAATCCCTCGCTGGATGCTGAGGCTGCCCCTGCGGCTACCCCGAATGCCAATCCCTGTGCGGGGCTGGAAGTGACTGAGAAGGCGCGTTGTTTGTTGATGCAGCACCATCGGGAGGTGAAGAAGCGGGATCAGTCCCTACTGACTCGGTTGGCTGAAGATGTGGGCCTTAGCGCTGAAGATGCGGCCCAGTTTTCTAACCATATTCAGGGCAAGCCAACGGCGGGTTCCAGTGGTTACGATCGGAGTCATGCTTCGATGAGCTAGATCCCGTGATGGCAACGGACCGGCGACTGGGGGGAATCCGCCTGCTGCTGGGCCTGGAGACGGTGAAAATTTGAAGTCTGCGAGGTGCCCGATCGAGCATCTCCTGGTAGGGTGGGCATTGCCCACCTTTATTTTTGGGCTATACCCATGGGTCGTTAGGGTTGCTGTTTTGTTGCGTCGGGCCAGGGGTGTCGGACTGGTCTGGGGGTGCTCCCCGCATCCTTGGGCGTGGCTGCTCTAATCCGTCTGGGCGCGCCTGTACTGCGCTGATGCCATGGCTGTAACGCACCTGTACTCTGCCCGTGATGCACCTGATTGCCCTCGATCGCCCCTGGGTTTGCCCTGCTGTATCCCCCATGTCCATCTCTTCCCCCGACCCAACCCAAAGCCTTAATCCCCGCATCACCCCTGACTTTGCCCAGGATCCGGACCAGTTGCGATCGGGAACGCCAGCCCGTGCGATCGCGGTTTTTGATATTGACGGCGTGGTGCGGGATGTGAGCCGGTCCTACCGACGGGCGATCGCCGACACCGTGGAACACTTCACCCAAGGGGCGTTTCGGCCCTCCATGGACGACATCGATCGCCTCAAGTCCGAGGGGATTTGGAATAATGACTGGCTGGGTTCCCAGGAGCTAACCTATCGCTACTTTGAAGGCCAAGGCCAGAGCCGCCAGTCGATCGCCTTGGATTACGATCAGGTGGTGGACTACTTCCAGCGCCAGTACCGGGGTCAGATCCTGACGGATCCGGATCGGTGGGACGGCTACATTAACCAGGAACCCTTGCTGATGGAGCGGGATTACTTGCAGGGGCTGGCCCGGGCGGGGATTGCCTGGGGATTCTTCAGCGGGGCCACACGTGGCTCGGCGGAGTACATCCTGCAACGGCGGATGGGGCTGGCTGCGCCGCCCCTGGTGGCCATGGGAGAAGCCCCGGATAAGCCCGATCCCCAGGGGCTGTTTCAGGTGGTGGCGACACTGGAAACGGTGCTGAGATTACCGCCCCATTTGCCGGTGATCTATGCCGGGGATACGGTGGCGGATTTGTATACGATCGCTGAGGCGCGATTGCAGCGGGCCGATCGGCCTTGGCTGGCGGTGGGGGTGTTGCCGCCCCATGTGTGGGAGCCTGCCGATCGTCGTCAAGCCTATGGTCAACGCTTGCGGGATGCGGGGGCCGATCGACTGGTCGATCGCATTACGGACCTCACCCCCGGGGCAATCCTGAGCATGCCCTGATGGGGGACACCTCGATTAATCCAACTTTTTGTCCTGTAACCTACGCAAGCGTCAGGGGTGTGGTGGGCGGCTTTGCCGCCCGCCACCGTTAATCGAGGTGCCCATTGGTCCATTGGTGTGGACGGCGAAGCCGCCCGTATTCAACCTGGATTCGGCAACCTGGATTTGGCAACCTGGATTTGGCGCGGGTCACCTCTCAAAACGTGGGCTTTGTCTTCGGCAAACCCGTTTGCCGCCAGCATTCAGAAAATATCAATGCGGCCATCGTCCCGCAGATAAAGACTGCGATCGGTGGGGTCATGGTAGTTGGGGTGCAACTCCACTCGTAGCGTATGGTCATCCACCTTGATCAACTGAGCCTTGAGCGCCAAGCCGAGGGTATCCCAAAACAGGATTGAGGCGTTGGCTGCGGTGGTGCCCCGTCGCTCTAACTGCGTGATTCGTCCCGGTGCTACGGGAAAGGGATCGCTGCCCTGGGACTCTTGCACTTCGATCACACCGGTGGTGAGATTGACTATCTGGACTGCCACATAGCCCCCAGGCTCGAACCGAAGGGGTGGTTCACCGCAGTGGGACGCGCAGGTTCCGGCCTCGGCGGGACTGCTGGGGGCCAGAATCTGGAGGGGGGTGAGCAGGGGTGTAGTGGCGAGGGTTGCAGCTCCGGTCAGGGCCGCCAGGGTGCGGGGGACTAGCCGGGATACGGGACAGATTAACAGACAGGTTAAGGGAGGGGCCAACAGACGGTTTGAGAGACGGTTTAACAGACGATTCAGCATGGCGATCGTGGCAATGGGGTCAATCGGGCGGGAAAGGACTTTAGGGCACCTCGATTCATTGGGTTGGGCGGCGAAGCCGCCCAACCCAAACCTTGATTGTTGTGGGGGCTGTCTCCCAGAAATTTGGATTCATCGAGGTGCCCTTTAGGGTCAAGGCTTCCAACTGGGGCGTGACTGATCCGGTGCAGCCAGAAACGGCCCGCAGCCGACTACAGCAGGGTCAACTCCCCCAACACATCTAGCCGCTTAATGCTATTCAGGGCCATAAACTGTTCCGCAAGGCTATCGAGCGTGCTACTGGAGACCCAGCCCAGTTGTTGCAGCAGGGCGATCGCCGCTGCATACTTGGCTCGCTTCGCCCCATCCATCACCTTAATAGCCAGTCCTAACCCTTCCCCGACAAAGGCCATGCACTGGATACCCTCGGCTCCCGCCTTGCTGATCACCTGCCCTCCGCTGAGGCGAATCACCTCCGTATCAAAGGCCCCGTCCCCGCTCACCAAGGTGGGGTGGTAGGTCATGGCCCGCACCACCCGTTCCATATCCACCTGATCTCCCGAGGCCAGTTGCGCGTAAAGGGTTGCCATTTGGTGCAGGCTCAGGAGGACGGTGGGTGCGCCGCAGTCATCCTGGGCCATCATCATTTCTGCGGGGGGTAGGTGCAACAGTTCCGCCACCTTGGAGAGGATCAGTTGCTGGACCGGGTGCTTTTTGCGGAGGTAGTCGTTGAGGGGCCAGCCCTGCTGCTGGCAGACGGCTAGCATACCCGCGTGTTTGCCGGAGCAGTTATGTTCGAGGGGACTGCGCTTCCCCGTGGGGATGGGGCATTGGAGCACGGACGGGTCCACGTCACAGTGCCACAGAATATTGAAGGCTTGGCGGGACTGCTCAACGCTGCCCTGGTGGGATGCACACATAATAGCTAAGTCCCGATCGCTCAGGCTAAAACGATCGAGGGTGCCCGTGTTGATGGCGGCGAGGGCTTGGAAGGGTTTCAGGGACGATCGAATAAAGGTCTCGGTTTCCGGGTCTCCGGCGGCCATCAGCACACGGCCCTTGGCATCACAGACAACCGCTTGGGCTTGGTGGACGGATTCCAAAATTCCTTCCCGCAGGAGTTGGATGTGCAACGGTTCGGTTTGGGTGCGTTTTGCCCGCTTCATGGTGATCGCCTAATGGGATGTTGTGAGTGCTAGGGAATGCCCTGGCGTTGAGGTCAGGGCCGTCTTGGCTGTCAGTATAGCGACCTGGGGCCGATCGATCGTAGGATTTTGCCTAGAGTTTTGGTTTTGTCGCAACCGCCCGTGGTCCTCTCCCTGCCCCCTCTCCCCGTCCTGCCCTGATGCCCACTGCTTGCCCCTGGATTCCCCACGTGACCGCCGATGGTTCCTACACCTTTTACTCGACGGAGTTTGGGGAAACCTTCCACAGTAACCAAGGTGCCAAGGCCGAAGCCTTTGAAAAGTTTGTGATGGCAACCCAACTCCTCCGGGTCGCGGCGGAAACGGGAACGGTGCGCATTTTGGATGTGTGCTACGGCCTGGGCTACAACACAGCGGCGGCATTAACGGCGATCGAAGCAGCGGTCCCCGGAACGCGGGTGGAGGTGATGGCCCTGGAGTTGGATGGCACCGTGCCTCAAGGTGCGTTGCAAGGGGCCTGTTTGGAGTCTTGGCCGCCATCGGTGCAGACTGCGTTGGTAGCACTGGCCCAGGCCCACCAGTATGGGGACGATCGCCACCAATTGCAGCTCCATCTGGGGGATGCACGGCAAACCCTCCCAACGATCGTGGCCCAGGGCTGGCAAGCCGATGCCATTTTTCTGGACCCCTTCTCTCCCCGTCGCTGTCCCCAGCTTTGGACTGTGGAATTTTTGGCGTGGGTGGCCCGTACCCTCTCGCCCCAGGGCATCCTGGCCACCTATTGCCGTGCCGCAGCGGTGCGATCGGCCCTCCAATCCGCAGGACTGGGGTTGGGAACCCTCCCCCTGGCCCATCCCAAAGCGCCCCACCACTGGGCCGAAGGTACGATCGCCAGCCGTGAGGCCGCTGTTCTGACTCCCCTCAGTCCCCTGGAACAGGAGCACCTCCAGACCCGTGCCGCCATCCCCTACCGCGATCCCACCCTCACGGATACTGCGCCCCTGATTTTGCAGCGCCGACAGCAGGAACAGCAGCGATCGACCCGGGAAAGCACGACCCAATGGCGGAAACGTTGGGGAATTGAAGCAAACTGCTAAGCTGAACCCAATGTCTAGGCCCCTCGAAGCTCTCAAATCTATCGCTAGCAACTTGGCGGTTGCTCTAACATCACCATGCGCCTTGTGACTCCCCTAACGGTGACGCTACTCTCCCTGGCTCTGGGCGGGTCTTTGCTCCTGAACCTCACCCTCTACCAATCGTCACGTCGTTACTACACCCACTGGAAACACCTCCACTTAGATCCCCTCGGATTGACTCAATATCCCACCTCTTTTCCAGACCACACGGCTCTAAACTTCCAGGAACCCGATCCCAATCGCAAATTTGTGGTGGTGTTGGGGGACTCCCGCGCCGCCAATTGGACGGTGGGGTTGCCGGATTCAGTGGAGGTGATTAATCGCGGGATTCCGGGCCAAACCACAGGCCAGATTGTGGGCCGCACCCAGGCCCACCTCCAGGATCTCAAGGTGCAGGCGGTGGTGGTCCAGATGGGGATTAATGATCTCACGATGATTCCCCTTTTCCCCCAACAGGAGCGGGCCATTATTGAAACCTGTAAGGCCAATTTTTTGACGTTGGTGGGAGAGGTGCATAGTTTGGGGGCGAAGGTGGTTTTAACGACACTTTTTCCCCTGGGGCAGGTGCCCTGGGAACGCCAGTTGATTTGGTCCGATCGGGTGGGGTTGGCGGTGGAGGAAATTAATGACTTTATTCGCAGTTTGGATGGTGCCGAAGGGGTTTATGTGTTAGATGCGGCCCGAGCCCTACAACAGTTGTCGGCCTTGGAGATTCAGCCCCAGTACAGCCAGGATTTACTGCACATTAATGAGGCGGGCTACGATCGCCTCAATACGGATTTGATTCCGGTGCTGCATGAGGTGTTGGATCTGCTGACTCCGATCGATGGTCAGGAGGTCATTCGGTCTTGAGGAAATGGGGGCAGCTTGGGGGGTGGGAATAGTCGCGAGGGATGGTTGTGCCGATATTCCGCAGGTCTCCGAAAAATATGACCGAGGGGAATGGGCAAGTTGCGCGGCCATTCCCCTCAGAATCCGCATCCTTTGTTACAATCTGAGGCGGGAAGTGTTAAGTTTTATTACGTTGCGGCTGATGTCTTGGAGGCTTAGCGTTGCGGTTTAGCCTTGGGGCCCACGGTACGGTTCGTAATCAGGAACACAGCCTTGACCCAGACAACTGGGTCAGGCGCGTCACTCTGATATTGCCAGGTTTCTACAGGACATCTCGATTAATTGGGTTGCGCGGCTTCGCCGCGCAACCCAACCCTAATGCTGCCAGTTCATTGATGCCCCCTCATCGATGCCCCCTCATCGATGACGCGCCCTAGACCCACGCCCTCTACGCCCACGCCCTATGGATTGTCGCCACGTCTGCCTTCATCTGCACCAGCCCGTTTGGAGTGGTCATTCCCCCAACGCCGCCCCTGGCCTTTGTCCCACGGATCCCCGTCTCCAGGCCCCGGTTTTACCCAGCTTGGAACCGGCGGTGGATCTGCAACAACTGCGGGATCTGTTTCGCCTCACGGCTCACTGGGCACCCGATCGCACGGTGGAGGATCTGCGGATTGCCCTAGCCAACAGCAATCCCGTGGTTAGCGCGACGGTGGGCGATCGACTGGTGGGCTTGAGTCGGGCCACCTCAGATGGGGTGTATCGAGCTACGATTTGGGATGTCATTGTGCACCCCGACTTTCAGGGGGGTGGCATTGGCCGGAAGTTGGTCCAAACGATTTTAAGTCATCCTTTTGTCAGTCGGGCCGAGCGCGTTTACCTGATGACTTCCCACAAGCAAAGCTTTTACGAACATATTGGCTTCCAGGTCAATGATTCGGTGACCATGGTGCTCCACAACCAACCCCTCGAAGTGGCCTGTGCCACGGTGAGGGCTCCCCAAATCCAGACGCAGACGCAGCTGACCCAGTCCCTTGCCTCTCGATAAGCATTGGTCATGCTTTTGCGCTGTGGGAGACCCCTGAGCCTACCCGGTCTCAACTGGTGCGGGGGGTGTGGCGCCCGGTGAAGCTCACGCCACCATTACACGCCACTATTCAGTGAGATGCCTAACCCTTGATGTGGGGAGACGACACGCCTGCGGTGCTTGACCCGGTTCTTCTAGGACGAAACGGTGACGAAGCAGTTACTTTCATTGATTGAATTGGGCCGCGAAGCGGCCCAATTCAACCCTGACTCTTGTGTGGCGGATTAAGCGCTCGTTTGAATGTTTTGCAGTGTGCCTCTATAGGGCACCTCGATTAATTGAGGCAGGCGGCGAAGCCGACTACCTCAACCCTGATTCTGCCGTGGGCACTGCGGCCGAAATTTGAATTTTTCGAGGTGCCCTATAGAAATCTTTACGGAAATACAGCCCGGTTCGCAACATATCGTATAAGACAGAAGTTGGCCCGCATTCGGCGAGCTGGCTCCCTATACTAGATGCATCTGAAAGACACGGTAAACCTTTGCGAACTTTGAGACAACGTAACAAAATAGACATCTTTTGTGGTTGCGACTGATCAGCCCAGCCTTCTATTGTGTAAAATTAGGGATTGTACCTAGCTTCGATCGACCATGGGACGATCGGAATTCCAGCGGGGACGCTACCCCCTGCCCTATACGGGTCCCGATTTGTAGTCTAGCCCTCGTGGGCTAGCACCAATACCGGGCTAGGTCAGCGCCTTTCTTGTTGTAAAACGAGGGGATATTCCCATGAACTCAATGCAGCAATAAACCTGCCAATCGACTACCAAGAGGGAAGTGTGGATGAACAACGGCAAAGTCAGAATTTATGAGTTGTCCAAGGAGCTAGAGCTTGACAATAAAGACATTTTAGCGGTTTGTGAGCGGCTAGAGATTGCCGTCAAAAGCCATAGCAGCACCATCTCAGAAGAGGAAGCGGCGCGGATTCGCTCAAGCGCCCTGGAAATCTTCCCCTCTGCCCGTTCAGCGACTCAACAGTCTGACAATGCCGCCAAGCGCCCCCCACGGTCGCGCCAAGGAGTGAAAAAACAACAAATTTTGGAAGTTCGTAGTCATTACCCCTCTTCTCCCAACGATTCTGACGCTACGCTTGTGAAACCGCCGACTCGACCTGTTCCCTCCGCCTCTTCTGCCCCGGTTCCCTCCAATCCACCGACTGCCGCTTCGACTCCTACTGTGCCCCAAGCCTCTGAATCCTCCCCCCCTACTGCTGCCGCGCCCCCCACAACCCCGGTAGCGGAGACTGTCGGGTCGAATCATGTGGGATCCAGTGCAGGGTCCAGCCAGGGAAGCAGTAACGGCAGTGTCAAGGGCAGTGCCAACGCAAGCCGTGGCCAAAGTGCTAGCGGCAGCGAGGGTCGCAGCGCGAAGGCTAACGGTAGTAGTGAGCCCAGTGGTCCGAATGTAGTGCTGCAAGGGCCGCCCCAACGCAAGGCGGCAACGGCCCCCAAGGCGCCGACTTCTCCGACAGCGCCCAATGCACCCGCTGCACCTACGGCTCCTGAGGTTGAAGGAGAAGCAGCTCCATCGGATGCCCCGCCTAAGGGACAGAAGCGATCGGGTAAAACCAAGGCTAAAAGCGCGGCTGCCAAGGGGAGTGCAGACAGTGAGCCTAAGGAAGGTGCGAAGGAGGGTGCCAACCGGGGCGCGAAGGCCCCGGCCCCGGCTGAGGAGCCGCGTCCTGTGCTGCGGCCTAAGCCCGCTGTGGCTGCACCGCCGACTCCGCCCAAGCCCCCCGCAGCACCCAAGCCTCCTGCGGCCCCCAAAGCCCCTGCGGCCAAAGCCCCTGCGGCCAAAGCCCCAGATTCTGAGGATGCGCCCAAGACTAGTCCTCCCTTAGAAATTGTTTCCCCCCCGAGTAAACCCACCAAAAGTAAGCCCTCGAAGCCTGTGCGGCGAGGTCCGGACGGGAAGCCGGGTGGGCGTGAGGGTGCCCGGGGCGAGGGGGTTCGGGGTGATGGTAAGCCCGAGAAGAAACCAGCTAAGCCCCAGGTGATGGAACTGCGGCGACCGAAGCCGCTGCGTCCCCCCGAGCCACCTCCCCAAGCCATTCCTCCTAATCCGCCGGAAGAAGAGGATACGGATGATCTCAACGAGAAGGAGCCGGAAGTCCTAGAACTGAATCGGCCTCGCCGCTCGATCGATCCGCCCCGTGCCCGCAAGGTCAAGACCTGGGAAAACGAGGAAGAGGACGATAGCGAGAGCAAACGTAAGGCGGCGAAGACTGGGGCGAAGGCGAAGCGACGGCCCCATATCATCGACGAGGATGATGATGATCTGATCGATGATCTGAATCAGGACGGCGAAGGGGATAGCACCCTCAATAGCCTCTCCCTGATGCGTCCACCCAAGCCCCGCAGTAGTGCTCCGGTCAGCAAACCCACCCCCACCCCGAACCGGAAGTCTAAGTCCGACGGAGGCCGGGAAAACCGTCAGCGCCGTGAGCGCCAGGTTACGCCCGTGCGACAGCGGCCCGAGTCCCTGACCCTGGCGGGTGGTGTGACGGTGCAGCAGTTGGCAGAAATGCTAATGATGCCGGAGACGCAAATTATCAGCACCCTCTTTATGAAGGGGATTGCAGCCACCATTACCCAAACCTTGGACCTGCCGACGATCGAGCTGGTGGCCCAGGAATTTGATGTGCTGATTGAGAAGCCTGAGGAGCAGTCCGAGGCCCGGAAGACCACGGAGGTGCTGGATCTGAGCGATCTGGATAATCTCCATCGCCGTCCGCCGGTGGTGACGGTGATGGGTCACGTGGACCACGGTAAGACGACCCTGCTGGACTCGATCCGCAAAACCAAGGTGGCCCAGGGTGAGGCCGGTGGCATCACCCAGCACATTGGGGCCTACCACGTTGATGTGGAACATGGCGACAAGGTGCAGCAGGTGGTCTTCCTGGATACGCCCGGTCACGAAGCCTTTACGGCGATGCGAGCCCGGGGAGCCCGGGTTACGGACATTGCGATTTTGGTGGTGGCGGCGGATGACGGGGTCCGGCCCCAGACGATCGAAGCCATCAGTCACGCGAAGGCGGCTGAGGTGCCGATTATTGTGGCCATCAACAAGATCGATAAAGAAGACTCCAATCCCGATCGGGTGAAGCAGGAACTGATGGAGCATGGCCTAGTCCCGGAAGAATGGGGTGGCGATGCGATCATGGTGCCGGTCAGTGCCATTAAGGGCGAGAACCTGGATACCCTGCTGGAGATGATCCTGTTGGTCTCCGAGGTGGAGGAACTGTCGGCTAACCCCGATCGGGCTGCCAAGGGTACGATCGTGGAGGCGCACCTCGACAAGGCCCGGGGTCCGGTGGCGACCCTGCTGGTCCAAAACGGAACCCTGAAGGTGGGTGACGTGCTGGTGGCCGGTGCGGTCTTCGGAAAGGTGCGGGCCATGATTGACGATCGGGGCAATCGCACCGATAGTGCGGGACCCTCGGTGCCGGTGGAGGTGCTGGGTCTGAGCAATGTGCCTGCGGCGGGTCAAGAGTTCGATGTCTTCCTGGATGAAAAGGAAGCGCGATCGGTGTCGATCGAACGGGCTGCCCAGCAACGCAACTCCCGTCTGCAACAGGCCATGGCTTCGCGCCGGGTGACCTTAACATCGGTGTCGGCCCAGGCCCAGGAAGGGGAACTGAAGGAACTCAACCTCTTGATCAAGTCCGATGTCCAGGGGTCCCTGGAAGCGATTCTGGGTTCTTTGGAGCAACTGCCCCAGAAGGAAGTGCAACTGCGGACCTTGCTGGCTGCGCCCGGTGAGATTACGGAAACGGACGTGGATCTGGCGGCGGCCAGTGGTGCGGTCATTCTCGGGTTCAACACGACCCTGGCCAGTGGAGCCAAGCGGGCGGCGGATGAGGCCGGGGTTGATGTGCGTGAGTACGACATCATCTACAAACTGCTAGAGGATGTCCAGGGTGCCATGGAAGGCTTGCTTGAGCCGGAATTGGTGGAAGAACCCCTGGGTCAGGCCGAGGTCCGGGCTGTGTTTACCATCGGTCGAGGTGCCGTGGCGGGCTGTTATGTCCAGTCCGGCAAACTGGTCCGGAACTGCAATGTGCGGGTTCACCGGGGTAAAGAGCTGGCCTATTCCGGAAATCTCGACTCCCTGCGTCGGATTAAGGAAGATGTTAAGGAAGTGAATTCCGGCTATGAGTGCGGAGTTTCCTTGGATTCTTTCAATGGCTGGCAAGAGGGGGATGTGATCGAGGCCTTCCGCATGGCCACCAAGCGCCGGACGCTATCTGCGTAGGTGGCTTCTTCACCTTGATTTCCGTTGCGGTAGGCTGTCTGTGGCCTGCTGCAAGGGGATCCCTGCTAAAACAATGGACGGGGGACGGCTTTGCCGTCCCCCGTCCGTATTTCTGTCCCTCGTCCAGCAGAGTACTAGTGGCTATTTTCGAGGCTGGTCACCCGTCGGAGCGTCAGCACATCCGTCATCTGCTTAAGCTGGCAAGATACGCGCTGCAGCTGTGCTTGATCACAAATATCCAAGCATAGGTCAATCACCGCCGGTTTATTCTTGTTTTTGAAAGTATTGACCACGGTACTGCGCACGTTGATGTCATGATCGCTGAGCCGGATCAGCACGTCCTTCAGAACCCCAACCCGATCGATCACCTCCAATTGCAGCGTAATCGGATAGGCTTGGCTGCGATTCCCATTCTTTGTGGTGTTCCAACTGACGGGAATCAGTCGATCGCCCGGAATCTCAGCCACATTCGGGCAACTGTGGCTATGGACCCCAATGCCACGGCCTCCCAGGGAGACCACCGCCAGAATTCCCTCACCCGGCAGGGGACTACAACATCCGGCCAACCGATACACCATTCCCTCCAACCCCACAATGGGGGACTGGCTATTCTGGGCGGGGTGCGGTGGGCTCTTCGGTGTGGACGCATGAAGGGTTGCCTCCTCAGCCAGGGAAGCCGGATGGAGATCGGCGGTTTGCTGGGCTTTGACCGCTTCTCGGATGCGGTTGACCACGTGGTTCAGCGTCGTCTCGCCGTAGCCCACACCGGCCAGTAAGTCATCAACGCTGGCATAGTTACAACGCTCTGCCACCAGCTTCATTGGCTCTGACTTCAGCAGCGCCTCAAAGCCCTGTTTCCCCATCTCTTTTTCCAGCATATCCCGCCCCCGCAGCAGGTTTTCATCCCGATGGGAGCGCTTAAACCACTGGCGAATCCGGTTTTTAGCCCCATTGCTGACCACAAAGTTGAGCCAGTCCATACTGGGATGGGCATTATTCTGGGTTACCACTTCGACGATATCCCCATTTTTGAGGGGGGTATCCAGGGGAATCAGCCGCCCGTTGACCTTCGCCCCGGCACAGTGGTTACCCACTTCCGTATGGATACGATAGGCAAAGTCCACCGCCGTGGCCCCTCGGGCGAGGGCCATCACATCTCCCTGGGGTGTAAAGACGTAAACATCCTCATCAAAGAGATTATCTTTGATATTCTCCAGATATTCCGTCGCATCCTTGAGATCACTTTGCCAATCCAGTAATTGCCGCAGCCAGCTAAACTTTTCGTCGCTAGTGGTAATTTTGCTTTTGGAGCCGCCTGATTCCTTATATTTCCAGTGGGCTGCAATCCCATACTCCGCAATCTGGTGCATTTCCAAGGTGCGGATTTGCACTTCCATGGGGCGACCTGAGAGGCCAATCACAGTGGTATGGAGAGACTGGTAGCGATTGGGCTTGGGCAGGCCGATGTAGTCCTTAAAACGGCCGGGAATCGGTCGAAATGCATCGTGCACGACCGCTAGGGCCCGGTAACATTCATCAATGGTGTTGGTAATGATGCGAATTGCAGCCACGTCATAGATTTCGTGGAATTCTTTGTGCTGCTTTTGCATCTTGCTGTAAATGCTGTACAAATGCTTGGGACGACCGCTGAGGTCGATCGGTTGGACATTCCAACCCTCCAAACGTTGGTGCAGGATTTCGATCGCTTGGCTAATGCGGGCTTCTCGATCGGCCCGTTTTTCGGAGACGAGGGTCTGAATTTCCCGAAAGGAGGTGGGTTCCAGGTATTTAAAACATAGGTCTTCCAGTTCCCACTTCAAACGGCCAATGCCGAGGCGGTTGGCGAGGGGCGCAAAAATCTCACGGGTTTCGAGCGCCTTGATCCGACGCTTCTCGTCGCTCATGAACTCCAGCGTTCGCATATTGTGGAGTCGATCGGCCAGCTTAACCAAAATAACGCGAATATCCTGGGCCATGGCGAGGAACATGCGCCGGAAGTTTTCTGCCTGTCTCTCGGTTTTGCTGGAGAAGTTAAACTTGGACAGTTTGGTTAAGCCCTCCACCAGTTGACTGACTTCTGAGCCGAACTGGGCCTCGATTTCTTCCAGGGTCACATCGGTGTCTTCGACCACGTCATGGAGAAATCCAGCGGCAATTACGGTGGCATCCCCCCCCAACTCTCGCAGGATGCCCGCTACAGCGACGGGATGGGCGATATAGGGCTCTCCGGATTGCCTGAGCTGGCCGTCATGCAAACAGTAGGCAAACTGAAATGCTCGACAGATTAAGTCTAGGGATTCGGGAGAGTCCGCAAAGGACGTTGACCCCATTTCGCAGAAGTCGTAGGCACGACTGGTTTCCCCTTGAGGGTCACGTTGGTGAATGAGACAACTACTTAACCATGTGGGAATTTCGATGTCGTAGTCCTGAGCGGGGGCAGCGGTGGCAGGTAGAGTGGCGGTATTCATGGTGTCCTGAAGCTCTTAAGGATGAGATCGGTACAAGAACCCCCTAGCGCCCTAGCGGGGATGGTGGTGGTAAGCCGGTGAGTGGTTGATTCACTGTCCTGCAACGTTTCAATTGCAAGGTCCCCAGTTACAGCAGCTTGCAGATGCTATCGGGTCCAGAGACTTGCCCCGCCTTCGACGGAGCAACTCCTGTCCTTTATGGGACTGTTGCGAATCGTGTAGTAACGTCCACAGTGACAGTGCAGAGATCTATGGCAGACATATGGCAGGTAGAGACTTAGAGAATACTTGGCAACTTCTGCTAGGTCCCGCAGGCCCTTGCCGAATCCCCCTTATTCCCCCTCCTTATTTCCCCTTGTGAAGGGAGAAGGAAAGGTCCTCCCTCCCTTGAGCACCTCGATTAATTCAAATTTTCACCAGAGTGCCTACGGCAGAATCAGGGTTGGGTTGCGCGGCGAAGCCGCGCAACCCAATTAATCGAGGTGCCCAAAGGGGGGTTAGGGGGATTCTCTAGGGTTGATAAATATCCTCCTAGGGTAGGCAGAGACCTATGGCAGCTACAAAACTGCGAGTGACACGTGTGCGGGAGTGGCAAGTTTGAGTGACAAGTTGGGGCAGTGAGCGCTCCGTACAGTGGGGGGAAGACTCCGCAACCGATCCCTCGATCAGGCACCTCGATGAATCCTAATTTTTAGGACGTCGCTCACATCAGAATCAGGGCTGTGGTGGGCGGCGCAGCCACCCGCCACAATGAATCGAGGTACCCCGTCTATCTTGTCACCTATCCCTCAACGCCTAGTTCTCAACGGATTTGTCCGTTGCCATAGAGCAATTGCTAAGTTGTGTCGGATTTGTCTAGGGAGTGGATCCCCGGTGCAGCGGGGGATCCCCGGCCTCACGATGTCCCAACAAACCTGTCCGTTGCCATAACACCAAAATAGCGGTTTCAACAGGGGAATCGGCGTTTCGATAGCAATCTCAATAGATCGGGATCTGGCAGCTGCCAAGGTGCGAACGAAGATGCTAGCGATCGATCTGGGGAGTGTTTCCCCAGTTCCCCCGGGACTGATTCTGCAAACCTGATTTTGAGGTGAAGGGGCTCAGGATTGGAGTGTGTGGGGTGAGGGTTGTGGGGCTGAAGTGTGTCGGGGGGATGATGCACCGATCGTCATCTCAGGGTGGGGTAGCAACAGGGCTGGTAAGACTTGGCGTTGTAAAGTCCATGGGTCGCAGTGTGGGACTGCAAACCTTAGGATTGCCAAGGAGGAGCACTGTGGACAACCCAAAGGTGTGATGAAAAGCGGTAAAATCCCAGCAGAATCAAGGAATTTGTGGTTCCCCCGTGGTGCTTAAACCTATCATAACCTAAATAATTCTTTACATTTAGGGTTTCTTTAGGGCACCTCGAAAAATTCAAATTTCGACCCTAGTGCCCACGGCAGAATCAGGGTTGGGTTAGGCGGCTTCGCCGCCTGCCACAACTAGTCGAGGTGCCCTTTTGTCGGGCACCTCGATTAATTTAACTTTTTGGGAGATAGCCCACGCAAGAATCAGGGTTTGGGTTGGGCGGCGAAGCCGCCCAACCCAATGAATCGAGGTGC
>JAYKIB010000307.1:0-10059 GCA_035285005.1 Prochlorothrix sp.
TCGATTATGAAAAGTTGCCCACTTCCTCCGAATCTTTCATCTATCTGGCCCTGATCCGGTTAATGCTCCGTAGGTTGGCATAGACCCTCTCCTAACTACTCCCTAGGTTTCCAAACATCCTCTAAAACTTCTTCTCGCATCAATTACGGAATGACTCATTACGGAATGACTTATTGAATGACTCCTAGAGGGGGTATTCAGTTGGTCCCCTCACTTGATTTGATTAACAATTAGGTTTTGATTAAGGTCATCCCACGGGATGGCCTTTTTTTATGGAACCAGGGACCGCCAACCCCGGATCCCTGTGGGAAAAGATATTTAGCAAACTGCTCGGATCGACCGCCAATCCTGGGACGGACCGGGACAGATCGGGGCACGCTAGGATGCAGGGATCAGGGCCAGGGCAGGCAACTGAGTCCGATTGGTGGCAATCGTCTCGTACCTTGGCGGTTGCCAGAGCCGCATGAATCACTGTCCTAGGGAACTCCGTAAATACCCGGAGGGTACGCTAGGCTAAACAAGTCCCCCAATCCTGATGGTCCCATGACTATTCCTATGACTTATCGCCCTTGGTTAGGCCGTTTTGCGATCGGTGCCACCACCCTTGCCCTGTGGAGTGCAACCCTCCTGCC
The DNA here is from genome assembly GCA_035285005.1 of Prochlorothrix sp. Classification (GTDB taxonomy): domain Bacteria; phylum Cyanobacteriota; class Cyanobacteriia; order Prochlorotrichales; family Prochlorotrichaceae; genus Prochlorothrix. The sequence continues at coordinate 633 of JAYKIB010000307.1, forward strand.
AGTCCGTGCTGCTGAGCAAATTACGGTCACCTACCAGGACATTCAGATCACGGTTTCCCTGGATGAATTGGAGAACTTTGCGCAAAATGGCACCCTACCCGCTGCCCTGGCCACCCTGTTTAACTCCAGCCAGCAGGTTCCTGCTAATGTTCGATCGGCCCTGATTCGCGAGATTCAAGTCCCCAAGGTGATCGATCGGTTTCTCGCCACCTCCTCCGGTGAGTTTGCCTTGATCCAGCTCGAAGAAGCGATCCAAGACTCCAATCGTCGCGATAATCTCAACGCGCTCCGTACGTCGATGGAAACGGCTGGGGCCGATCGCCAAATTTCAGTTCTGGAACTGCTGGCTGCCTATCCCGAGACCCGCGTCACCTTGGATGTGAGCCAGTTGGAAAGCACTTATAACCGGGTCAGTAATTTTGTGGAGCGGGTCCAACCTGTGCTGGATCTCGCCATTGATGCGTTACAAAACTTGATCTGTGACTGTGACCCCGAAACTGGGGATGATGCCGGCAGCATGACCGGGAATACCCGTAACCTCAACGGTAGCGAAACGCCTGAAAGCGCCGAAGACCTCAGCTCCAGTCATCACCCATCCCACTCCCTCACCGTCCAAACTGCCTCGACCCCCTGTAACACTGGCAGCACTTTCCAGGAAGCGGCGGCGCCGGTATCCCCATCCTCGACCCTTCTCGCGGCTGAGTCTGATGCCAACAACGAAGCCGATCCGGCTCCCAAATTGCCGATCGATCCCGTGCAACCCCCAGCTCCCTGGGCCGCGAAGCCGATCCAACCCATCCAATCCACGCTTTAGGCCGTCATTAAGCTCTCTTGACTATGATCTTTACCTTTACAGCTCTGTTCGCAACAGTCGCGAACAAGGCGGGAGTTGCTCTGCCTGCGGGGAGGCAATTCTCGGCACCTGATACATCGATAGGATGCTGGATCAACCCGTTGCGACTGTGCAGATTACCCCAGCTGGGTCTGTCTGCCATGGCCATGACTGCCAGCCTCTTCATGGGGGCAGCGGCCTCGGCGGCGGAGCAGGTGACCATAACCTATGGTCCCTTTGCCCGATCGATCCCTGTGGCCGACCTCAGGACCTTTGTGGACACGGGAGAAACGACCCCTATGCTGACGTTTTTGCTGCGGGTCTCGGGCCAGAAGCCCGAAATAGCCCGGCGTGTGCTGGGTCAGGAAGTCGCCGTCAGCACCGTAACCCTCGATCGCAGCCTCAATAGCCTGCCGGGGGAATATGCCCTCTTCCAAGCGGGGCGAATCCTACATGGACGCTCCGACACCGCCAATATTGAAGCCCTGCGATCGGCGGCGGTGCTGGCAGCCAGTGACGATGGCCAAGTGTCGGTGATGGAATTGCTGGAGACCTATCCCCTGGAAACCCTCTATGTGGATGGGGCCCAGTTAGCCCAAGCGGCTCAGCAGGTGGGTGAGATTCGCGATCGGCTGGGAGGAACGCTAGAATTACCATTGGCCTTGGTCACGGATTTTCTGGCTGATATTATCTGTGATTGTGATGCGGCACCAGCGCTAGAATCCGCAGTCGGATCCGGGCTAGAATCTGAGACGGCACCGAATCCATCTCCCCCCTTAGGATCGGCTCCGGGGTTCGACTCTCACCTCGAAGGTCATGCTGACCGGAATGCCGATCCAGCGATCGACGCAAATCCGGTAATGGCAACCGAAGCCACACCCTGAGTGGATCTGACTTCATAGCTTTTCGCCAAGGGACCCCAACCGGGCGATCCCAACCCGGAGGTCTCAGGGAAAATTGAGCCCAGGGACGGATAGAAACGCCACTCTCCCCCCATCATCCCAATCCCCAAGCTTTTCCAGCCTTTCTTCCACCCTTTTATGTTAGGAATCTCGGGCCTATGAAATGGCAACCCCTCATGTATGGCATTGGTGGAACGATCGTCGGCCTAGGCGTTGCCCTGGGACTGACCAACCCCGATCCCGAAGACTATATCGAGTTTGCGACCGTCGAGGGCAGTCAGTACCTGAAAACCGAAGCCTGTACAACGGAGCTGCCTTTAATTGGTGATTCTTTACAGGATGAGTGTATCCAAGCCGTGGAAACGGAAGCCGTCCAAGCCCGAATTCGCCAAGCCTTGGTGGACAATACCCAACGCCAGAACTACGGGCTGTTCAGTCTCTACAGCAGCGACTTATCCGTGGGCGATCTCCTGCCCATTCCTCCCAATATGGTGCCCACCTACCATGTCAAAACTGTGGGCGCATTGACCCGCTTCAAGGTTTATGAAGCTGAGGAGCGTGAGTGATAGCGAAGCCCTCGGCCAACCCACCCACCCAGCACCGACCTTTCGGGCCTCTCTCCACAGACCGATACTGGATCCGTCGGGCACAGGTCCACCGCAGCTTCTTAGACCCGGCCCTGGTCGCTCAAGTCCATCCGGCCCCGATCGATCCTGCCCGCAGTACCGATAGCGGTATGACCGATGGCCTGATTGGGGTCGATTTGGAAATTCGATCGGGTCGCATTCATCAGGTACAGCTGTGCCCTAGCCCCAGCGCTAGCCCCCCACCGGACCCCGAAGACCCTCCGCCCGGATCCTCAACCTCCGAAACCTCCGACATTGACTGGCAGGGGGGACAGATCTGGCCCTGCTTTGTGGATCTTCATACCCACCTGGATAAGGGCCACATTTGGGATCGATCGCCCAATCCCGATGGCAGTTTCCAGGGGGCCATGACGGCAATCCTGGCGGACTCGGATCAGAACTGGAGCCAGGACGATCTCTATGCCCGCATGGACTTTGGGCTGCGGTGTAGCTATGCCCACGGGACCCGTGCCCTCCGTACCCATCTCGACTCGGGTGGCGATCTCGCCCCCAAGGTGTGGGAGGTCTTTCAACAATTGCAAAAGGACTGGGCCGATCGCCTAGAACTCCAGGGTGTGTGTCTCGTCCCGGATGACTACTACCTCACAGCGGCGGGGGAAGCACTGGCCGATCGCGTGGCAGCGGCAGGGGGGCTGTTGGGCGCTGTTTTGTTTAGCCATCCCACCCTGGATCCGCATCTCGATCGCATTTTCACCTTGGCCCAAGAGCGGGGCCTAGCCCTCGACTTCCACGCTGACGAAAGCAATAATCCTGAAACCCGCGCCCTCCACCAGGTTGCCCTCGCCCAACAACGGCACCAGTTCCCCCATCCCATTACCTGCGGCCACTGCTGTAGTCTGGCCCTCCAACCCCCCGATCGACTGGCTGAGATCCTGGAGGCCGTTGCCCTAGCGGGATTGAATATTGTTAGCCTTCCCCTGTGTAATCTTTACCTCCAGGATCGCACCCCCTACCACACCCCCCGCTGGCGCGGTGTCACAGCCCTCCAGGAACTCGCCCGTGCCGGAGTTCCCGTAGCTATTTCCAGCGATAACTGTCGCGATCCCTTTTATGGATTTGGCGATCACGACGGCTTGGAGGTCTTTCGGGAGTCGGTGCGCATTGCCCACCTCGATCGACCCTATGGGGACTGGCCCCGATCGATCACGGTGACCCCAGCTAAGGTGATGGGCTTAGGGGAAACGGGGATAATTCAGGCGGGGGCTAGGGCGGATTTGGTCCTATTTCGGGGGCGAGGGTTTAGTGAGTTGCTGTCGCGGCCCCAGGTCGATCGAGTTGTGTTACGCCAGGGACGGGCGATCGAAACCACCTTGCCAGATTACCGGGAGTTAGATCCCTGGATTCAACGCCATTCTTAAAAACACCAGGGCACCTCGAAAACTTGAAGGTTTCGTTCTCTGACCCATATAAGAATCAGGCTTGGGCGGCTTCGCCGCCCAAGCCTGATTCTTATATGGATTTTTCGAGGTGTCCATGTCTTGAGGTACCCTGAGGTGCCCTAGAAGCCGTCATCATTGAGGGTGCATCCCGTTTTGGAAGCCCTCACCCTAAATCCCTCTCCCAAAGAGGGAGAGGGACTTTACTCCTCTTCCCCGTTTAACCCTAAACTGCCCTCAGAATAAGGGACACAGCCCCGAACGCATAGAACTGGGACAGACGTGTAACTCTGAATACCGTAAGGGTTCTCCAATTAATCGAGGTGTCCTAATGGATGACAGGCCCTAGGGTTGGAATGGGTCTAGACCAAAATGGGCGCGGACAATATCAATATTGCGGAAATTAGCCTTCCAGTACACGTCAAACGCATCCCCCGCGATCGGCACGGACCCCAGGATTGTATCAATGGCAATATTGCCGATCATCTTCCAAAGTTTAGCCTTGGGCACCCCCATCATCCTGGCCCGCACCACGATATAGCCGGAAACGATCGCTGTCAGTAAATCTCCCCCCACCGGCAACAATCCCGCCAGGGCATCAGCCCCGATCGGTTGGCCTAGGAACGGAATTTCAAACGCTCCATCCATAAACCGGGCCACCATCTCAATTTCCTGTAGGATTTTGGCTTTAACCTCATCCCATGCCCCCGGCTCACCGGTTGGCGTGTGGGTTTGTTGTGAGGCGGGGCCAGATTGGGAACCCGATTGGGGGCCGGGTTCAGCGCTTGGGTCTGGGATCGGTTCAGCGGTGACGCCAACCGGGGGTCGATCGCCAGAGGTAGCAGAGGAGGCTGAGGGCGGAGAGGCTGGGGAAGCGGGTGTTTGGGAAGCCGGTGCTTGGGAAGCCGGTACCGACGGTGTTGACACAGTGGGAACCGGGTCCGCTGCCGAAGCGGAAGAATGCTGGGGATCGGAGGGCGTGGAGTTGGGGACCATAGGGCAGGCAACGGATCACGACGGGGAATAACCTACCTAATTCTAAACGACGGGCCTGGGGGATAGGGGTTGGGGTTGGTTCCATGGGGGGCAGGGCGATTGGGGCAGGGCGATCGAGTGAAGGGGTGGGCATCGATAGATAGGGGGGGAAATGGGCGGAGTGGCGCGGCTGAGATCCATGGGGGGCAGTCGTGGGAGGCTGAGGAGACTTGGGGGAATTGGGAGCAGGGGTCGATCGGGGGGCCGAACCGAGGGAAGAACTGGGAGATTTGGGAGCAGAAGTCGATCGAGGGGCGGGCGGCTGGGGTGCATGGAAGAGAGTTGAAGATGGGCCGGGATGGGTTGCCATCGCACCGGGTTTTGGGCTTCCGAGTCCCAAAAGTTCTAGTAAATCCATTTCCACCAGGCGATGATCCCGCCAAACCTGGCGTAGGTTTGCGCCCACGCTACATAACAAACAAATACTGCCCCCAAAGAATAACACCACAGCCCCCGGCATGAGATGGGACCAATCCAGTAACAGCTCGACTGTGATCACCAGGACGCTCGCCACAAAGGTCAACAGGGCCACGGACACCCCGAACACCTGGTAGTCCAGTCCCCGTTGCTGTTGTTGGGCAAGGCGCAGTTCCCCCTTCAGATTGAGTAAGCGAGCGGGGTAGGTGGAAGATTGATGGTAGAGGGTCTCCAGATAGGTATGGCGCAGATTTTTAAGATCCTGGTGGCCAGCGGTGCGATAGAGCAGGAGTCCACCCAATAGCAAGGTGCAAGCGGTGGCCATCAAGGCACTGGTGATGAGCATTTCCATGGGATCTACCTCCATGCAGCGTGAGCAAGTCGAAACGTATCGGGCACCTGGAAAAATCTTAGGTTGTCGTCCAATCATCCAAATCAGAACTGGGGTTGGACTGGGTCGCAAAGCCATGCAATCCCTTTTGATAGTTCAAGTGTACTACACAAGCCTCGGATCCACAAGCCCTCATCCCCTGTCTATTCCCCACGTCCCGATCGCGGCAAGCCCCTCTGTCACCATGACTCGTAGCGCCAACCCAGGGCTACGGGCAGGGTTCAGCCCCTACATGGGTCGCTCACCCCTTGAGGGCTGACATACTTTACTAGAAAACCCTGTAGGCATAGAGTAGGAGACTGCCCTAGGATAGGAAATGGTAGGAAATGGTACCCACACCCTGATTGGGTGTATCCCGTTTTGGAAGCCCTCACCCTAAATCCTACTCCCAGCGAGGGAGTGGGACGTTACTCTTGTTCCCCTTCTCCCGGCTTGGGAGAAGCGGTGCCCTGAGCGCAGTCGAAGGGGGCTAGGGGATGAGAGCCAAGCCCGCCAAAGTGAGATGCATCCCCCTGATTCTTGCGTGGGCTGTCTCCCAAAAATTTGGATTAATCGGTGAGCGCCCCTCCTGCCGAACCCTGTTGCAAGTGACCGCTATGCCCAGCCCAGCCAAACCCAAGCGTAAAACGACAAAAACTAGTCCCGTGAAGTCCGTGCCACGATCGGCGGATCCCTGCCCCCTAGATGGAATCCAAGATCTGAGCCTGTCGCCCCAAACCCTGAAACTGATCGCGGACTTTTTTAAGGTGCTATCGGAGGGCAGTCGTCTCCAAATTATCTGTGCGCTGAAGGCGGGTCCGAAGAATGTGACTGAAATTATTACGGCAACGGGGCTGGGGCAGGCAAATGTGTCGAAGCACCTGAAGGTGTTGGCCCAGGCCAATATTGTTTCGCGGGATCAGCAGGGTGTAAGTGTTTACTACCAAATCTGTAATCCCTTTATTTTTGAGCTGTGTGACTTGGTGTGTAATTCCCTCGTGGCCCAATTCCAACTGCAAACCCAACAGCTGGAAGCCTTGGCAACGTTCCGCGATGTTTAATTCTCTGCTCTGATCACAACCCCCTTGTGGGTATAGCCCGTGGGAATCTCGAAATAGCCTAGTTGTCGTCCCATAACCCACATGGGATGGAGGGGTAAGGGTGCAGCGGGCGGCTTCGCCGCCCGCTGCAAGTCATCATCCCCCCACGCAACGATTTAGGGTTGGGGATAGGGTTGGGGTCGGACAGCGGCGCCAAGCAACCTAGTCGAGGAATCCCTACGCAACGATTCAGGGTTGGGGTTGGGGTTAGGCGGCAGAGCCGCACAAACCGACGAATTGGGGGACCCATCGGTCCGACGAACTGGGCGGTTACCACCCCACGTCTGATTCCCGCTGGTCGGACTCAGCGGGTGTAAAACTGAAGAACGCAAGGGCAACCCGAGTTCGACGAATCAGGCTGGAGCACATGACGCTGGAGCAGTAACAACTAATGAGTGAACTATTCAAAGGCTTTGAGCAACTTTGGGAACTGGCCAAAGTACTAGAGGAAAAAGCGAACTCGGGAGAACTGCAAACCGATGTGCGCCTCTCGTCCCGCCCCCTCAGTAGCATTCCCCGCCAGGGCAATATTCCCCGCACGGGGCCGATCGTCACGCCCCCCAGTTCCGAGTTCCAAGTCCAGCACCCTAGTCAGTCCCCCAGTCAGACCCCTGGGTACCCCACTCAACCGCCCAATGCGGCCCGTCCTCCGGCAGCCGATCGGGCAGCGGATCCAACTGCCTCGCCGGTTTCCGCCGATCGTCCCGCAGCCAGTCCCGCAGCTAGTTCCGCAGCCAGTCCCACCGCTGTTCCCTCCCCCGCCGTCTCACCAGACCCAGCCCCCGAGCCCAGCGTCACCGAGTCTCTGCCCCAGGTGGGCGGATTAGGCGAAGTTCTGCGCGAGCTGAAGGAAATTGTGGGAATTCCCCTTAAACGTCCGGAGCTGCTGCGGCAGTTGGGACTAGAGCCCCCGAAAGGTGTGCTTATGGTGGGGTCACCGGGCACCGGCAAAACCCTGACGGCTCGGGCCTTGGCGGAGGCATTGCAGGTGAACTATGTGGCGATCGTCGGCCCTGAAATTATGGGCAAACACTACGGTGAGGCAGAGGCCCGACTCCGGGATTTATTTGATAAAGCCTCAAAAGCAGCCCCTTGTCTGATTTTTATCGATGAAATCGACAGTCTCGCCCCCGATCGTGCCCAGGTGGAAGGGGAAGTGGAAAAGCGGGTGGTGGCTCAGTTACTGAGTCTGATGGATGGCTTCAGCCAGAAAGCGGGGGTGATCGTCCTCGCCGCCACCAACCGCCCCAACCATCTGGATCCGGCCCTCCGGCGTGGGGGACGCTTCGATCGAGAGATTCAGTTCTCCGTGCCCAGTCGGGACCAACGCCTGGAGATTCTCCAGATTTTGACCCAAACCATGCCCCTCGTTGGTGTTAGCTTGGAGATCCTCGCAGATCAGTCTTTGGGGTTCGTCGGGGCCGATCTCAAGGCCCTCTGCCAAAAAGCAGCCTACACGGCGCTGCGGCGACAGGTGCCCAGCTTCGAGGCCCCCGCCCCCGCTACCCTGGCCGTAACCTTCGCCGATTTCGCCGTAGCCCTCAAGTCAGTCAAACCCTCGGTCCTACGATCGGTGGAGGTGGAAAGTCCCCAGGTGTCCTGGGATGCGATCGGCGGGTTGGAGGAAACCAAGCGGATTTTACAGGAGTCCGTGGAGGGAGCCCTAGTGCACGCCGACCTTTACCAACGCACCGGGGCCAAAGCACCGCGCGGGATCTTGCTCTGGGGGCCGCCGGGTACCGGCAAGACCCTGTTGGCCAAGGCTGTGGCATCCCAGGGACGGGCCAATTTTATTGCCATTAATGGACCCGAGTTGATGAGTCGCTGGGTGGGCGCGTCGGAGCAAGCCGTCCGCGATCTGTTCACCAAGGCCCGACAGGCGACCCCCTGTGTTGTCTTTTTGGACGAAATCGACACCCTGGCTCCGGCCCGGGGCAGTAGTGCGGATGGGGTAGGCGATCGACTGGTGGGACAGTTGCTCACGGAGTTGGATGGCCTCCAGGATGCGGGCAATTTACTAGTGATTGGGGCCACGAACCGCCGTGACGCCTTGGATCCGGCCCTGTTGCGATCGGGTCGTCTGGATTTACAGCTTAAGGTGGACCTACCGGACCAAGGGAGCCGCCTCGCCATTCTCACGGTTCACAATGGCGATCGGCCTTTGGAGGGGGTGAGCCTCAATCACTGGGCTGCAATGACGGAGGGCTGGAATGGTGCGGATTTGGCACTGCTGAGCAATCAGGCGGCCCTGGAGTCGATCCGCCGCCACCGCCGATCGGGATCGGTGAATCCGGACACGATTCGCATTATTCAGGCGGATTTTGAGGCCGCACACGCGGCGCTGATGGTGCAGCGATCGGCCTAGCCGACGGAGAGGATACGGGGAAATCTAAAGGGATTCTCCCTACCTCCCCTTGAGAGGATGTTTGGAAACCTAAGAGAATCCCCCCTAACCCCCCTTTACAAGGGATAGCCTCTTCTTCCCCCTGCACAAGGGGGACTGAGGGGATTCGGCAAGGGCCGGCAGCACCTGGTTACAATTTAAATATTGGGCACCTCGATTAATCCGAATTTTTGGGAGACAGCCCACGCAAGAGTCGGGGTTTGGGTTGGGCGGCTTCGCCGCCCAACCCAATTAATCTGCCCTATTGTCTGAAGAATTGTCTGAGATGAGAGCCCCCTTGCACTCAACAGCCTCAACCCAGGTGTTCTCCATGTTCCTGCCCCACCCCTGTGCCCCCCATGATT
>JAYKIB010000308.1:0-6726 GCA_035285005.1 Prochlorothrix sp.
AGGGTGACGGGGTAAGCTGAAGTCATAGCTCTTGAGGAAGGTGGATGAATTTACACTATCTAGCCTAGATCCTCAAGGGCTTTCTTGTACCCCTACTCCACCTCTTGGGTTTCCAAACATCCTCTTAACGTCGCAATATCAGAGGGCAGCTCGAAACATTCAAATTTCTACCACGGTGCCTAGGGCGCAATCAGGGTGGTGGCCGGCGGCTACGCCGCCGGCCACCATTAATCGAGGTGCCCTAGGCTTAAATGATGATAGCTCCTAGCCCTGGGTATAGAGGACCAACTGACTGAGACGCTGCTGGAGCGTGAGCCACCCGAGACGATCGGTGGCTGAGACAAATACCGCTTGGGGATACTGCTCCTGGGCACGGGCCAGGGCTTCACTCGACACAATATCCACCTTATTAAAAACCAACAACATCGGTCCCAAGGGTAGCGGCATCTCCGCCAAAATTTCATTGACCGACTCAATTTGTGCCTCCCAAGCCGCATGGGACAGATCGACCACATGGACCAGAGCATCAGCTTCGGTTACTTCTTCGAGGGTGGCCCGGAACGCATCCACGAGGGCCGGCGGGAGGCCATGGATAAAGCCCACCGTATCGGTAACCAATAGGGTTTGACCCTGGGTTTGGTGCTGGATTTGGCTTGGAATTGGATCTGGATCTGGGTCTAGAGCCGGGTTTAAGTCTGGGTCCGGGGACTGGTGCTGAATTGGGGCTTGGGTCTGGGCTGGTGCAGGGGATTGCACTGGGATAGACGGAGGCGTTGCGATCGGTACCGTTTCGCTAGGGGATGTCTCGGTTGGTATCGTCGTCACCACGGGCGGCAACACCAAGCGTCGCGTCGTTGGATCCAACGTGGCAAATAATTGATCCGCCGCGTAGACCTGCGCTGCTGTGAGACTATTCAGCAGGGTAGACTTGCCCGCATTGGTGTAGCCCACCAGCGCGACGGTGGGCACCTGTTGGTGCTGGCGTTGGTGGCGCATTCGGGCGCGATGGGCCTGGAGTTGGTTCACATCCCGCTGTAAGCGGCTAATTCGCTGCTGAATCGTCCGGCGTTCAGTCTCTAGCTTTGTTTCCCCCGGTCCCCGCGTCCCAATTCCTCCCCCTAGGCGGGACATGGCCTGTCCCCGTCCCGTCAGACGGGGGAGAGAATATTCCAATTGAGCGAGTTCCACCTGCAACTTACCCGCACGGGTCTGGGCCCGCTGGGCAAAAATATCGAGGATGACCTGGGTTCGATCGACCACGCGCAGGCCAATCCGCCGCTCCATGTTCCGTCCCTGGGCGGGCGACAGATCCCGATCGAAGACAATCAAGTTGGCTCCCAAGGTCTGGGCCGACAGGGCCACCTCCTCCACCTTGCCGTCACCGATCACGGTTTGGGGATGGGGTCGATCGCGCCGCTGTCGCACCACCTCCAGCACCTCTCCGCCAGCGGACTCCACCAGACGTTCCACCTCCGCGACTCCCTGCTCAAAGGCCCGACCGCGCCAGTCTGCGGTTTCTAAACCCACAATCAGCACCCGATCGTGGCTGAAATCCACGGCCTGGGCCCCACTTTCCCGCCGAAACTCTTCCTCCAGCCCTTCCACCAGATCGAGAAAGTCCTGCTCGGCCACATCTTCCAAACTGAGCGGAGCCCATACACGCCAGGGATCGGTTGCCTGGACCTGCTCCACCTGGGGCAACAGATGGGCCACATAGGCATGGCGCACGTAGCCCGCTGCGGTCCCGCCCCGTCGGGTGAAGCCCTGTCCCGATAATCCGACGCACACCAGTGCATCGAGCCGCTGCAGGGCCATGGCGGTGAGGGTTCCCTTGCCGGGAGGGTTCGCCTTCAGATCCGTGGTGATGCAGCGGATGCCACACAGACGCTCGGCCCCATACCGGGGGAGTTCCAAGGGGGAAAATTGGGTCTGGCGAGGCGTGCCCACCCCCACCCGGAGCACCTGTCCCCGCCGGTTAAGGTACACCGAGAGGGGCTGCTTAATCTCCGTACTGATGGCGGCAAGGCGTTGGCCAAATTCCGACGTGGTGAGGCGATCGCCGGGAAGCCGCTGGTGGTAAAGCCGCTGAATTTGTTTAAGTTGGCTGGGTTTGAGGCCGGTCAGTTTGCCGTAAATCGTTTCGATCGGTCTAGCTCCTTATCGTGCTGATTGAGTTTGAGATGCTCTAAATGTTGGGGAAAGATGTTGGGGAAAGAGCCTAGTACGCTGTTGCTTAAGTGTATCCACCGTTATCGTTTGGGGATCGCACCCACTTTGTGGGTGTTTGTGGATGTTTGTGGGTGCGATCCCATAGGGCACCTCGATTAATGGGGTTGGGCGGCGAAGCTGCGCAACCCAACCCTGATTCTCGCGTGGGCTGTCTCCCACAAATTCGGATTAATCGAGGTGCCCTGAGGACATGCCAGAGCTAAATGATGACAGCCCCTAGGCAAGGGGTAGGGTTGGGGGTGGGGTGGGTTGCGCCACGAACCAATCGATTAACCGTCGCGCAATGCTGGGTCGCGGCGGAAGCTGAGGTAAATTATCCCGGTGAAACCAGGCCGCATCCACCAATTCTTCAGGATCTATTTGGATCTCGCCCCCGGCATACTCCGCCACAAATCCCAACATCAGGGCATTGGGAAAGGGCCAGGGCTGGGATCCAAAGTAGCGCAGATTCTTGACCCGTAGGCCCACCTCTTCCTGCACCTCCCGCACTACGGTTTGCTCCAGGGTCTCCCCCGCCTCCACAAATCCTGCTAAGACGCTGTACATCTGTCCTGGAAACCGGGGGGCTCGGGCGAGCAGCACTGCATCTTGACGATAAACCAGGGTAATCATGGCGGGAGAAATGGGTGAGTAAAAGCGTAGGTTGCAGTTTTCGCAAACTTTAGCCCGTTCCCGTGCTAACTGTGTCGTCCTTTGGCCACAGCAGCCGCAAAATCGATGGTTGCGGTCCCAATCCAGCAGTCGTGCGGCTTGTCCGCCTAGGCTAAAGCCCACATCCCCAAGCCGATCGTACCCCTGGCGCAGCGGTCGCCACTCCCATCCTGCCGGGGCCGCCGTCTCAGCGGCCACTTCCGCGCCATAACAAGGCCACCCCTGCCAGTAGCCCATAAATTGGAGACGTTGGACTTCAAGATCTAAATTGTTTTGGAGGGTGTCACGATCGATCGCCTGGGGAATCGGTAAAACATCGAGGGATGTTACCTGGGGAACTTCAGTTCGTGGTTTGATTGGGTTGATGACGGCACTTTCTTGCGGGATCTCCCCAGGGGTTTTGCTGGGAAGCTCCGCGATCGTGCGGATGAGGAGCTGGCGTTGGTTGAGGATCGATCGATAGGTGTGGAGGGGCTGGGATCCGGCTCCTTGGAGGATGAACCAATAGGCTGGAGTCGGCGCAATCGGGGGGACCAGGTTTGGGGTGAGCTGCTGAGAGCTGTCAGGGTTGGGGTCCAGGGAGAAAGCGGGCTGAATCATAGGGCGACGGGCGATGTAGCGGGGCTGTCTGAGGTGTGAGCGGGCGAAACCGGGTCGGAATCCGGACAGTAATAGAGTCGGGACCAGTAACCGAGGGCTTGCGGGTGCCGATCGGTGCTGAAATCGCAGCCAAAGGGAGCCACATCCTGGGGCGCAGCGGAGAAGTTGACGACCCAGAGGGACAGGGGGCGAGGGGTGGTTTGCAGCAACTGGTACAGGGCCTGACTACCCTCACTCCGATCGTTCTGCCAATGGGCGAGGAAAAACTGGGGCGTGGCGGGGAGGGGCTGGGATGGATCAGGGTTTGCCAGGGAGGGGGAGTGCTGCTGCATTTCCCAGGCTAAACTCAGGAGCTTTCCTGTTTCCCCGGTGCTTTGGTGCAGGAATGCTAAGAGAAAGGGGGCTTCCTGCTGTTCTGGTGTCAGGTCTTGCCGCCACACTGTTTGGAAACGATCGATCATGATATCGGCCTGATCGGGTTTTTGATATAGCTGATTGTGGACCACGCTCCAACTGCCCCAGCATCCCAGACCGATGACGAGCATCACGGCCCATCGTTGCCAGTTTAACCTCTGATCTTGCTTGAATCTTTGCTGAGGGTCTTGCCCAGAACTTTGCCTAAAGTTTTGCTGAGGATTTTGCCGGGAGTCTTGCCGAGGAGCTTGCCTGGGAGCTTGCCTGGGGATTTGCCGAGAGTCTAGTCTGAAGTCTGACCTAAGTTTTTGCTTAAAGTCTGGCCTAGCATCCTGATTGGGCTGTTGTCTGGGGTTTTGCATTGGATTATGAGAATCTTCCCAAACCACTGCAAAATTCCAGGCTAAAAATAAGATAACTGCGGGTAATGAGACAAACTGGTACCGGGGTGCCAGGGTTAGATCCAGTCCTCGACCGTAGACAAGCAAGAAAAACACGGCACTGTTGGCGAGTACTGTAGTGAGGAGTAAGCTCGGAACTGTTGCATGACGACGCTGGGGAGCAGCTAGCCGCAATATCCAGACTAAGGCTGCTAGACCTGCCAGAATTAACCCGATCGTAATTCCTAAACCCCCGATCGAGAGATTTCCTTCCAATGGTGCCCCCATCACCATCGTTAGGATCCACCCCAGGATCCGTCCCACCGGTTCGAGTAACCACCCCAGTCGATCGCCCCAGGTTTCTAGCTCTGTCCAACTCGATCGGGCCAGCCATTGGGTTAATCCTGCATCTTCCTGCCGTGGCCACTGGGTCAGCCACAGCCCGCCCCCCACCGCAGTGCCCAGCCCCGCCGCATACAGCCGCAGTCCCACCCGCGATCGCCAGACTTGCCATCGTTTTGGCTGTTGCTCAGGCTTGGTGGCTGGCGGAGTACTGTATTCGGGATTGTCTCCCATCCCCAGGCTGAGCAGTAGGGCTACGCCCCCCCCGACCAGGGCCACCCCATAGAAAAAGTGAGTCCCGATCGCCAGTCCATTGAGACCAATCCAGAGACCAATCTGGACGTGGGACAGGGGCCGATGGGTTTGTAACGATCGCACAGCCAGTCCCAAGAAATAGATTAAAACTAGGATCCACAGTAGGGTGAGAGTGTAATGTCGGGCTTCCTGGGCAAGGTAAACCCCAAAGGGAGAAATTGCCATGAGGAGAGCGGAAAAATGGGCAAATATCGATCGATAGGGATGCGATCGTCCCAGGGAGTGGGCAACGCCAAAGCTGAGGGGAATCGTGAGGGTTCCCAGTGCTGCACTGAAGGCGCGAGTTCCCACAATTAGGAGATCATCTGTGGAATCGGGCCAGAGCTGTGTAAAGTAATGCAGCCACAGATGAATTATGAGGAAAAAAAGTGGAGGATGGTTACTTTCGGTCTGTAACCGAGTCAGAACTTGATCGGGTTGCCAGGATAGCGGTGTATGGAGAGGATGCAGAAGTGTGTCTAGGCTAAAAACCGTATTAAGGGGGATTTCGCTGTATCCTCTGCCGATGCTAAATAAAATGCTACTCCACTCATCGGGCCAGGGAACCTTGTCCCCAAGATTCCAGAATCGTAAGCTTGCTCCCAAAATGGTCCAGAGTACAACCCAACTCCAACCCGGTATGCTGGGCTTCGGGCGATCGATCGGGGAATCTGTCACGGTGCAGTCTCACAGGGGGCGTGGGGCGTACCCTAGTATACAAAGGAAGCGCCCCTGAACCGGCCTGACGTTGAGCTCGCACTGCTGAAGTGTAGCCCTGTTTAGATCGTTTCTATGGTTTGGCGGTCGCCGCGATCGCGCGTTCACTGGCGTGCGTTCTCTGTTGTCAGGAGTCGAAGTGCCGATCGGGGGCTTGATTTCCCCAGCCCAGCCCTAAGCCCCAGTCCTTGGCATCAGAGCGGTTGCCCTAACGTGTCCCTTATAATTTCCATAGACCCCGTTCAGTCCCTTCACGCCCATGTCCCCTCCTCCCGTCTCTTCGCCCCCTTTTTCCCCTTCCTTGCCAGCCTTCCACAGCCATGGCGCTGATGTTGTTTATCCCACCCGGGACGGTAAACCTTTGGCTGAAACCTACAATCATATCCAGGTGATCTTTGCCCTAATTGCCATGTTGGAGCAGTATCTCCAGCAGTGCTTTAGCGATCGATCGCCGATTCTCCTGGCCAATCAGTTTGTCTACTATGCCCCTAACTTTCCCCGGTTGCGATTCGCTCTAGACACTGCCGTGATTTTTGGCGTTGCTCCTGGGGGGCGAGATAATTACAAAATTTGGGAAGAAGGGGCTGTTCCCAGCGTAATTTTTGAGATTACTTCGGCCAGTACCCGCCGGGAAGACCAAACCACAAAAAAAGAGCTTTATGAAAAGCTCGGCGTGGAGGAATATTGGCTCTTTGATCCGATGGCGGAGTGGCTCCCCGAGCAGTTACAGGGCTATCGGCTCAGGGAAGAAAGTTACGTCCCGATCGCTGATGGCTACTCCCAGGTCTTAAACCTGGATTTGAAGCCAGAAAATCGCCGCCTAGGACTTTATCGGCGTGATAATGGGGAAAAGCTGCTGGATTCCCGAGGTTTAGCGGAACAACTACGGGTGACCCAAGCTCAGGCTGCCGCAGAGCGGGAACGGGCTGAAGCTGCCCAGCAACAGGCTGCCGCAGAGCGGGAACGGGCTGAAGCTGCTGAAGCCCGTCTTGCGGAATTACTCGCTCGTTTAGATGCGGAAACACCCTAGTCTTTGCCGGAAAACACGGTTTTGGGACTCTCTTCTTAGAGGACACCTCGATTAATTGGGTTGGGCGGC
>JAYKIB010000309.1:0-13829 GCA_035285005.1 Prochlorothrix sp.
CGATTCATGGGGCTGAGCGGAGTCGAAGCCCATCCTAAACCCCATCCTAAACTGAGATGCTGGCGTGGACCATCTCTCGAAAATTGGGACAAGCTGTAGGGCACCTCGATTAATTGGGTTGGGCGGCGAAGCCGCCCAACCCAACCCTGATTCTTGCGTGGGTCACTGGACGAAAACTGTGATTTTTCGAGGTGCCCTGTACAGTCTGCACGGTTCGCTTTCGCTACCCGAGAAGCCCGGACACGATTAATCGTCCTCGGCGGGGTCGCTCACCAGGAGACGAATACCCATCACTAAAAATCCGATCGCCGCGAGTAATTTGACCCACTGCGTCGGGAAGAAGTTGGCGGTTGTAGCCCCCAGGAAAACCCCGAGAAACGAAGTGAGCAGTAAGGCTCCGGCGGTTCCCAAAAAGACGGCTTGGGGATGTTTTGAGGTGCCACCGAGGGCGATCGCTGCGACCTGGCTCTTGTCGCCCAGCTCCGAGAGAAACACGGCCACAAAACTCAGGACCAATAGGTTCCAGTCCATAACAATTCAATCCAGGTAAGGGGCATCTCAACACATCTAATAAATTCTTGGGCACCTCGATTCATTGTGGTGCCCCCTAGAGTAGGGTCGGCACCACATCCACAAATAGCGTGGCCGCAATAGTCAGCAACACTAGACCCGCGAGGACGTTGAGGGTGCGGGGCTGTAACTGGTTGGCAAGCCAGCGCCCCAGCAGGACCCCCAATAAACTGGTGAGGATGAGAGCTGAACCGGCCCCGAGAAAGACAATCCACGGTTTCTGGGACTCGGCACTCATCAATAGGGTGGTGAGTTGGGTCTTGTCGCCCAGCTCCGCCAACAGAATGGTTAAAAAAGTGGAGCCGAACACCTGCCATGCCGACTCAGAGGATTGCGCTTCGGACGATCGGGATGCGGTGTCCTCCGGCTGGGAACGCGGATTCTCAGCCATGGATGGGGCAGGGGAGGGGGACATGGAACAGGCTCATAGGGGTTCGATTCATATTCTATTCATTATTGGGGGACGAAGACAACCCATGGGAGCTAGGGTAGGGGCTTTTGATGATCGCTGCCAATCGGTTCCGGACCAGTCTGGACCCTGCTCTCCTGAGCAGGGGAGAGCCCTTGGCCTCAGGCTTCTCTGCTCTAGGGTGGCCCTGGGGTTCTCGATCGACTGTGCTGCCCAACCTGACCTGGATTCTTCCGTGTGTTCTGTCAGTGTCAGTGTAAATTGCAGGGTATGGCAAGGGCATGGCAGCCGCCCAGTGGCGAGGGACCAGTCGGAGTATGGACCCATGCCCAGGGCAGCTAGGGAGTTTTGGCCCCCTCCCACTCCTTGGGGTACCCTGTCCTGGGTGCCTCGATTAATTGGGTTGCGCGGTAAAGCCGCGCAACCCAACCTTGATCCTGCCGTGGGTACTGCGGTGAGAATCTGCACTAATCGAGGTGCCCTCCTAATATTCGGAGGCTAAGATCCATGGCACAGCAACATATTCGCCGCTCCCTATTCCGTAAGATTTGGCATGTGACGGGGTTTCAGGATCGATCGTTGTGGGAGTGGATGGAGCTGTTGATTTTCCCGGTGCTGGTTGGGGTTGGGGCCGTCTATTTTGAGGCCAAATTGGGGGAAGAGCAGGAACGACAGGCTGAGGAAGATCGGAAGCTGGAACGATCGATCGCCACCGATCGCTACCAACAGCAGGCCCTCAATCAGTATTTCGATCGCGTGACCAAGATGCTGGAGGATAACGACAACAGCGCAGTCTTGGCAGAAGACGAGGGAGGCGCCACCTTTACGGGGAAGTCAGACTTGGCCCTCAGTGGTGTGGAAGTGGCCATTATTCGGTCCCGCACCCTAACCACTCTGCGAGAACTGGATGGACGGCGTAAAGGCTTGCTGGTGCAGTTTCTGATGGAAAATGCCCTGATTCGTGGAGAAAACCCCTTTATTCCCCTCGATGGGGCCGATCTTCAATCTGCAAACCTAGCGGAATTAAACCTTAGTTTAGAGAATCTGGCCGGAGCTGATTTGCGGCGAGCCAATCTTCGGGGCGCTTATCTGGAAAATGCGTTGTTGAACGGGGCGGATCTCCGGGATGCTGATTTACGGATTGCGGACCTCACCAATGCCAATTTAACGGGTGCCCAGCTCAGTAGCGGCTTGCTGGGAGGAGCGCAGATGCTGGGGACGATTCTCGATCGAGCGGATCTCAGTGGCGCTGACTTGGGGGGAGCCTATTTGCAGGATGCCAGTCTCTATAGTGCCAATCTGCTGGGAGCTTCGTTGGATAATGTCTTCCTTTACGAGGCGGATCTGTCGGAAACGAACCTCTACGATGCCAGTCTCAGCAATGCGTTTCTGGAAGAGGCCCTGCTGGATAATGCGCGCCTTTGCCAGACCGTCCAGATGGATGGATCCGTGTCGGAGCGGGATTGTATTACAGAGACTGCTGAACAACCCCCTGAGGTCACGGGCCTGATTGGCAAAATTCGTCAGCAAAGTGCGCCCATCACCGATTTCAAAGCTCTGGCCCAGGAATACATTGTGATGGGCATGAATGCCGATGGTTCGGAATATGGCGGCTATTGTGTGTTGGAGGAACGGGGCGACGATCGCAGTTTACAGGTGGTGTGGACGATTAGTTCGGGGATTTATACCGGCGTGGTGCGGGTGACGAAGGACCAAAAGCTATATGTGTCCTACACGGGAGACTTTGCGGGGGATGGCATCTATGCGTTGATGCCCGACGGTACGATCCAGGGCGTTTGGCGTGGGGAAGGTTCGGAGGAACTGGGGACAGAGATTTGGACGCCCAAACCCCGCCGGGATACGTTGGATATTAGCTTGTAAGGGTTGGACACCTCGAAAAATTCAAATTTTTACTCCGGTGTCTATGGCAGAATCAGGGTTGTGGCGTGCGGCGCAGCCGCCGGCCACAATGAATCGAGGTACCCCATGTTTAATGGACGAGTTGCCCGAGGCCCAGGCTCTCCGGTCTAGGTTCTCCAGTTCCCAGTTCCCAGGCCCCAGTTCCCAGTTCTCACGTCCAACCCCTCATTCGTGTCCCGATGCCATGTCTCGATCGTTGCCTCCCGAGTCTCCCCTTGACCTGGCGGACCTGCGACATCGTTACGATCGCGCCCGCTTTATTCCTCTCTTGCTGACGGCTTCGGTCCTGGTCCATGAGGTGCTGTTTTTGGGCTGGTTATTTTATCGGCGTGGCGTGCCCGTGACACCGACCGCAGAAGCGGAACCGATTCCGTTGGAATTTGTGGCCCTTGACGATCCAGTGGTCCCCGTCCCCAACCCCGAGACTAATCGCATTGCCCAACGAGCCAACCAAGGTGGAGAACAGACCAGTGCCGATCGGCCCCGGGTCGATCGGGTTCCCAGTGCGGAAGCGGCGGGCCAGACGTCAACGACCCGCCCTGCGCGGTCCCAGCCGGCTGCCCCAGCGGAGTCTTCAAGGTCGCAGTCTGCGCCGCAGTCTGCGTCTCAGCCGGTGTCGCAGTCCTCGATCGATTCCGCTGCGGCCTCCCCTGCCACCCCGTCCCTGAGTTCCTCCAGTCCTGGGGCTCCCCGCGCTGATACGATTCGTTCGACTACCATTCCCGCCCCGGACTACCCCCCCACGGACACAGCCCTCGCCCCTGTGCCCGCGTCGCCGCCCCCGCTTGCGCCTACTGCCGCCCCTCGCCCAGCCCCCACCCCCCCATCCCAGCCCCTGTCCTCCGCTAGCCAAGCCCTGGGCACCGGGAGTCTCAGCGCCCAAAATTGGCAGCCCCATTCCCAAATGTTTAGCCACGATCGATCGGATCAAGGGGTGGGGGTGACCACGCGGGCCGATGCGGATTGAGGTGACCTTCACCTTTACGGTGAATCTGGCCTCTCCGTCTTGGTAGGGTGGCCTGCATGGGCTTGGCAGGGGTTTTAGGGTCACCGATGCCAGGGTCACGCACGGCATTTATGGCTACGCACGCCACAATGCTATGCACGCCATAATGCTACGCACGCCACAATGAATCGAGGTGCCCGGTTAGGTTGAACGGCGAAGCCGTTCAACTTGTATGCAGCTTTCACGCAGCTTTCACGCAACTTCTATTCAATTTCCACATAATTCCCACCCAATTCCCACGCATTCGCCATGGCTGACTCCACTCCTCTTCCCCCTTTTGTGCTGGCTTCGGCTTCCCCCGCTCGTCGTCGCCTGTTGCAGTTGGCCGGCATCGAGCCGATCGTCCAACCCAGTTATTTTGACGAAGACCAAATCCAAAGCCACTTACCCAGCGAGTTGGTCCAGTCCCTCGCCAAGCATAAGGCGAACGCCGTGGTCCAGGATTACCGCGATCGGGGCCAAACCCAGGCCCTAGTTTTGGGATGTGATTCGGTCTTGGCGATCGATGGGGAGATCCATGGTAAGCCTGCCGATGCAGAAGAGGCGGTGCAGCGCTGGTTCCAGATGCGGGGTAAGGTGGGCGAGCTGTATACGGGTCATGCCCTAGTGGATTTGGGCCAGGGCCGATCGATCGTTCACAATGCGGTGACCCAGGTTCATTTTGCCAATGCAACGGATGCGGAAATTCGGGCCTATGTGGCCACCGGGGAGCCGCTCAACTGTGCGGGGTGCTTTGCCTTGGAAGGCCGAGGGGGGGTATTGGTCGATCGGCTGGAGGGTTGCCACACCAATGTGATTGGCTTGAGTTTGCCGCTGTTGCGCCGCATGCTGTCGGAGTTGGGCTATGGGGTGGCGGATTTTTGGCGATCGCCCTAGAGCAAGCGGAAACGTTGGAGCTGAATCTCCAGGCTGGGGAGTAGGGTTTTGTGAAGGTTCGCCGCTGTGGTGAAGGGAAATCTTTGGGATGTGGGCACATCAAAGGGAAATTGTCCCGGCAGGTCCGATCGTTCCAGTTGGGCCACAAATACCTGCTCCGATCGCTTGCACTGCAAGGCATAGCCCACCTCCACGCAGACCTTGGGACTGGGTACAAGTTGGGGTTGGGTTTCCCCCGGAAGACTGACCAGGGGGGTGCCATCGGCGATGAACAGGAGCGATCGGCGCAGTTTCCGCATGAGGGTACTCTGGAGGCGCAGGGGACTGTCGCTCAGGCGGTTAGACTCCTCGATTGTCAAGGGGAGGCGCGATCGGGGGTTGAGGGTGTCCAGGCAGGCTTGCAAGGCTTCGCGGATCAGGGCGCTGGAGTCGGGGAACTCGGTTTGGTAGGAAAAGAAAATCACCGGATCCAGGTGGGTCATCACCTCGCGTTTGGTGAAGTAGATCTCCTGGCTCATCAGGTCGATGTTGGCGATCGCGTAGCCCCCGCTCCCTTCGATGTAAAATTCCACCACCTCGCCTTCCAGGTAGTGTTGGAACCAATCGGACTGCTTCACGGCTTCCACGTCGTCTAGAAAGTCCACCCGGAGGCCCGACTTCAGCAGGCTATTTTTATTTAAACGCAGGTCGTGGGGCCGTTTTTCCAGTTCCCGCATTGGTTCATATTCCCGTAAGTACCACGCTTTTAGGGCAATAATAGCCATAGTCAGTTTCCCCTCAATACCGAATTGGAAGACCGAACGAGACCCTAGGGGGCACCTCGACTAATACAGACTCTCACCGCAGTACCCACGGCAGAATCAGGGTTGGGTTGCGCGGCGAAGCCGCGCAACCCAATTAATCGAGGTGCCCTAGGGTGTGTCATCAATGAATGATAGAAACCTTGTGCTCTCAGAGTGCTCTCAGAGTTACACGCCCGCCCCAGTTTGATGTCCTAGGGACTGTGTCCCGGATTCTGAGAGGATGTTTGGAAACTGTGGCCAAGGGCCTACGGCCCTTGTAGAATCCCCCTCAGTCCCCCTTTTGAAGGGGGAAGAAAAGACAGTCCCCTTGTCAAGGGAGGTTAGGGAGGGATTCTCTTAGGTTCCCAAACATCCTCTGAGGGCACCCTGGGATTAAATGATGACAGCCCCTAGGGCATCTCGGTTAATTGGGGTGGGCTGAGCGAAGTCGAAGCTCACCCTATTTTCGCCCAGCCCACCCTATTTTCACTCAGCCCACCCCATCTTTGCCCAGCCCACCCCATCCCTAATCCTTGGGTGGGTCACAGCGCGAGAACTGGGATGTTTCCGAGGTGCCCGACTGAAAGAGACCCTATTGTAACGCTTTAAAATGCAACTGCGCCACCCCCAAAAGCCAGGGATGGCGCAACGCAAAATCGACCTAATTCAAGATTTTTGGAATGGGATAGGACTTAGGAGCTAGCAAGGGCCAGGTGTGTATCGAGGGACTCCCGCTGTGATATTAAGCCTATCTAGAGACAACCTAAAAGGTTCTTTGAAGTGTAACCACTGGGTAGGTTGTAGCTCCCTTGGGTTAGAGGCGAGGTGTGTCGATTCCGACCTTGGCCGCTGCTACACTCAGATGGAATGAAACAGAGTTAAGCAGTTGTTTTCCTCACTTAACGAACGGCCAGAAACAATGTGAGAAACCCAGAAACAACATTCAAAAGACTGAGTTCTAAGGGCTTGAAGTTCTAGGGGGAAGGCTCAATTGCTTCTGAATTCAATATAGCGAATGGGGGGATTTAAAAGAACCTTGCTTTACCAAACGTTACAAGAGACCGGGGCGCGATTAGGATGGGCGCGATTAATGGGGTGAGACAGCTTGAGACGGCTTCGCCGCCCCCCTCACGTTGAGGCTTGCATGGGTTATGGCGTGAGGCTCCCTAGGTCTGACCGCATTGCCCCAGTCCTGGGCTATCCTAGCGGTGACCCGTCTCCCCAACCCGAGGAACCTCCCATGTTCAAAAATATGGCCGCCGATGTTTTAGGTCTCAGTGACATTGGCTCCGTCATCCAACCCGCCGACTACGACAAGGTGGATGCCGATGATTATGTCTTCCATGAAGACAACGAGAAAATTTATTTTCTGATTAAATCCAAAACCGACGAGTACTGCTTCACCGACCTTGCCCTCATTCACCTCGACGGCACCTCCGCCGTCAGCAAACGACGCACCCTCAAACGCCACACCTACGCCCACCACCACTTCTCCAACGTTCGCCTTGAAACCGCTGGAACCGTCGATTTAGACATCGAAATTAAATTCAAACTCGGCACCCAAGACTACTCGATCGACGTGGCCAAGAACTTCCTGCCTGAACTGAAAAAACTCTATAAAGCGCTCCTCAAAGTCGCCTCTATCCAGCACCATAACGCCCTCCACCATAGCCATACCCAAACCAGTCTCACCACCGCCCAGACGCTCCTCAGCCAGGTCCAGCGCACCCCCGTCAACCTGGACGAACAGTTTAAAAATATCAACCAATACGTCTTTGACTGGCTCGAAAGTAGCCATAAAACCTACACCCGCCACAACTTCGGCGAAGTTTTCGCCCACTATATCGGAGAAGGCACCTACCACCCTGCCTAATCCCCCGCACCCTTAGCTTCCCCGCCACGCTTCAGGGTTAGAGCACACAGCAGGGAAGCCCGGTGATTTTGACATCACGCCCTCCAGTTCGCGCCACCATGCAAACCCTTCCCCTTTTCTACTCCGATCAATTCCTGGACCACGATCCCGGAACCTACCACCCCGAGAATCCCGGTCGCCTCACCGCCATCG
Source organism: Prochlorothrix sp. (assembly GCA_035285005.1). Lineage (GTDB taxonomy): Bacteria > Cyanobacteriota > Cyanobacteriia > Prochlorotrichales > Prochlorotrichaceae > Prochlorothrix. Next base: position 7,629 of record JAYKIB010000309.1, read on the forward strand.
TCAACGCCCTCACCGCCGCCCCCTGGGCCGATCGACTCCACTGGCGTACCCCCACCGAACCCGCCGATCGATCGCCCCTCCCTCTGATCCGCCAGTACCACAACCCCGACTATGTGGCCGCTGTGGAGTCCCTTGCCCAGCAAGGGGGGGGCGCTATCGACCAAGACACCTATATTTGTTCGCGCAGCTATGCTGTGGCGTTACTGGCTGTTAATGCTTGGATGGATGGTGTCAACACAGTTTTAGAGCAGAATTCCCCCGCCTTTGTCCTATCACGCCCTCCTGGTCACCATGCAACTCCGAACTATGGCATGGGCTTTTGTATTTTCTCCAATGCCGCCCTCGCCGCCTACCATGCCCTCACCCACCCCAAAGTCGATCGTGTGGCCATCCTCGACTGGGACGTTCACCACGGCAACGGCACCCAAGCCATGGTTAGCACCGACCCCCGCATCGCCTACACTTCCCTGCACCAGTTCCCCTATTATCCTGGTACCGGTAGCGCTACGGAACAGGGGGAGCATGGCAATGTGCTCAATATTCCCCTCCCTGCGGGAACAACACTGCAAGAGTACCAGCCCCAATTTGAGAATCGTGTGATTCCATTCATTCAGGCCTTTAATCCAGACCTTTTGATTATTAGTGCGGGCTATGATGCCACCTATGCTGATCAGTTAGCCCAACTCTCCCTACAGCCCGAGGATTTTGGTACTCTGATGGGAGATTGTTTGGGGATTACCTCCCGCATTGTGCTGGGCCTGGAGGGAGGCTACGACTACGGCGCGATCGGGGCAGCCGTGGTGGCGACGATCGATGAGATTTTGCGATGAGGTTTTGCGACGGTTCTAGCCCCACACCTGGTCACCTCGATTAATTAGGTTGCGCGGCTTCGCCGCCCGCCACACCCCTTATTCTTACGTGGGTCACTGGGCAAGGGCTTTGATTTTTCGAGGTGCCCGCCTGATTGACTGACACAAGTGGGGCAACCCAAGGCACAGAGGACAGATCAGGTTTTCTGACTCCTACGACGATCCCAAGCGTCTGGTGGGGGCGCGGTTTTCGCGCCCAATGCAGAATTCTGTGTTAGTCACCCAGGCCCCACACCCGAGGGTGCGGGGTTCTGAGCAACGGGTTCTTAGCACGGGTTCTTAGCACGGGTTCTGGGCACGGGTTCTGGGCACGGGTTCTGGGCGACGGGATCGCCGCTCTCCCTACTCCGACAGTTGGGGTTGGGCCGATCGAACCCGATCGATTCCTTGCCCCAGCCCCAAGCCCACCAATCCAAAACTGAAACCACAGGCCAGAATCATCAACTCAGCACTGTCCCAGAGAATCAACTCCGGCTTGACTAGGGTTAAAAACAGGGTTGCAAATCCGCCCAAGCTTCCTAGCCCCAGGGAAACGTTAGCCCCTAGCTTGGAGAGAGTCCAACCCTGGGTTTCCTGGAGAATATAGCCGCCAAAGGGGACCCATACTGCTGAGGCATAGGCCGCATAGAACGAGGCAATCAAGCCGATAATGCTGCCCCCCTGGAGGGCGATCGCCAGGGCCAATGCTCCGTTCAATGCTGGTACGGCCAACCGTGTTACCGGGTTCGCACTCACCAGCCCCAAGTCAAACACCGTCTTGGCCTGGACTCGCAAAATGCTACTGCCCAACCCCAGGGCTGGGATCACTAGGGACAGCACAAACAGCAGACCTAGGCCGGGGTAACTGTGGCCCAGCCATAGTAGAACCTGGGGAATGACGGCTTTACTGGCAAGGTTGGGCGGTAAAATATCAGCTTTTTCCGCCACCTGCACTAAAGCGGCGGGAATAAAGGCCATCACTAGCAAAATCACCCCCGCTAAGCCACACCCAAGATAGAGGGTCTTGAGGCTGCGGGCCTGCACTAAAAACTGCTGATATTTCATGTCCACCTGGACCAGGAGCAGGGTTGAGGTGGTAATACCGGCGGAGTAGCCCAGGGGTTGCTGATCCCAGGATTGGGGAAATTCCAGTAACGATCGACCATAAACCGGTAATCCCTGAAGCTGGATGAGGCCATAGACCAAAATCAGGATATTTAGCAGCAATAGGCCCCGTAAGATCCAACTTGCCCGCTCGATCGGCAGTTGGGCGATGATGACAAAGGCGATCGCGAGTCCCACCATCACGGGCACGGTGGGCAGGCCAATCACGCTGAGGGTCGCAGCGCCCCCAATAATTTGGACTGCGCCAATACCAATCAGGCTGGCCCAGGACAGTACCCCTACACCAAAGCGCACCCCTTCGCCATATTGATTACCCAGGAGGGTCCAAATTTGCTCGTGGCGATGCCAGTAAAACCGGGCCAGGGCGATGAGCAGAAGAAGGGTACCGAGGGCGATACTGACGGCGTAGAGGGTGCCGATGATGCCGCGATCGGCCACCTGTTCGCCGGTCCCGAGCAGGAAGCCCAAGCCATAGTGGGCCGCCACCAGTAGGGCAGCGAGGGAAATAACCCCCAGTTTGCGGGGCGGTGCAGTGGTCGTCATGGTGTTCAGGGGGTGAGTTTGTGTCAATGTGTCTTCTGTCTCACCTTCCCACAGGTTCGGCCCTGGCTCTAGCACAGATGTCAGGTCACCTCAATGAATCGAGGTGACCCTCACACTTTCCGGAGTTGCTGACGAGCACTTCGATTAATTGGGTTGCGCGGCTTCGCCGCACGCCACAACCCTTATTTTTACGTGGGTCACTGGGCAAGGGCTTTGATTTTTCGAGGTGCCTTTTCCGGAGTTGCTGACGGGCACCTCAATGAATTGGGGTAGGCGGCTTCGCCGCCTACCCCAAACCCTGATTTCTGCGTGGGCGATCTCCTATAGGTCGGTCCAACTATTCCCGAGGGGTTGCTTCAATTTCGTGCAGTAGCAGTTGCAGTAAGGTGGGGGGTGAGTGAGGGCGATCGGGAGCAGGAGGGTGGTTTCGATGGATTGGCGGACGGGGTTACTGAGGTAGCAGTCTCATCAGCCTGGATGTACTAGAGGCTCTTGGTTCTGGGGTAAGGGATTAATCTGATTTTTTTAAGATGGGGACTGTGCAAAATTTCATATTCTGGACTAAACTGCTCATAGCAAGCAACGCTTTTTCTGACTTGCTTTTGCTTCTTGTCGATAAAATTCTCCTTTTGTGCTGAAAAGATGGCGAAGGGCTGCGATAATGTGGTATTTTTCTGAAAATGATGAGCGCCAAGGTCCGGTAGGACTAGAGGAGTTGCAGGAATTGGTCATACAGGGACGTGTGACTCATGGAACCCTGGTTTGGCAAAAGGGGATGGCTGAGTGGCAGCCGATCGAAAAAACTGAACTCCAGGACTTTCTAGAGAAGTATGATAAGCCTCCATTACCTAGGATTTCTCCTAGTTTTAAGCCAGAATTTCTAAATTCCTCTAATTTAGAGCAGCCTTGGGTCAAAATCGGCAGAATTAACACATGGTTTAAAGCCTATTGGATAACCCTGGCAATCGTTGCTCCTGCAACACTCATAGTTAGCTCATTTATGGTGGGAGTCACTGATGCAGAGCTTGCAACCTATTTCTCAGAGGAAATTAGTCTTGTTCTAGGGCTTGCTTTTGCATCTCTGATGTCTGTAGCTGGAACGGTGTTTGGATATTTTTTGATATTTCAATGTTGGGAGGTTATTTATACTCGGCGTTCTAGAACAACACCAGCAAAAGCAGTTGGTTTTACCTTTATTCCTTTATATGGTCTTTATTGGCAATTTATAGCTATCTATGGTCTGGCTAAAGAGATAAATCAGTATGCTAAACTACATAAAATTCGCAACATTAAGGTACAGGAGCCACTAGCTCTTTGGTACTGTATAACAACTTGTACTTACCTAATTCCGGGTTTAAATATCATAACTGGTGTTGCGGGTATGGTACTCTGGATCATACTGCTAAATTCATTTAGGAAGTCTATAGTTTCTATCTTAGAAACCAAGCCAACTGTGCGTTAGAACTTTAATCTGAAACCTCTAGCAACCTTTAGAATTAAATTAAAATGACTAGTCCCTCTGTATATGAATTGGCAAAACTAGGTGAACCAAGTGCTATAGTCAAATTACTTGACAAAGCTTTTGTGAAAGGAGGAGTGACGGTTGCGAAGTGCGATCGCCAAGGCTCAACGCTGCGTATACTGCTTATTGGTGAAAAGATTGATAAGCAGCAGAGACACGCGATCGAATTTCTTCAGAAACAATTTATCAAACTAGAAATTGTAGATCTTAGTGAAGTTATCGTGTATGGACAAAAAACAGATGACGTAATGCCTGTGTGGAATGAGACGATTAGTCTCAATCTGGATTCGACTGGTGGTTTCGATGACTTTTATCTTGAAGACGATGAGACTAATCATGCGGACACTGTAACTAATAATACTGAAGTTACTGTGAATAGTCTTCTAGATCAACCTCCACCTATTTCCCAATCTAGTAAGGACTTACCCCCACCCTTACCAGTTTCTCCCCCCCCAATATCCCCCCGACCTCCAGCATCTCGATCTAGCTCCACGGCCAAGCCCAGAAAGCCACCGATGCCACCTTCCCGTCTTGGGCTGGCTATTGCCTCTATCTTTTTCTTTTTTCCCCTGGGCATTGCTGCGCTCGTGATCTCGAACCAGGTCTCCTCAAAATATCATTATGGAGACTATGCAGGTGCAAGATCTAGCTCAAATGCTGTTAAGTTCCTGTTCATCATCAGTACATCTATTGTCAGTCTTCCAATACTGATTGCGATAGCCCTGCCCTCATTTCTTAACCAAGCCAATGAAGCACGAGAGTCGGAAGGCAAGCAATATGTAGGTTCTATGAATCGGGGGCAACAAGCATATTATCTAGAACGTTCTAGATTTACGGACGATATCGGCACTCTGGGCCTAGGGATTCAAAGTGAAACCACAAACTATATTTATGAGATAGAAATTCTCAGTGATGACCAGGTAATTTCAACAGCAACGCCTAAAAATTCGACTCTCAAAGGCTTTACGGGGAGTGTTGCTCTTGTTGAAGTAGAGGGAAATACAGGAGGATATAAAACAACAGTAGCAATTTTATGTGAGTCTAATCGTCCTTCCTCGGAGGCACCAGATCCTCCAATTTTGTTAGGAAGCTCACAAACCTGTGCTTCAGGTTCCAAAACTCTAGAATAGTCAAGGATTTCAATGCCAACTTATCAAGCGATTCAGCACTACATCAAACAAACACATGGCAAAACAGTAAAAACCTGTTGGATTGCCCATGCCAAAGAACTTCTCAATCTTCCCAAAAAACCTCGGCAAACAGCACAGCCCCGCGTTCATCCTTGCCCCCAATGGGCACTACCCCTGATCCAAGAAGCCTTCATGCAACTGTCTTCCCATTACCCTACACAAATCAATTAATTCTCCACCATGCGTAACAAAGTCGTCGCCATTCTCCTCGCCTTCTTCTTCGGTTGGTTTGGCGCTCACCACTTCTATCTCGGTCAATCCGTCCTCGCGATCCTGTAACTTCTCTTTTGTTGGAGCTTCATTCCCGCGCTTCTTGCCATTTTCGACTTTATCGGTCTTCTCCTCACCTCCGACGAAGACTTCGATCGGCGCTATAACGGCGGTAAACCTGGACTTCCCAGCCGCAAACTCCAACACCGGCTCCTCAGAGTATGTAAAGAATACCGAGGGGCCACCCTCAGCGATTGTGTCCTAGAAACAGGAGCCGATATGGAAGAAGTGAAAGAAATCCTCGATCGTTTTGCCAAAAATGGCCTCGTCACAGTTGATAACCGTCTCCATGATGGAGCCGTTGTCTACAAAACGGTGTAGGACGAACACGATCGCTCATCCCTCCTCCTGTCCACGACCTGCAACAAGAAAAGGATTAAAAACCAGCACACCCGATCGCTCAAAATCCGAAACATTCCGGGTCGCCACGGTCAGATTGTGGACGGCTGCCGTCGCCGCAATAAATAAATCAGGCTGACTAACGGTATATCCACTCGTCATCACCAGAAAAGCGACGCGATCAAATTGGAAATCAGGCCTCTGATTCGGTGGCTGAGACCCTCGATCGTCATTGCTATGTAACCATTCAGGGGGTCACGAGAGAATGCGGGTTTCAGGCTAGAGGTAGAGACTCAGAAGAAGGAAGAAGAGAAGGGGGAGTCAGATTGAAACGATGGGAACGACAAGCCTCAGTCAAAAAGTC
>JAYKIB010000310.1:0-8617 GCA_035285005.1 Prochlorothrix sp.
GGATGGCATGAAGAGTAATGAGATTGCGGCGCTCGTGGGCCAAAATACTGCCGGGGAGTACTTGATTGCAGGGGCGATCGGCACGGCAGCCCAGTCGGGAGGACCGGGGTTGGAGGCGTTTCTGACGGCCTATCGGGACCGATTCGATCGGGATCCCCAGGTGTATGACCCCAACACCTACGATGCGGTGGTGCTCCTGGCCCTGGCCGCCCAATTTAGCGGTGGCGCAGGCACGGGCCTTGACCCCGAAGCCCTCAAAACCCACCTGGCGACGGTGGCCAATGCCCCCGGTGAACCGATCGCCGATCTCTGCGATGCTTTAGATCTCGCCGCTGCGGGGACCGACTTGGATTACCAAGGAGCCAGCAGTAGCCTGGATCTGAATCAGTGGGGGGATGTGGCCGGCAATTATGAGGTGTGGGAGGTGGATGAGACGGGCGCGATCGAGTCCCTGGAAGTGATTACGGTGCAGGAATAACCGCCGCAGCAATCACTAGACCATCCCGAAAACCGGGAAGGCTAAGCACCAGCCATCTCGGTTAAGTCCGCTAGCCGCTGGGAGGTGTAGCCCGTTCCCCGTACCGTGATGATTAGCTCCGGATTCCGGGGATCGGCCTCCAATTTCGCCCGCAGCCGTGCCACATACACATCTACCACCCGCAGATCCGCCGCACGACGGGGCGGATAGCCCCACAATTCCTGGAGAATATCTGCCCGAGGAATGGTTTCCCCCGGATTGCGGAAGAGCATTTCCAGGAGGCTAAATTCCGTGTAGGTGAGGGGAACGCGCTTCCCTTCTCGAAAAACCTGTCGCCGGTTGGTATCAATTTCCACACAGCCCACCTGGATGATGCCCTGGGGCACTGCGGTCGAAACGTGGTTATCGTCTACCCGTCGCAGAATGGTGTTGATACGCGCCTCTAGTTCCTTCGGGGAAAAGGGCTTGGCGAGGTAGTCGTCGGCTCCCAGGTCCAGCCCCGTGATGCGATCGGCGATCGTGCTGAGGGCCGACAGCACAATGATCGGGACATCAGATTCTTGCCGGAGTTTGCGACAGACACCATAGCCGTCCAGCTTGGGCAGCATAATATCCAGCACAATGAGGTTGGGATCCTCTTGGCGGAAAACCTCCAGGGCTTCTTCACCGTCGGAAGCAACGACGACCTCGTAGCCTGCCATGGTCAAGCGGGTGGTCAGAATCCGACGGACAGCGGCCTCGTCATCCACGATTAAAATTTTTGCCCGGTAAGTGGTCTCACCTTTGGATTGATAGCTAGCCATCGGCAACAGGCAGTTTTAATAACAAAAGTTTTTAGTCTCAGTACCGGACAAAAAAGTGATCAGAATGGCCCTAAACCCTTACAGGGTAGGCATTTGAGTCTGATCGTCTGAAACCCTTGTATGGTAGGCGTTTCCAAAGTTTTGTCCGGTACAGAGGTTTTTAGTCTGTAGCCAATTGTAACAATAGGCGGTCGCTTCTGGGAGAGTGCTTGTCCTGAATCCCCTCGGGCGATCGTCGCAGATCAAGCTTCCCTTCCCTCACCGCTAGATCCGAGGCTAGGCTTCCCCGCTGAAGGAGGTGTCGCATTCCTCGGCGATTTTTTGCAGGGACTCAATGACAGAGACAGGCATACAGACCGAGACGACTTCGGTTTTGCGGGCCGCGATCGCTTCTACGCTTCTAGATCCTGCAAGTGCTGACGTAGACCTTGGCCAATATAGAACTGAATCAGCCCTGTAAAAGACATATCATGGTGTTCAGCGACTTTAGCCAAGGAAATCATGACGGATTTGGGGATTTTGAGAGAAATAGTTTCAGTTTCCCGTGCAGCGATCGCTGCCTCCAGACCTCTCAAGATGGTCTCCTCATCAGGAAAATCACCATCGTCCTCGATCGCTTCAGTTGCAAGAAGATCAGCATCCTTTGGGGTAACTGGAAGGCTAGTTGGCTCGATCGGAGTCATAAAGCTTCAACACAGCGCGAGGGGAGTTAGGGCTGGTAGGGTAGGACGATCGCGTCAAATATAGTTTGCCACAGATCCAAATGCCGATCGAACTCTAATAAAACTTCATGATAGTCCCCTGACCGAGTACCCAAAAATTGAAATTCACTCAAGTCAAAACCTTTTGAGTATTCTTCCCAAACCTCTTTATGATGGCTTAGATTTAGCAAAACTCCCACCTTACGCCCAACACTGTCCGTCACAAAGCGAATCCCTGGCTTATGATGCTTTGGGTTTGCAGCATAACGAGCACAGTACGGATTGGGTCGTCCATTGCTAAAATCATATTCCTCCAACATCTCTAGATCGTCATCCTCCCAGCCTTCTGGAGTACTTAACTCAGAAGTTTGCGTCTTAGCGGTAGGTGCTGGTTTCATAAAGCCTCCTTTCATGGGCTGTAGCTAGACGGGCACTAATAATCCGTAGCCGATCCTGAACACGCTCCACAAACACAACAACTAACACGCGATATCTCTCGGATAAACCCAGCACGAGAAAGCGTTCCTCATTCGGATAAACCCAGCACGAGAAAGCGTTCCTCATGTTGAGAGTGTGCAGGATCCTCCATAATCATAGCGTGGGGGTCATTGAAGGCTGTAATCGCTTCTTTAAATTCAACACCATGCTTTTGGTGGTTACGCTCTGCCTTGGTTGGATCCCAGTCAAACTGCATACACAATCTCACTCCCTGCTTAAAGTCATAAAAAAGGCGAGGAAGCCTAGCCTCCTCGCCTATCCTAACTAGAATCACTGACTTAAGTCAGGGTACCTCGATTAATTGTGGTGGGCGGCTTCGCCGCCCACCACAACTCTTATTCTGGCGTGGGTCACCGGGCGAAAATCTGGATTTTTCGAGGTGCCCGTCAGAATCTAGTCTTCAACCTCGATTTACTCGATGCCTTCGATGCGGTCTTCCACTTCTTGGTAGAGTTCGCGCAACAGTTCCAGGTTTTCCTCAGAGGTTTCCCAATAGCCGCGACCATTGGCTTCCAGGAACGTCGTCACCATTTTGCGGAAAGAATTAGGGTTCATATTCAGCAAACGATTACGCATTTCCTCATCCTTGATGAAGGTATCGTTTGCATCCTCATAGACCCAATTATCCACTGCACCCGCCGTCGCCGACCAGCCCATGGTGTGGACCAGACGCTTCGACAGTTCGCGCACCCCCTCGTAGCCGTGGGACAGCATCCCCTCGTACCACTTGGGATTGAGCATCTTGGTGCGGGAGTCCAGACGCACCGTTTCCGACAGGGTGCGCACCTGGGCATTAGCCGTAGTTGTGTCTGCCATGTAGGCCGAGGGCTTCTTGCCGTCCTTGCGCAACCCAGACACCACATTGGTGGGGTCAGAGTCGTAGTAGTGGGACACGTCCGTGAGGGAGATTTCCGAGGAGTCCAGGTTCTGGAACGTCGCATCAGCAGTGCTGAGGGAGCGCTCAAAGAGATCACGGGACTGGTCCATGACACCGGGATTGTCGGAGTTAAAGGCGAAAGACTTGCGGGTCAGGTACATTTCCTGCAGTTCACCTTCATTTTCCCAGGTGCTATTTTCCACCGCCAGGTTGACGTTGGAGGAGTAGGAGCCGGAGGCATTGGAGAAGACACGAGTGGCCGCTTCCCGGAGATTAATACCGAGATCCTCCGCCTGTTTGAGGGCATGCTTACGAACAAAGTTCATTTCCAACGGCTCATCGGCCTCAGCGGCCATTTTCACCGCCCGATCGAGCAATGCCATTTGGTTAATGAACAGATCCCGGAACACCCCGGAACAGTTGACCACCACATCAATGCGGGGGCGACCCAGTTCTTCCAGGGGAATCAGCTCCAGCTTATTGACGCGACCGAGGGAGTCGGGCATGGGCTTCACGCCGACCATCCAGAGGATTTGGGCCAGGGATTCGCCGTAGGTTTTGATGTTGTCGGTGCCCCAGAGGACGCAGGCGATCGTTTCGGGATATTTCCCATCATTTTCCTGCTTCTCCCGGTCCACCAGACGATCGACCACCACCTTAGCCGACTGCACCGCCGCAGTGGTCGGAATCGATTGGGGATCGAGGGCGTGGATGTTCTTACCCGTGGGCAGGACATTGGGGTTGCGGATCGGGTCACCACCGGGACCGGGCAGCACATACTGGCCTTCCAGGGCGCTGAGCAGTCCACCCAGTTCGTTGTCGGCGCAGACCTGCTCCAGACAGAACTGCAGGAACTCAAACAGGGGCTTCAGCAGTTCCGGATCCACATCCGTGTAGCCGGACTCGTGGAGGGACTTCACCCAGGGGTCCAGTTGCTCCTTCTTTTTGCCAAATCCGAAAATATTCAGGCGATCGAGCAGGGAAACCCGGCCCTCATCGTCCGTTTGCTCCTGCACGAGGGATCCCACCGCCGCACGGCACGCCAGGGTGATTTCCTGGAGCAGTTCCACGTCAGCAAGGATACCCTTATCCGCATTACGGTAGATCTCCTCCATGTTGCGGCCCAGGCTCTTGGCGATGATCGTGGGCAAGCTCCAGATGCCGTCATCTTCCCGATCGAGGCTGGCAATATTAACCAGGGTCGCCACGGCTTCCTCCCGGCTGGGGGGCTTGCCGATCACATGGAGACCGCAGGGCAACAGACGGGACTCAATTTCCATCAGCTTGCGGTAGACCAGACCCACCAGGTTATCGCGCTCCTCCTGGGACAGTTCCTTGGCATCCACCTCGGGCAGTTCGATGTCCTTGTCCAGGTTACAGATGCGGGACTGCTCCACGATCGAGTTAACAATGGCAATGCCGCGGCCGCCATCCTTGAGGGTTTGGTAGGAGCCGATCAACTCATTCAGTTCCTTCAGACCCTTGTACAACCCGGCATTCTCAGCGGGGGGCGTGAGGTAGCTGATGGTGGAGGCGTAACCGCGACGCTTGGCGATCGTGGCCTCACTGGGGTTATTGGCGGCGTAGTAGTAGAGGTTGGGGGTACTGCCGATGAGGCTGTCGGGGTAGCACATCCCGGACATCCCCATTTGCTTACCGGGCATGAATTCCAAGGACCCATGGGTGCCGAAGTGCAGCACCGCATCGGCGCCCCAAATATGCTCCAGGTAGGTGTAATAGGCCGCGAAGCCATGGTGGGGGCTGGCGGAGCGGGAGAAGAGCAGGCGCATGGGGTCGCCTTCGTAGCCGAAGGTGGGCTGGACCCCAATGAAGAGGTTGCCGAAGTGCTGACCGTACACGAGCATATTCTCGCCGTCGGTGTTGAGGTGGCCGGGAGCCGGTCCCCAGTTCTCCTCCAGACGCTCGGCGTAGGGGGTCAGTTGCTCATACTCCCGCACGGGCATCCGGTAGGCCACGTTCAGCTCGGGGCTGGCGTACTGGGCCTGGGCATCGTGGATCACGGACTGCATCAGGGCTTCCGGCGTTTCCGGAATATTGTCGATGCCGTAGCCTTCGTCTTTCATGGCCAGCATCACCCGATGGATGGAGCCGAACACGTCCAGGTAGGCGGCGGTTCCCACGTTGCCCTTATCCGGCGGGAAGCTGAAAACGGTGATGGCCAGCTTTTTCTCGGCCTTGGGCTTCACCCGCAGGTTGGCCCACTTCACGGCCCGCTTACAGATGGCCTCGACGCGATCTTGCAGAGAGATGGCTTTGCCGGTGGCTCCGTCGCGCCCGGACATGACGATCGGCTCGATCGCCCCATCCAGTTCCGGAATCGCAATCTGCAGGGCCACCTGAATCGGGTGCAGCCCCAGATCGCTTTCTTCCCATTCCTCCGTGGTTTGGAAAACCAGGGGTAGGGAGACCATATAGGGCCGGTTCAGCTTTTTCAGGGCTTCCACAGCTTTGGGGTGATCCTGACGGGCGGGACCGCCGACAAGGGCAAAGCCGGTCAGGGAGACGGCGGTATCGACGATCGGCTTGGTGTTGTCCAGGGGATCGTAGAAGAAAGCATCCACGGGCTTGGAGAAGTCCAGACCGCCGGCAAAAACGGGAATCACCCGAGCGCCCATGTACTCCAGTTCCTGGACGATCGCCACATAGTGGGCATTGTCGCCGGTGACCAGGTGGGTTCGTTGCAGCACGAGACCAATACAGGGGGCATCGTCGCGCTTGAGCTTTTCGTCAACATCGCGGCGAGACTGGTACCAGTTGAGGTACTCCTTCACATCCTCGAACATGGTGGTGGCGAGGGGGTGCCAGATGCCCATGTCGGGGTAAACCACCGGCTCTTCGTACTTCAGATCCGCCGGGTCGCCTTCCTTGTGAAACACATACTTGTCGGTGATCATCAGCAGGAAGTTGCTGAGGTTTTCCTCGGAGCCACCCAGCCAGTACTGCAGTCCCAACATGAAGCTGCGGGCATCCTGGGCTTTTTCCACGGGCAGATACTTCAGCACCTTGGGCAGGGTCCGCAGCAGTTTCAGCATCCCATCCTGGAACGACGCACCGGACTGCTCCTTGCGCTTCTTCATGAACTGGCCGATCGCGCTCTTGGATTGGCCCAGTTGTGCCATGGAGAAGCTGCCCAGTTTGTTGAGGCGCATCACCTGGGGCATGGAGGGGAAGACGATCGCGGCGTCGAGGCTATCCCGGTGGGGCTGCACGGCTTCCACCACTTTGTCGGCGAGGTCTTCGATGAAGATGAGGGAGGCAATGAAGATGTTGGCCTCGGAGATGTCCTTTTTAAAGGCTTCGTAGTTCTCAGGGCTGCGCAGTTCCTCGATCAGGTAGCCGATGATCTCGATCGCCACGTCGGGGTTGCTCTTGTTGATGGAGCGAACGGCTGCCGACAGGGCACTCTGGTACTGGGGTTCCAGGACCACATAGACCACCTTGACGAGGGTGCGCCCGTTCAAGTCGTCCGGCGTGATATGGCGCACGGTTGGCTTGACTTGGGTGAACATAGGGTGTGAACTCCTTGGGGTTTGCGACGGAATGGCTCTAGGTTAGGGCTGTAATCCCAGGCATTGCCGGAAGCCGGGGAGGCTAGCCCCCTCAGCGTCCGTTTGCCCGAAGGGTTATAGATACATGCAAGATTGCGGGTCAATAGAAAAATATTAAACGGTGCCTGAGATTACATTCCTTCACATTCTTTTACCAGAAAACCTGCACTACAGGGGGATTCTGGCCCCCATCTGACACAATTCTGTAATCTGACTGATTCCCTTTGCGACAGTTTGTAAAGATACTGTGAAATTTTATTGACTGGACTGGGCCTGGGGGTCTGCTGGGGGTCTCTCAGTCTACGGTGCCTGGTTGACGGACAAAAATTCTGCATTGGGAGCGAAAACCGCGCCTCTACTAGACGTTTGGAATCCTAGCGTCCTTTATGCCTGGATTTAACCCACTTTTGTCAGGGCACCTCGATTAATACAGATTCTCACCGCAGTGCCCACGGTAGGATCAAGGTTGGGTTGCGCGGCTTCGCCGCGCAACCCAATTAATCGAAGTACCCGTCAGCCAATCAGGGTTAGAGGATGTGTGGAAACCTAAGAGAATCCCCCCTACCCCCCCCTTTGCAAGGGGGGGTCGGCCTCTTCTTCCCCTTTTACAAGGAGGGGACGGCCTTTTCTTCCCCCTTCAAAAGGGGGACTAAGGGGGATTCTGCCAGGGCCTGCGGCCCTGTGCCACAGTTCTCAAAAAAGGGGGACTGAGGGGGATTCGGCCAGGGCCTGCGGCCCTGAGCCGCAGTTTCCAAAGATCCTCATAGGTGACCGACTAGCGCTGTTGCCTGCGGTCAGTTTGGCAAAATTTAGCCCTAAACACTTGACTACTGATGCCCGAAAGCCTCATGATGTCTGGATTGTAAGCGCATTCAGGGTTTCCTACACCACCAAGCGCAAAACCCCTGAACAATCCGCTTACAGCAGTGCTTCGCTACTACTAATCAGCGTATGAATGCCGTCGAGATCGAAGAAGCCATTTCCCAGCTTGCCGAGGCCCCCTTTGATCCGGAGGGGTTTCCCTTTGCCTTCCTGGAGGCGTTTGGTAACAAGGCAACGACGATCAAGAAGTTGAAGAGTGCGAAGGGTGGCTCGAATAAGTCGGATCTGGGGGGGGTGCTCCAGCGCAACAATATTCACATGAAGGTGTGTGCGGTGGGGCAGGTGGCGGAGACGCTGAGGTTGTTGCGGGAAAGCCCTGCCACGGCTAAACAAAAGGCGAGGTTCATCCTGGCGACAGACGGCCACGACCTCCAGGCGGAGAATTTGCTGGATAGGGAGACGATCGTCTGTGATTACCCCAATTTTTCGGATCATTTTGGCTTTTTCCTGCCGCTAGCGGGTATTACGACGGTTAAGCAGATTCGGGAGAATGCCTTTGACATCAAGGCAACGGGTCGCCTCAATCGGCTGTATGTGGAGCTGCTGAAGACTAACCCCGACTGGGATACGGCAGAGCGCCGCCAGGAGATGAATCACTTTATGGCGCGGCTGATTTTCTGCTTTTTTGCGGAAGATACGAATATTTTTAACCGGGATAACCTCTTCACGGATACTGTGGCGCAAATGAGTGCGGCGGATTCGTCTAACACCCATGAGGTGCTGGCGGAGATTTTTCGGGCGATGGCGACACCCTTGAGGGATCGGGCGGCGGTGGGCATTCGCAACTGGGCCAATGTCTTTCCCTATGC
>JAYKIB010000311.1:0-14431 GCA_035285005.1 Prochlorothrix sp.
CGTCAGAAACGCCTCCAACCCCGGTCCTCCCGACTGGGCTGCCGTGCCGATCGCCCCTGCAATCAAGTACTCCCCGGCAGTATTTTGGCCCACGAGCGCCGCAATCTCATTACTCTTCATGCCATCCGTAAATAAGAGCTGGGTTTGCCCCAAATATCCCTGGCTATAGGCGGCTTTGAGTACTAAGCTCCCCGTTTCAGGATAGGCCACCAGCACCACCGCATCGGGCTGGTCGGCAAAGGCTTTGCCCACTTCCGCCTCAAAGGTGACGGCATCGGGGGCGTAGAGGACCGGTTCACCGGTATTGGTAATGGTGCCTCCTTGGGCGGTGAACGCTTCAATGAAGGCCGTGGCGAGACCATTGCCGTAGTCATTGTTGATGGCAATAACGGCCACCCGTTGGAGACCCCGATCGCGGGCCACCTGGGCTAGGGCTGGCCCCTGCAGCGCATCCGATGGTGCAGTTCTGGCCCAAAATCCATTGAAATCCCCAGCCTTAGCCCGTTCCGTAAACACCGGGCTCGTACTGGCCGGAGAAATCTGCAAAATCTGATTGCGGACCGCGATATCCACGGCTGCGGTGGAAATGGCACTGGAGGCGGCCCCCACAACCCCAAAAACCCGATCGACCTCGGCTAGTTTTGTCATTGCCGCTGCGCCCCGACTGGGTTCCGTTTGGGAGTCTTCCGTCACCAGGGCCAAGGGCTGTCCCTGAACGCCGCCACACTGGTTAATCTGCTCCAGGGCTAACATCGCCCCATCTTGCATGGGACCACCGTACTGGGCTAAATCCCCTGTCAGTGGTAGTAATGTGCCAATTTTCAAGCTTTTACTGCTTTCCTGGCCCGACTGCCCTGCTTCAGAATCTGATCCTGGTGTCGGGGTGTCGGGGGGAGGGGTGGGGGGCGCACAGGCGACCAAGCCTAAGCTGAGGGCCAATAGTTGGGGGGAGATGCTGCGCAGGAGGCGAGACGGGGCGATCGAAAACATAGGGAACACGACTCAAGACAACCGATGGGACAGGAGATTATGATCGAGACGCATCCAGCAATCTTGCAACTGTAGGGCACCTCGATTAATTGGGTTGCGCGGCGAAGCCGCGCAACCCAACCCTAATTCTGCCGTGGGTATTGCGGTGAGAATCTGTATTAATCGAGGTACCCTGTATTGGGTCTGATTGACTGACAAGAGTGGGTCAAATCCAGGCTATGGAGGGCGGGTCAGGAAACCTGACCCCTAGGATCCTAAATATCTGGTAAGGGCGCGAAAACCGCGTCCAATGCGGAACTTTTTGTCAGTTAACCAGGTATTGGGTACAGGGAGTTGCCCTGCCATAGGCAGGGCAACTCTCTTCCTATTTTGTACGGTACGGTTGCGAGCAGTGCTGTAAACGCAGGATCGATGTGTATTATGGCGGCCAAGTTGCGTGAGGTCCAGAAATCAAGCTGTACCCAGCCGGGGGCGAGGTGTATTCAGTCTCACCTAAGTATGAGCCGCCCTAGCGGTGCATTATCACTATAGAGCACCTCGAACAATCAAAGTTCTTACCCCGTGACCCACGCAAGAATCAAGGGTGTGGCGTGCGGCTTCGCCGCCCACCATCACCCCTAGTGTTGCATAGGCACGGGCACCGTAAGAATCAGGGTTGTGGCGTGCGGCTTTGCCGCCCACCATCACCCCTAGTGTTGCATAGGCACGGGCACCTCGATTAATCCAAATTTTTGGGAGACAGCCCACGCAAGAATCAGGGTTTGGATTGGGCGGCGAAGCCGCCCAATCCAATTCATCGAGGTACCCGCACTCCGCTCCGTCTGGCTGACCGCTTTAGCCCCGCTGTTCTAACCACAAGGCTATGCCACGATTTACGCCCCGCCTCCCAGCTCACGCCCCAGTGTTCTACTTTGTGTTGACTCTAGTCCTGACCTTCGGTTGGGTTGTGGGGACAGGGATCGATCGCCCGATCGTAGCCCAGACCACGACTCCGACCCCGGATGTCTCTGCTGAGAAGGCCCTTTCCCCAGCTGCCTGTCCGTCGGTCAATTATCCTGCGCCCACGGTCCCCTCGGTGTTTGATGAAGCGTCAAACCTAGGGTCAGACTACAGTGCTCTTTATACCTCTCCTCCCAACAGTGCAGGTCCAACCCGAGTGGATACGGGGCTTTATGTCGTGAGTATTACTAATGTGGATGAGATTCAAAACACCTTTCAAGTCGAGACTTTTTTAGACTTGGTTTGGTGTGATCCTCGGCTCGCCTATGATCCGGAGAGTCTTGAGCCAGGGACCGATGAAAAGATCTTTTTAGAGGCTGATGCGGCGGCTTTTATTGAGGAGGTTTGGTGGCCGGATATTAGTTTGGTCAATATCGCCGCTCCGGTTGAGCCACAAAATCAACTAATGCGGATTAAACCCCATGGGACTGCCAAGTATGAGCAGTTTTTATCCCTGACGCTCCAGGCAGAGTTTAACCTAGCTCAGTTCCCCTTCGATCGCCAGATTTTGCCGATCCAAATTGAATCCTTTGCCTGGAATAGTAACTTTCTAGTCTTTCAGGAACAGGATGATACGATTGGTTTTAGTGAGGATTTTTCCTTGCCGGAGTGGGAACTGGAGACGGTTGAGACCGCAATCACGACCCGTAAAGAAATACGCGATCGGGCTCCATTCTCTAAGTTTGAAATCAACCTAGGGATCACCCGTTTCTGGGGATACTATGTTTATAAGGTGCTCATTCCTTTGATGTTACTGGTGACAGCTTCTTGGAGTATTTTCTGGATGGGTCAGGATGCATTGGCCGATCGACTAGGAGTTTCCCTAACCGGAACCCTATCGGTGGTTGCGTATCAGTTCTTGATTGTGCAAGACCTACCTAAAATTTCCCTAATTACCCAGATGGATGCCATTATTTTGCTGTCCTTTACGTTTACGATTCTCACCGTTTTTGAGAATGTCATTGTGGCGGCAGTGCATGCGGAAAATCCCCATCAGGCGCGACGATTAGACTTGCTATGTCGCTGGACCTTTCCAGTGGTCTATGCGGCCATGCTGGGAACGATCGGCTTGGTGTATCGCCTGGGGTAGGGAGGGGGTGGTGATCCGTTGCCTGGGGCCCAGGGATCCAAGGGCTGTCACCCTTTAATCCTAGACTGCCCTCAGAAGTAGGGACACCGTCCCTAGCCCCTACAACTGGGGCGGGGCTGGGGCGGGGGTGTCACGCTGATATTGCAAGGGTTTCTACGGTGAATTGATGACATGCCCTAGAGCCGGTGCGGTGACTCGTGGGTGCGTCGCGCCGGTGCATCTAGCCCCAGTGTGGCTGCCAGATCTGTCCATTCCGATTCCCATCCAGGTAGTGTATGGTGAAGTGCTGGTCCCGTCTGCTCCATCGCTCCCTTCGTCCTTCCGAGTCCTGCCCCTATGCTGCAAGAAGAACAAAGCTTTCAACCCCTGCCCGATCGTGTACCGCCTCAGATTGTGGAGGCTGAAGAGGCGATACTGGGTAGTATTTTGCTAGATCCCGAGGCAATTTCCCGTATTTCGGAACGACTGAAGCCGGAAGCCTTTTATATTAGTGCTCATCGCGCAATTTACGACACGGCACTTCGACTCTATGGTCAGGGCAAACCCACGGACTTAACCACGGTGGCCGCATGGCTCCAGGATGAGGGCACCTTGGAGAAGGTGGGGGGTCAGGGTCGGCTGGCGCAATTGGTCGATCGGACGATCAGCACGGCGAACGTGGACCAGTATGCGGAGCTGGTGATTGATAAAGCGGTGCGGCGGCAGTTGATTAAGGCGGGTAATGAGATCATTCAGTTGGGGTATGAAACGCGCCAGCCCTTGGAGAAGGTTCTGGATAAGGCGGAGCAGCAAGTCTTTAATTTGGCCCAAAACCGGCCCCAAAGTCGAGGTTTAACGCCCACCTCTTCGATTTTGGCCGCAACATTTAACGAAATCGAACAGCGATCGACGGGCGAAGAACCCGCCGGGATTGCCTGTAACTTCTACGATCTGGATGCGATGACCCAGGGATTTCAGCGCTCTGACCTGGTAATTGTTGCTGGTAGACCGTCAATGGGAAAAACCTCGTTTGTCCTCAGTGTGGCCCAGAATATTGCGGCAATTCACCGAAAGGCAGTCTGTGTCTTCAGTTTGGAGATGTCAAAGGAGCAGCTAGTGTATCGTCTGCTGTCCAGTGAAGTGGGGATCGAGAGCGGTCGGCTGCGGGCGGGGCGGGTGCGGGATGATGAATGGGCAACCCTATGTCAAGGAATGAATAACCTGTCGGAGTTGCCGATTTATATTGATGATACGCCGGACTTGACGGTTACGGATATGCGATCGAAGGCAAGGCAGTTGGCACTGGAGCATAATACGGAATTGGGACTGGTGCTGATTGACTATCTCCAGTTGATGGAAGGGGCTAGTCCAGATAATCGTGTGCAGGAACTGTCAAAGATTACCCGAGCTTTGAAGGGGATGGCACGGGAATTGAACGTACCAGTAATCACGCTGTCGCAGTTAAGTCGGGGAGTGGAATCCCGGACGAATAAGCGACCAATGATGTCAGATTTGCGGGAAAGTGGAAGTATTGAGCAGGATGCGGATCTGATTATTATGCTTTACCGGGATGAGTACTATAATCCCGATACTCCCGACCGTGGCATCACAGAGGTGATTATTACCAAGCATCGAAATGGGCCGATCGGAACTGTTAAGCTCCTCTTTGAGCCCCAATATACCCGTTTCCGTAACTTAGCGAATCCAATCTAGCTTGATGATGGGTGCGAATTGGCGATGGCACACCTTGGAAAAAGTCCAGTTATCGCAGTGTAGGAGCCTAGAGGGCACCCCGAAAAATGCAGATTTTCACTGCAGTGCCCGCGGCAGAATCAGGGTTGAGGCAGGCGGCTTCGCCGCCTGCCTCAATTAATAGAGGTGCCCTAATCGCTATTGGCTTCCGGATTCGCCTCAGGATATCGATCGGGCAACTGTTCCGACTCTGGACAATCATCTGACACCAGGGGCTCCACGTTTGTCCGAGGCACCATGGACAGCCGCTGCATCACCGAGCCAATACTCTCCAACCGCACCATTTCTTCCCAGGAACACACCTCATCCTCTTCCTCCGTCTCATAGCGTAAGGTCACCAAATCCCCCTCAATGTCTAGAATCCGTGCCCGTTCAATCCAGCGTTGCTGATCCCGTAAAAAAATCCACACTTCACGCCCATCGCAGTGCAGTTGATAGATTTTCCGGTGTAACATGTGCTTTTTCTCCTGGCCAATAAACATTCTCTAAACGGGATGCGCACTGCGGTGGACTGAACCCTGTCGATCGGGACTGGGGAAGCCGAGACGGGATGAGGTCAAGACTGACAGAGTCAAGACTGTATCAATCGCAACTCGATCCGCCGGGTCTCACAGTACGGTAGGGATCACCCCTTGGACAAACGATTCACACGCTAAACCTAAGTGATGAGATGGATAGAGAGAATAGAGTAACCCTAGTGCTGTCCAGATCATAACCTCCAACCTGGCCTAAACTCAGTTTCGGCCTAGTTTAATTCGCTTTGCCGGCAATGGGGTACCGCAGGGAATAGGGTACCTCGATTCATTATGGCGAGCAGCACAGATCCTTGCAGATGCATCGGATACAGGGAGTTGCCCCGTCGAGGGCGGGGCAATTCTCTTGGGAACTGCTGCGACTATAGCGTTAGGGCACCTCGATTAATCCAACTTCTTGGGAGACAGCCCACGCAAGAATAAGGGTTTGGGTTGGGCGGCGAAGCCGCCCAACCCCATTAATCGAGGTGCCCGTTACACGCCCACCCCAGTGATATGAGTCGGGGCTGTGTCCCTGATTTTGAGGACATCCCAGGGCTAAATGACGACAGCCCCTAGGCGCTAGCCGCCATAGTCTTGTACGGTACTGTTGCGAACAGTGATGCAATTGAGTTAGGTAGCTTCGCCACCCAACCGCAGCCGGATACTGTCCTGGACATGCGGGCAGCAACTTGCACTGTTCGAGGTGCCTTTATTGCAATGGACAGGCTGGTTGAAGCCAGGTGAAGCTCGGAACATTTCCTGTGCGGAAATTCCCGCCCTAGCCTTGCTCTCAGCAACTTGACGATTGCCATAGGGGGCATCTGCTCCCCATTCTAACGAGAATCCAGACCATAGGCGCACCGATGCTACTACACTTATCGACTTGGCCCGAGGTTGAGCACTACCTCACCCAGTCCCAGGGCATTATTATTCCGATCGGGTCCACGGAGCAGCATGGTCCCACGGGGTTAATTGGAACCGACGCCATCTGTGCCGAGACGATCGCCCAGGGCGTGGGTGAGCAAACCCAAGCCCTCGTCGCCCCCACGATCAATGTGGGCATGGCCCTCCACCACGGCGCATTTCCCGGCACCATCAGCCTGCGGCCCAGCACCCTGATCCAAGTGACTCGGGATTGGATTACCTCGCTGGCTCGGGTCGGCTTCCAGCGTTTCTTTTTCATTAACGGTCACGGCGGCAATATGGCGAGTTTAAAAGCAGCCTTTGCCGAAACCTATAGCCATCTGTGTGATCTGGGGTTACCGGGGGCCGAAATGGTTCAATGTCGCCTCATGAACTGGTATATGTTGCGAGGGGTCTATAGCCTTGCTAAGGAGTTGTACGGCGACGAAGAAGGCTCCCATGCGACCCCTAGCGAAGTGGCCCTCACCCAGTATGTTTATCCCGACTCCATTAAAACAGCCCCCTTAGATCCGCTTAAACCCTCTCCAGGAGGGATCTACAGCGCCCCTGATTTTCGGCGACGCTACCCCGATGGCCGCATGGGATCCAACCCTGCCCTGGCCACACCAGAGCAGGGCAAACGTTTCTATGAGGTGGCTGTGAAGGAAATGGCAGAAGCCTATCGCAACTTTTTAGAAACGCCTTAAAAACGCCTTAAAAACGCCACTGCCCTAACCCCTGCCCTACGAGGATATTCCTAAAGAGCACCTCGAAAAATCAAGGTTTTCGCCCCGTAACCCACGTAAAAATCAGGGTTGGGTTGGGCGGCTTCGCCGCCCAACCCAATTAATCGCGGTGCCCTAAACCTAAGAGCATCTCCCCTAGCCCCTCTTCACAAGGGAGGGACGGCCTCTTCTTCCCTCTGCACAAGTGGGACTGGGAGGGATTCCGCAAGAGCTTACGGTCCCGAGCCGAGGTTTTCAAACATCCCCTACGGAGGATCTCGATTCAGGGTGGCGGGTAGCGAAGCTGCCCACCTCAACCCTACCTCTCGATTGGGACTCCGCCGCCTGCTGGGGTCAGGGGTACGAGAGCCCCGCAAAACAAGTTCCATGTTTCGAGGGACCAAACTGGAACTTGTGCTTTATAAATGTGTTCACTACACACAGGTTCGATCAGGTCGCTCGATCGGGCAGTTCAATCCGGTAGATCGATCGAGCCGCCCCATAGGGAGGGAGCCCCAGCCTGACCGGGTCTCAGCGGACCTAGCCGTTGCTATCCTTCCCCCAGCCCTAACCGCCAACGCTTCAAACTGTACTGCAATGCTAAGCCTACGCCCCCCCCTTGGCCCTGTGCCAATTTCCCGCCTCCGTCTCAAGCGCTTCTGTTTCCCCTACCCTGTCTGCCACGAATCCTCATCCGAGGGATTGCAAGTTAGCAGGGGATTCCAGACTCGCATGAGTTTTGAGACGGCCCAGGGTACTGGAGCGGTTGCCGAGGGTGCTGGGTCTGGGCGGCGACGGCGAGACCACACCTGGGGGCAGCGCTGGGTACTGACGGGATGCTTGACGGGGCTGGCTGTGCTGGGCAACTGGGTACCGGGACTGGGCCCGGCAGGATTGGGGGCTTGGGGCGGCGCTGCCCTGGCGCAAACCCCCGATGCCCAAGAAGCGGACGAGGACTTACAGAGAATTGCGCCGGAGGAAGTGACCCAATATGCGGTGGCGGCCCTGGCGCTGGAAAATGCCCGCCGGGAGTTGGAGGCAACGATCGGGTCTAATGCGATGTCGGGTCGCACCTGTGGCGATGTGGGGCAGGTGGATAATTTGAATCCGGCGATCGTCACCTATTGCCAAAACTCGAAGCGGATCGTTGAAGATACGGGACTGAGTGCCGATCGCTTCAACTTCATCTATCTCCGCCAGCGGGCCGATACCCAACTGCGGCTGGAGATCTTGGGGTCTATGGCCCAAGCCTGCATTGACGATAATAATTTGATTGCACCTAACTTCTGCCGCGATACGATTCGCCCGGAAATGAAAAAGCAGTGCGCCACCCAGAGCACTCAGATTAACTCACCCGTTTGTTTGCGGTTACGTATCGAGAATTAGGCAATACTGCCGCGTTTGCGGGTTTCCTTGTAGGAGGTGCCGATATTCTTGAGCCCTGCTCGAATCATTTGCTGTTCCAGCAGGGCAAAAAATCGCTGACGATCGCCCCCCCTCACCACCGCTTGATTATGGGCTTCGGCCAAGGCGACGGGATAGCCATACCCCTTTTGGATTTGGGCAAGGGTCAGGCTCAGGCTGCGATCGAGCAACTCCGGATCCTGGGCAACCCAGGCCGGAAATTCCACCCGTGCCACCTCGGCACCGCCATGGAGATGGCAGAAGTAAATTTGCTGATCGGGTCCGTACTGATCCAAAATCCGGGCATTGCTGCGCCAGAGGGGGCCTCGCTCCCCGGGCTGCAGTTGCGTACTCCAAAAGGTGGCATCCCGCAGTGGGGCAAAGACGCGACAGGGAGCCTGATCGGTTTGACCGGCGCAGTGGGTTTGGCAGTCCGGTTCATCCTTGGGGCAGCTTTGGAGGCGGAGAAAGTTGAGGGCTTCGCTGCTGCGGGATGCACTGAGGTAACCCACGAGGGGAATGCGGCAGGTTTTGAGGCGATCCCAAGCCGCAAGAATAGCGGGCAGGAGTCGATCGCGGGCCTCCCCCGGCAGTGCTTCCAGAAACCAATAGACCAAGGAGCCATCGGTGAGGGCAATGGTGGGTGCGATCGGGGGCGCGATCGCCAGATCAGCCCCGAGGGCCTCGGCTAGGTCGGCCAGATGTTCCGACTCCGCCACCGTGCGCCGATACCCCATCCACTCCTCCGTACTAATCCCCCACTGCCGCGACAGATACAAGTCCTCCGGCTGGTAGACCACCTCGGGCACACTGTCGAGGAGGGGATGGCGACCCTGGCCGTAGTGAAGCACAATGCGGCCAATATTAATCAGATAGCAGTAGGCAATCTCATGGTGGCTAGGGGCGATTTGGGAGCCATCGGTGGCTAGGACGGATTGCACCTTGGGGGGAATCGGCACGGTGCAGCAGGTGCTGAGGGGTTCCACAGGTTCGGCGGCGGTAAAACCCAGGCGATCGCCCCACTGTTGCTGGAGGGCGAGCAGGATGTCTTGACGGTCCTGGGCCAGGGTGAGGAGTTGCTGGGCTCGCTCCAGCCGGACGCGGATCGCGGTTGCCTCCTGGGCCAAATGCTGGCTAATCCCTTGCATTTGCAGGGCCAGTTTTGTCAAATCAAGCATGGTAGTGATGGGGTAGGGCAGCTCTGGGGATAGGATGACGACGCGGGGCTAGGGCGATGCTACTGGACCAGGGCAGCGGCTCGGCTCGCATCGACCCCCCCCAAGCCTAAAGCTGCGTGACGCTCCGCCTAACACACCCCATCGGCTCTTACACTGTTTTGGCTATGGCAGAGGGCCTCTCGCGCTAGCCCAACTTTCGTCTTCCCACTTTCGTCTTCCCACTTTCGGGCACCTCGAAAAATGCAGATTGTTACTGCAGTACCCACGGCAGAATCAGGGTTGTGGGGGGCGGCGAAGCTGCCCCCCACAGTTAATCGAGGTTGCCCTTTCGTCCAACGGCTCGTCCACACTTACGCCCTACCCCCGCCAGCACCCAGGGTGGGTTAGCCGGCAGCGCCGACCAACCGTAAGGAATCAAGGTTCTACTGAAACCCTTTACCTCCCTTTTTACGCTTACTGCCCTTGCGTGCCTTCGTCGGTGGAGTTGGGTTCTTCGCCTTGGGAGTTGGTGCAAAACCCGGTTCTGTTACCGACCCTGTCCCGGATTCTTCAGGCTTAGCGTCTTCGGAGCTAGACTCCTCAACACTAGATTGCTCAGAGCCAGATTGCTCAGAGCCAGATTGCCCAGGGCTAGAATCTGTCGCAACATCCTGGGCAATAGCTGGCTCAGGGGCTAGGGGAGTAGCCAGTTCGGGTTCCCCGCTGTCCATCGTCGGCGGCACCTGGGACAACTCCGCCGCCACCCGATCGGGTGACACCTTGCCGCGCATCTCGCGTTGTTGCTGCAATTGCTGCTGTAACTGGGCCACCTCCTCCTGCGCCGTTGTTAAAGCAATATCAAACTCCACCTCGCGCGTGTTGTAGGCTTGGCGCAAATAGCTGAGCTTCCCTTTGAGGACTTGACAGGTGACTCGCAAGTCCTGGAGATCGCTATTTGTGCTGTGGTGCTCCTGGGCGTAGGCAGCGGCTTGAACCTGGGAGAAATCCGCTATCTCTTGCCACTCGTGCATTTGCTCAGCCTGGGCATCAAGTTTGTCTTGGAGATCTGTCATTTGACGGTGACGATCGGCCAGTTGCTCCCGCAGTCCTTCCACCTCACTTTCCAGTGCTGTTTTCGCACTCGTCAGAGTGACCACCTCCGTACGCAGGGTGTCCCGTTCCCCGGTTAAGGTATTCACCTGGGTGGTCAGTTGCTCCACTTCCCCTTGGAGGGTGGCCACCTCGGTGGTCACCGTCGCATTATCCTGGCGCAGGGTTTCTTTTTCCTGGGTCAAGGCAGTGACCTGGCTATTGAGAGTACTGACCTCAGTTTGAAGGGTGGCCACCTCGGTGGTCGCCGTCGCATGGTCCTGGCGCAGGGTTTCTTTTTCCTGGGTCAAGGCAGTGACCTGGCTATTGAGAGTACTGACCTCAGCTTCCAAGCTGGCCTTCGCCCGGTTGAGGGTGGTGAGTTGGTGGTTGAGATCCTGAAGTTCTTGGCGATCGTGGGTCTGTTCCCCCTGAAGGGTTTCCACTTGTTCTTGGAGGGCTTGGGCCTGGGCAGTGAGGGTCGATCGACTTTCCTCCAGTTGGCTCAGTTGCGCCTGGAGTTGCTCCAGTTCTGTTTGGAGGGTTTGACTTTGGGCTTGGGCAGTGGTTTTAGCAGCGGTCAAGGTTTGGGTTTGGCTTTGGAGCGAGGTCACCAACTGTCGTTCCGTCATCAGTTCAGCCTCTAGGGCTGCACTACGACGATTCAGCGCCCACACCATCACGCCACCCACAACTAGGGCAATACTGCCCAACAGTCCGTTGCTCCCGAGGGAAGTGGATTCAACTGCAAATAACATCATCACTGTCCAGATCGCTCTCCAGTAGATTAGACCGTGCTCACCATTGGCTAACGGAACCCATGCTCAGCCTAGGGAGTGAGAGCATTGTACAACTGTCGCTCCGGAATGGGGTGTAAAGGGATGTCTAAGATTGGTGACCCAAGACTGGGTACCTCGATTAATCCAAATTTTTGGGAGACAGCCCAGGCAAGAGTCAGGGTTTGGGTTGGGCGGCGAAGCCGCCTAACCCAATTAATCGAGGGGCCCGACTGTGTGCCCGACTGTGTGCCCGACCCAATGGGAAAACGGCTGCGTGAACTGGTCCAGGGACAAGCAGTGCAGGGTGGGATCGGTGTGGGCATGCTGTCGATCGGCGGGCGTATTGTAGCCCCAGTCTGCCAAGAAGAGCGTCACCGTTGCGGCCCCGAGTCCTGTTTTCAGTCCTGTTTTTACTTCTGTTCCCAGTCCTGTCTCTACTCCGGTGGCAGTTTCTTCCCGGGTCACCCCAGTCTCACCAGCTGCGGCCAAGCGATTCTGAAACTGGCGCACCTTCTGTAGCGTCGGTAGCCGGTCTTCCACAAACCAGAGCCCGATGGGAGCTGGCAAGGTTCGGGCAAGGCGATCGAGGGTTTGGGCTTTGGGCTGTTGCACCTCCTTTCCAAAGATCCGATCGCGAGGCACCTCCAACCCCGCCTGCTGGAGCAATCGGTGGGCAAAGCGACCCTCCTTGGTCGTAATGATTACCCAGGGGAAGCCGTCCGCTTCCAGGCTACGCAGTCGATCGAGCACACCAGGATAGAAACGGTGTAGGGCTAGCCACTGATCAAGATTAGTCGTAATCTGACGATCGCGCAGACTGTCCAGAGCCTGGGCCAGTTCCCGGGGGACCAGTTGCTGTTTTTGCACCAGGTCAGCCACCACAGTCGACCAGTGATTCAAAATCAGCGTCTCATCAAGGCCCGAGACGATCGCTTCAATCAGCACTGGCATTTCCCAGCCCGTTTCAATCACGGGCCGCAGCCGACCGAACTGCTCCTCCCAACTCGATCGATCCTCAAGATCGGGCTGGGGCCAAAATTGGCCATGGGCCAACCAGGCGCTATGGAAATATTCCCGCAACCCATCACACAGAACCCCATCAAAATCGAGGGCCAAAAAACTGGGGACTAGATCTGTTGGGTGAGCTGATGATGTCATAGTAAAACTGGGGTGCTAGGATTCGAACCTAGGAATGGCGGAACCAAAATCCGCTGCCTTACCGCTTGGCGACACCCCATTGATGGCGCGGTAATTAATATGCAAGATTTGGGCTAGCTTTGTCAACCCTTTCTGAGAATCTTTCTCCGGAGCACCTCGATCGCTCCCAATCCCTAGCGGGTGGCCTAGACAACACTTCGGGTTGGGGCTGAGTGGCGAAGTCGATCGCCCCCGTGAAATCACCCCAGTGGAATCACCCCAGGGCACCTCGATTAATACAGATTTTCACCACAGTACCCACGGCAGAATCAGGGTTGAGTTGCGCGGCTTCGCCGCGCAACCCAATTAATCGAGGTACCCCACAGTGAATCGAGGTGCCTTAAAGTTTGAGAAGGGCACCTTGATTAATCCGAATTTTTGGGAGACAGCCCACGCAAGAATCAGGGTTTGAGTTGGGCGGCGAAGCCGCCCAACCCAATTAATCGAGGTGCCCAGAAGTGTTGGAGAGGAGTCTTGTGAACAGAGCTGAACTGGATTTGGGCCAAAGGAAAGTAGCGGTGGGGGCCGTGGTCATTGGTCGCAATGAGGGCGATCGACTGGTGCGGTGCTTGGATGCGCTTGTGGCCCAGTTGCCCGACCCCCGATCGATCGTCTACGTGGATTCCGGCTCCACCGATGGCAGCCTCGATCGGGCCGCAGAACGCGGGATTGCCGTCGTGACCCTAGACACCAGCATCCCCTTCACCGCTGCCCGTGCCCGCAACGCGGGATGGCGTTACCTCCTGGAGCATGCAGCTTTTCCCCTCACCCATATTCAGTTCATTGACGGCGACTGTGAACTCGATCCCGGCTGGCTGAACCTGGCCGTGGCCCACTTTGCCACCGATCGCCACCTGGCTGTTGTTTGCGGACGGCGACGGGAGCGGTTCCCCCAGGCCACCCCCTACAATCGGCTTGCGGATATGGAATGGGACACACCGATCGGGGAGGCAACGGCCTGCGGCGGGGATGCCCTGATTCGGATCGAGGCTCTCCAAGCCGTGGATGGCTACGACCCCAGCTTGATTTGTGGTGAAGAGCCGGAGATGTGTATTCGGCTGCGGCGGCTGGGCTGGAAAATTTGGCGGCTCGATGGGGAGATGACTCTCCATGATGCGGACATGACCCGGTTTAGCCAATGGTGGAAACGATCGATCCGTGGGGGATGGGCCGTGGCGGAGGGCTATGCTCGCTACGGCATGGCACCGGAGGGGTACATGGCGCGGGAATATAAAAGTGGCTGGATCTGGGGGGTCGGAATTCCGACGATCGGCTTGCTGCTGTCGCCCGTAACCTGGGGATTGAGTTTGCTGCTGTGGGGGGGCTATGGTCTGCTGGGGTGGCGTATTTACCAGTATCGTCGTCACCAGGGCGATCGACCGTCCCATGCGCGTCTATACAGCGTTTATTGCGTGTTATCCAAGTTTCCCCAGGCGATCGGCCAGGTCCAGTACTGGCTGACCCGCTGGCAGGGGAAGCAAGCCACGTTGATTGAATACAAAGGGTAAAGGGGACTGCATCCCGTTTTGGAAGCCCTCACCCTAAATCCCTCTCCCAAAGAGGGAGAGGGACTTTTCCCCTTCTCCCTCTTTGGGAGAAGGGGCTAGGGGATGAGGGCCAGACTCGCCAAAGTGAGATGCACCCGGTCAAGGGGACTGCAATGGGCAGAATTAGGGTTGGGTTGGGCGGCTTCGCCGCCCAACCCAATGAATCGAGGTGCCCAGAACAAAAGCACGATTGAGGAGGATTAGGGTGGGGGCCAGGTCTGTGGGCCGCTTCTCAGGTGCTCGGACGACAGTGCTCCCCATGGCTTACCCCTCGATACGGGACGATCGCCGCGCCCTAGCCGAGC
>JAYKIB010000312.1:0-2706 GCA_035285005.1 Prochlorothrix sp.
CAGCGTTTTAGCGAGGGAGATTCATGAGCCAACCCGATATTTTTAATGACGTTAAAACCCTTGTGGTTGAAAAACTGAGTGTGGACAATCCAGATTTGGTGACTCCGGCAGCTAGCTTCGCCGACGATCTAGGGGCTGACTCCCTGGATGTGGTGGAACTGGTGATGGCCCTGGAAGACAAGTTCGGTATCGAGATCCCGGATGAAGATGCCGAGGGGATCACCACGGTGCAGCAGGCGATCGACTACATCAACAGCAAAAGCGAAGTTGCAGCATCCTAGGGAGCTGCGATCACGGTAGCTGAGGTGTGGACAGCCGTTTCAGCCTCAGCAATTCCGGCGATCTGCAATCTCTGGCGATCTTCTTCACTGGCGATTGTCCTTAGGGGCCGCAGTCAGGGCCAAGACCCCGTTTGGGGGGTTGGTGCTCTGCCAGTTGTCCCCTCCCTTGCCCTATGGCTGTTACGATGCGGTCGCGATCGTGGCCATACCTACCCCCCTGGCCTCCGTTGGGGCTGTGCTGAAGCTTGCCCCCAGACTGATCCAGGGCTGGGAGCGTTGCCCGGACGGGCTGCACTCCTGGTAGCAGGTTCGACGCAACCGTGCCGCTCCCTTGTCCCACCTTTAGCCCTTATTCCTCTTCTCCTCTGCTCGGGGTCGAGGCCGGTTCTCGTTTCCCCTCGTCCAAGCGGTCCTTGCATGATCGGGATGGTTCCTCATAAAACTGATTCGCATTACTGAAACTATGGCCAATTCTGGAAATCGACGGGTTGTTGTCACAGGTATGGGTGCCATCACCCCCATCGGCAATACCTTAGACGCATATTGGGATGGGTTGATGGCGGGGAAAAACGGCATCGGCACCATCACTCTCTTCGATACCACGGGCCAGAAGTGCCATATCGGCGGAGAGGTCAAGGGGTTTGTGCCCCAGGATTATATGGATGCCAAGGAAGCCCAGCGTATGGATCGCTTCTGCCAGCTGGCGATCGCCGCAACCCACGATGCCCTCAAGGATGGTCAGTTTGAAATTACCGACCTCAACGCCGACGATATCGGCGTGATTATGGGAACGGGCGTGGGGGGGCTGCGCATCATGGAGCAGCAGCACGAAATTTTAATCAAGAAAAGCCCCACCCGCGTCAGTCCCTTCACGGTGCCCATGATGATTGCCAACATGGCAGCGGGTTTGGTGGCCATTCACACCGGCGCAAGGGGGCCTAACTCTGCCCCTGTGACGGCCTGTGCTTCCGGTAGTAATGCGGTGGGGGATGCCTTCCGGTTGGTGCAGCAGGGCCATGCCAAGGCCATGATTTGTGGTGGAACGGAGTCGGCGATTACCCCCCTAGCCTTTGCCGGGTTTGCCTCGGCCCGTGCTCTCTCGTTCCGCAATGACAGCCCCGAAACCGCAAGCCGCCCCTTTGATCTGGAGCGGGACGGGTTTGTGATGGGAGAAGGGGCCGGGGTCTTGCTCCTGGAAGATTTGGACCATGCCCTGGCCCGAGGTGCCCGGATTTACGGCGAAATGGCTGGCTATGGCATGACCTGTGATGCTCACCACATCACCTCGCCGGTGCCCGGTGGCCTGGGAGCTGTGCGGGCGATGGAACTGGCGATGGCAGATGGGGGCTTGGCCCAGGATGACATTAGCTATATCAACGCCCATGGCACCAGCACCCAGGCCAATGACAAGACGGAAACGGAGGCCATTAAGAAGGCGCTGGGCGATCGGGCGCGGCAGATCCCCATCAGCTCCACCAAGTCCATGACCGGTCACCTGCTGGGTGGAGCCGGTGGGATTGAAGCGGTGGCGAGTGTGCTGGCAATTTATCACGATCGGGTTCCCCCCACCATCAACCTCCACACCCCGGATCCTGACTGTGACCTGGACTATGTGCCCAACGAGTCCCGCGCCCATGCGGTCCATGCTGCCCTGTCCAATTCCTTCGGTTTTGGCGGTCACAACGTCACCTTAGCCTTTAAGAAGTACCAGTAGGACACCTCGCTTAACTGGGTTGCGCGGCTTCGCCGCGCAACCCAACCCGGATTCTGCTGTAGGCACTCCGGTGAAAACTTGAATGAATCGAGGTGCCCAGTAGACCCAAGGGGGGGCGGTTCTGGGTCTGGTTCTGGGGCTGGGTCATCGCATCGCCCAGAATTAGCCGAGGTGTGCTGATCTTGGGGTCCGGGGCCTTAGCCCAACCGACGAAACCCTGGCCTACCCTTGGTTTCGCCCGTAGATTTCGCCTGTGGATTCCACCCTTAGATCTAGCCCGTAGATTTCGCCCGCAGATCCCACCCGTAGATCCCACCCGTAGATCCCACCTACAGAGTCTGGGCCGTGTGACGGGGGTCGTCGCAGCGATTCCCTGCGGTGCTGGCGGGCACCGGCGATCTGCCGTCAGGCCCAACCGTCAGGCCCAACCGTCAGGCCCAATGCAGCAATGTCCTCATCCGGTTTTGCGCCACGGTCGATCGCCGCCGTGGTAGTGCGTTCCTAGAATTTGCTGTCAATATTGTTACGATTCCCTAGGAAAAATCTAAAGATTTTCCAAGCCAAAGGCTTGTCCAGTGATCCCCCTCAATGGAATCATGGGCGTAGCGGAATACCCTCCCGATGCTCATACTATTCAATCGTTAGGTAGAGACTATGGTCGCTGCAACCCAATCCTTAGACGAACTCTGTATTAATTCGATTCGCTTTCTG
>JAYKIB010000313.1:0-10634 GCA_035285005.1 Prochlorothrix sp.
GGGGTGGGGTGGGTCGCTAACCAAAATCAGTGATGCAAAATCGGTGATGCAAAATCGGTGATGCAAAATCGGTGATGCAAAATCAGTGATACGGAATCGGTGATGCGGAATCGATGCGAGGCGACGGCGGAAACATCTGGGCAGCACTATCCTAGCGGCCATCAGTTGTATGAGGTACGGCAGTCAAGCGCTACCCCTCCGGTGCCTAGGTCCATCTCGCCTCACCCAAGCGCTAGCCACGACATATGGGGCGTGGTCCTGTGGCAAGAACGGGGGCTAAAAGTCGATCGGGAGGGTTCCCTGGGGGCAGACAAGCTGCATCTCTGGATCGGTACTGCTGGCTTGGGTGGTGCTGGCGGGTGTTGGGGGCGAGGGACGGGCATCGGTTTCCCCTAGGGCAGATTTGAGTAGTTGTGGTGGGGAAGGCGCATCTTGACTGGGTTCAGAGGTGGCGCACAGGTGCCAAACAAGGCTAGATTGCTCCGGTTCTGGCTCAAACAGGACCAATAAGCTGCTATAGCTCGATAAATTCTCGGTTTTAGCCTCGGCTGTGATTGCCACTTGCGCAGCCGTGAGCACCTCCACCTCATAACGATAGGTTTCGGTTTCCGCCGCAACCCCAAGGACAAAATCCTGCCAATCTTCGCTAAATTGGCCTTCTTCCCGGTGATAGATGGCCTGGGCCTGGGCAATTAGCCTGAGCTGGCTTTGGGCAAGACCTTGCTGCTGTTGGCGTTGTTCCACTTCGTAGGGCACCACGGTCACCCCCTCGGGCAGCGGGGGCGCTGCGGCCAGACGATCGAATTGTAGGACCGCATCACTAAACGCCAGGGGACGGGGCTGTCCGGGTTGGAGTTGGCTCAGTTCCAGTTCTAGCTGATCTTTGGAGTCTTCAAAACGGAAGATTGTCTCGATCGCTTGGCCACTGGTTAAAATCAGATCTAAGCGCCAGGGATCGGCCTCTAGATCAACTCGATAGAGCAATTCCGACAGAACCTGTAGGTCTCCCGCCTGCTCAACCCGAAAAATAACCCGATCGATCCCATCAAAGGTGATGTACATAGCTGCATCATCGGGACTGTGCCAACGCCATGTCCCCGTGAGGCGATCGGCCCTGGGGCGATCGGCATTAGAGTGGGCCTGGGCAATGGGGGCGGGCGAGGATGGGGTAAGGTGGGCAACGCTGGGGTAGACCGCAGTGAGGCTGAGCCAGAATCCTGTGGTGAGGACACAGGTGCTAAGCAAAGAGGAACTAGAAATCACGGTGCAATACCTTGGAATAGATCGACGGTCTAGGGGGCCTTTTGGGAATGGTGGCGGGTGGTTTTGCCGCCTGTCATATCCTGGAGGTGACGGTCTAGAGCGATGGGAATGGTGGAACGCACAGTGGGATATTTCGAGGTGTCCTGGGGTTATAGGGAGGGCACTCACCCAGTTTCTTCGGATTGGCAAGCCTGGGGATGCTGGCCTCGTACAGCGGGGATTGCCCAGGCTAACCCGATCGCAACCCACCTGAGCGTTACTGTCAAATCCCTACCCTTCACTGTGCCATGCCATCGCGAACTGTATCACAACCCGTCATGGCCACCGTCCAGTTTCCTGGCCACTCGACCCCCGAGCCGCAAGTTCCTTGTAGGAAGTTCTTATGCCCTGGTTTGTCAAAATTGAAAAAGGTATTGTCGATAAAGCCACCTTCGATCGCTATGTGCCCGCCCATAAAGCCTATGTTCGCGCCCTGATCGATCGGGGCCACGAGGCCCAAACGGGCTACTGGGGAGAGTTAGGAGGCGGAATGTTGCTGTTTCGGGCAGCGTCAAAAGCCGAGGCCGAGGCGATCGTCGCCGCAGATCCCCTCGTGCAGAATCACTGTGTTACCTATGAGTTGCACGAATGGTGCATTGTGGTTCCCTAGGGAATCGCCCTAGGACATTTTTATAGCCTGATTTCCTAGAATATCCCCCTCAGTGCAGTTTTCTAGCTATTTCTCCACGGTTTACACTCCTTTACTCTCGATCGCCCCTCGCAACAGCCCCCATGGTCTCCTCCCCCCATTCCCCGGCCCCTGGCTCCCTCCCCGATCCCCCGGTTCCCTCATCGCTAGATGAGTTTTCCCTTGCTGGGGCTACTCCGGAAGATATTAGCCAGGGACAAATGTTCCGGCTCATTAAAACGATTATTCCCTGGGAAGCCTGCCAATATCACCAGGTTTTACCGCTTTCTGTCGAAGGAAAGTATCTGAAGCTGGGCATGATCGATCTTGATGATGCGGAAGCCTTGAACTATGTGCGCCGCACCCTGGGTCATATCCACTGCACCGTGCTGCCTCGGTTAATTGATGTGGATCTGCTCCAACACTATCTCGCAGCCTATCAAGACCAGATGCAGGGGGAAGACTCCCTGGATAAGAGTGGGCCCCTGCGGGGCACGCTGTTTGGGCCGCTGGTGCGGGGAGGGACCGCCATGGGATCGACGGTGAACCGTTCTTCTTCGAGCCGTTCTTCTTCGAGCCGTTCTTCTTCTCCAGCATCTTCGGGTATGACTGCCAAGACCCCAGGTGATGGGGAGGGCGATCGGGCTGGGCAGGGGGCTGCGGGATGTGACAGCATTCGTGAAGCTAGTACCCGTGAAACTAGTACCCGTGAAGCTAGTACCCATGAAGCTAGTACCCGTGAGGCTAGCACCCACGAGGCCAGTGCCCAAGATTCTAAGGCTCAGACACCGAATATAACGGCTGGAGGAGCTGGGAGTGAGAATACAGCACTAAACGGGGGACAGAAGCAGGAATCTGGGCCGAGAGCCAAGTCTGAGCCGAAAGATCCAGCTACCGATCGGGGCTGGGCGAGACCCTCCGGGTTTGTGTTTAATCCCAACCTCAGCCCTACGGCCAATGCCGCCCTGGGGGCCAGAATTCGGGCTAAATTGGGACAGTCACGCCGTCCCGAGCCAATTCAACCGAGTCCGCCGTCACCCGATTCACCGTCACAAGATCCACTGCGACAAAGTCCACCGTTACAAAGTCCACCGTTACAAAATTCACCATCGCCCGATTCACCATCGCCAGGTTCGCAAGCAGCATCCGCAAATCCCACCACAGCGCCAGACCTTGCCGACGATAGCCGCCTATCCCCCAGCTCTGGCAACTCCCATGACCCGAACCCCCGGAAGCCGATCGCAGCGGCCTCTGCCCGTCCGGGAACGCCGACGACGGTGTTCTCGATACCGGAGCCGAATCTACCGATCGCCCCTAATTCCCCACCTCCACCACCGCCCCCTGCGCACCTGCCCCATGCCGACTCCCCCATTCCTCCCCTCAACCTACACACCTATTACCTGACCCAGCCCCTGGACGTTCTTGCAGACTTGCCCCCCCATAATGTGCTTCAGGAACTCCTGGGTCGGGCCTTACTGGGGGGCATTGGTCGCCTGTATTTTGAGCCAGCCGGTTCCTTTGGCCGCATTCTGTGGAGCCAGAGTGGGGTCTTGCAGTCTGTGCTGGATCCGGTGGACTGGCTGTTGTATTGCGGGGTCATTGAAGAGCTGAAACAGTTGGCGGGACTTCCACCCCAGCCCCTGACCCAAGCCCAGCAAGTGGATCTGGAGCGGATGCACCAGGATAAGCGCCTCCTCTTACGGATTCGCATTACACCCCAGGCCAAGGGAGAGCAAGCCACACTCCAGGTGTTGCGAGGGGCAGCGCTGAAGTTTTACGAGCAGCAGCAGATTAGTAAGCTGGAAAAAGATGCGCTCCAGATTGCCCAACAACTGAACCGCAAGTTGACGGAACTGCGCAGTAGCCACACGGCATGGCAGGACGATCGCGGTCCTTCGGAGGAGTCCCTGGTGGCGATCGCGGAACTGAAGGAGATGCTCAACACCATCAATCAGCGCATTCAAAATCTCTAGGGCGCATCATCCATTAGCTGTGGGGTATCTCGATAAATGGGGGGAGCGGCGAAGCCACCCACTCCAAACCCTGACGCTTGGGTGGATCACGGGAAAAAAATTTGAATAAATCGCAATGAATCGAGGTGTCCTGATCTTTGCCTGGGTCACGGGACGATCGTTAGGACTGTGCGAGTTACCCTCGGGGCTGGGATCATTTAATCCCAGAGTACCCTCAGAATCAGGGACACAGCCCCTCGCTCCTACAACTGGAGCGGGCGTGTCACTCTGAGTATCACTCTGACTTGCAAGGTTTCTATCGGGTACCTCGATTAATTGGGTTGGGCGGCGAAGCCGCCCAACCCAACCCCGATTCTTACGTGGGCCACAGGACGAAAACTTGGATTTTTCGAGGTGCCCTATCGTTAATGAATGACACGCCCTAGGACCTGTGATCCGTGTCCCGTTGGCAGCGATCGGTGGTGCAGTTTTGAGCTTGGCGTTGCTGGCGATCGGCGACCAATGTGGCCAAATCAGGGCGACCGGTTAGGGCCAAGCGGCGATCGGCCCAGAGACTGTAGAGCCAGTCGGCCACGGCTCCCACCCCCGGAAGCTTGGTAATGGCGTAGACCCAGCCCAGTCCGAGGACGGTGTAGATTTCGCGAAACACTTCCACATTTTTGTAAATCCGACCATCAGCTCCGATGGCATGAATGCGGCCCATGGCGGCCTCGAAGTCGATGTTGGCATTCTCGGCGGGGTTGTAGTCCTCGGCAGCAATATCTACAAACGCAACCCGTCCGCGCCCCGCATCACGACGACGTAAAAAGTTGACTTCCCGGAGGCAGAGGGGGCACTCGCCATCATAAAGGAGCTTCATGCGCCAGGAGGGGGCCTCGATCGGGTCGGGGCTTGAGGTGGGGCTTGAAGCGGGAGTGGAGTCTGAAGAGACGGTTGCAGGGGAAGAGCTGGGAGTAACGGTCATGGGCGTTCTGTACTACTTGTAGACATTTTAGAAAAGAATATGTTACTTTACTTAACACATTGAGATATTCGTTAACAATATAGAGTACCTCGATTAATTGCGGTGAGCGGCTTTGCCGTCCACTCTAACCCTGGCCCTTACGGGGGCTACCGGGCAAAAGCTTTGATTTTTCGAGGTGCCCTATAGCAGTAGACAGGTTTGCTGGGACAGGTTAACACCGAGAATTCATCGGGAAACGGGGCTTTTTCCCCGGTCTTGTTCTACATAACTCGACGACTGCCAGAGGTGGGGGACGGGTCTGAAATTTTGGGGAGCGTTTCATTTCCCCGCTCTGTTCCTGAACCTGCCGCGTGGGTAGCGACATCTCTCCTCCTTGACTAGCTAACGACGGATGACCTCTAGCCCTAGGCTGGGGGTCTTTTTTTGATTGTCTGCTTGCGTTAGATCCGGTTCTCGACTATAGTTAAAAGCCGGTGAGATCAGCACCGGACCTTGGACGTATAGCTCAGTTGGTTAGAGTACATCGTTGACATCGATGGGGTCACTGGTTCGAATCCAGTTACGTCCATAGCTTCAGAGCACCTCAATTAACTATGACGCGCGGTTTCGTCGCGCGACCCAATTAATTGAGGTGCCCTTTGTTCAGACCTACTTTGTTCAGACTTACAGTGGCAGCACCTTCCCGCGCAATCCCGGCGGGGGCGTAATCCCAAATCGATCGCACAGGGTCGGCACCACATCGTAAAGCTGCGCCCCTTCCAGCACTTGCCCCCCTTTGGGCCGCTGGGGATCGTAATGAATCAAGAGTCCCAAGGGGGCATGGTTCGCATCATCCGGCCCCGTGTCATTGTTTGCCGTGTATAACCCGCCATGGCCCACACTGCCCACCGATCGCCATGCCAAATCATCGAAATAGACCAATAGGTCTGGAGCCATGCCCCGCACCCGTTGGTAAATGTCCTGGGGCCGGTACGCATGGTTCGTCAGTGGCTGACCCGTCGGATCCGTGAAGGCCTCTAGGCGAGTTGCCAGCTCATTGCGCAGTCGATCGTAATCCGCCATCGGGACAATTCCCTGGGGTTCCCGTCCCTGCACATTCAGGAAAACCCGGCCATAATAGCCCCCAGCTCCCCAGGCGCGGGTTTTTTCCCAGTCCACCGCCACCTGATCTAGCGGTAGCGGCTGGGTTGGCTGCTCCTTGAGGACCAGATAGCCCTCCTGAATCAGCCACTCATTCAAACAAATCCCCCCCATCAGGGGCTGCGCCCCATGGTCCGACACCACCACAATCACCGTGTTTGGATCACACTGGGCCACCAACTCCCCCACCTGCTGATCCACATGGATGTAGTAGTCCTCGATCGCGGTTGCATAGGGATCTCCAGGCTCATACTGAGGATGGCGCGGATCCATGGGCTTCCAGAAGGCATGGTGAATGCGATCGACCCCCATGTCCACCAGCATTAGAAAATCTGGCTGCTCATGAACCAAAATCTTGTGGGCCAGGGTGAAGCGTTGATCACAAAGGCGGTAGAGATTCTCAAGGATTTGGGCCTTATTATCCGATCGAAATTCCGGCACATCCAACATAAAGTCCGGCATCCAGGCCCGAATTTTGTCGCCCAAATCCGGTGGATGGGTAAAGGGCACCGCTAGATTTGGGGTCAAAAAGCAGGACACCTGGCTACCGTGGACCTCGCGGGGGGGAGAGGTTCCCGGAACGCTCAGCGTCGCCACCGTCCAACCGGCATCACCCAGTAAATCCCATAGACGCGGCACCTTCACTGCCCGCCCATCGGAAATCGCCATGCTGTGATAGCCCCGATCGCGCCGATTGCGGAATCCATAAATTCCCAGCTCCCCCG
This sequence comes from Prochlorothrix sp., assembly GCA_035285005.1. GTDB lineage: Bacteria > Cyanobacteriota > Cyanobacteriia > Prochlorotrichales > Prochlorotrichaceae > Prochlorothrix. Next base: position 6,733 of record JAYKIB010000313.1, read on the forward strand.
GATCCCGGCCACTCATCATGCAGCTCCAGGCCGGGACCGTAATGGCTGGAATACTACTTTCCAGGCGGCCATAACTCCCCTGCTCCATGAGGCGCGAGAGATGGGGAAGGCGCGATCGCCACTGATCGAATACCAGGGCTGGAGCCATGCAGTCCAGACCAATGATGAGCAGTCGTGGACAGGGGGAGGTGGGTGCAGTCATTCAGTCTAGTCGCCTAACAGCTCAGCAGCTCTTCCACTTGCCATGAGGGATTGTCCTCAATGGCCTGCTGCAGGCGATCGAACATCTGCCGACAGTGATTATCGGACTGAAGGGGAAGTTCTTCATTTTTGATGACCAAACTGACCCGTGCCCGATGGGTTAAGCCCAGGCCCTTGTCGATCAGTCCTTCTGCGGTCACCAGTTTGGCAAAGGGCACATCCCCGGGTATTTCACGGCCCATAATGTAGTCGGTCGTGTCGTAAATCACCTCAAAGCGGCACGATTGGAAGAGATCAATCAGGGCGGTGTGAATATTCTTCTCAGAAAGGACCACGGTTAGGGAGCAAGTGTAGCGGGCCATGGAAAACCTGAATGAACTCCAGTAATGAGGGATAGGCAGAACCGTTTTAATACCTTAGTTTCTGGACAGCGATCTGTCTATAGTGGGGCGGTCCAGAGGCGCGGTCCAGAGGCGCAATTCAGGGTCGCAGTCTTTGCCTCAGGTGATCCCACGGACTCGATCGCCCCTTAGTGGGCATTCACAAAAACCTTCCGAGACCAAACTTGGATCGGTTCCGCAAACAGCGCATGGTAATCCCGCAACTCACCCTTCGTCATCCCCAACTCCATCCCCTCCTCAAACAACTCCTCCAGCGATCGCAGGGCCAACTGAGCAGCACCCGGAGAATGGGGCATCGTCTCCAGCAAAGCCCGCAACTTACAGCGAATATCCCGTAATTGACCCGAAACCGTCTCTGATTCTAACTCACAGGCAATAGCAGAAGGTCGATCGTCCTCCCCGTCATCCGAGGATTGGGTTTGGGGCGGCAGGTAGGTGTGGGTTTTGGGGTCGTAGGCCAACACCTCTCCCGTTTCAATCTCATAAATCCAACCATAAATCTTCAGGTCACCCTGGTGCATCTTAGCCCGCACCATCGGGTAGGTCTTGAGGTTCTCAATCTGAACCAAGACATTTTCCGCCACCAATGTCTCGATCAGTTCCTCGCCCTCCTGATCGGGATAGTTCTCCAACACCAAGCGCCGCGTTGCCTCCGCGTGTTGTAACCAGTCATAAACCAGCGGCATATCCGCCTGCAACTTATTCAGCTTCAGCAACCCTTTCATCGCGCCACAATGGGAATGCCCGCAGACAATGACCTGCTTAATCCCCAGCGCACTAATCGCATACTCGATCGTCCCCCCTTCACCCCCATTAGCAGCCCCAAAGGGCGGCACAATATTACCCGCATTGCGAATCACAAACAACTCACCCACATCCGTACTGGTGATCAGGTTGGGGGCAACACGGGAGTCAGAACAGGTAATGAATAGAACCCGTGGCGTTTGGCCATGGGACAACTGCTCTAACAGTTCCTGATGCTCAGAAACGTAGGTTTTTCTAAACTTATCTAAGCCACGAATGAGCTGTTTCATTGGGGATTTGGGACTATAGAGATTACTGGGCACCTCGAAAAATTCAAATCTCGACCGCAGTGCCCACGGCAGAATCAGGGTTGCGGCAGGCGGCTTCGCCGCCTGCCACAATTAGTCGAGGTGCCCTACTGTAAAAAAGGGTGGGCAGTGCCCACCCTAAAAAGGTTCACTCAGGACAGCAACCTAGCCCAGCACAGACTTGGCCGTAGCCAGCACGTTATCCACGGTGAAGCCGAACTTCTCCATCACCGTGCCACCGGGAGCCGACGCACCGAAGCGATCGATGCTCACCGTTGCGCCCTCGCTACCCACATACTTGTGCCAACCAAAGCTTGCCGCCGCTTCCACGGACACCCGCTTGGTCACAGCCTTGGGCAGCACCGACTCTTGGTAAGCCGCATCCTGGGCATCAAACAGATCCCACGCAGGCATGGACACCACACGCACCTTCTTGCCTTCCAGGGTCAGCTTCTCCGCCGCAGTCAAACACAGGTGGAGCTCAGAACCGGTCCCGATCAGAATCAGATCAGGGGTACCGTCACAGTCCGCCACCACATAGGCACCCTGGGCCACCTTAGCCGCATCGGTGCAGTCCTGGTGAGGAATACCCTGACGGGTAAACGCCAGCAGGGTGGGGGCATTGGCCTTGGCCCGCTCCACCGCAATCTTGTAAGCACCCGCCGCCTCGTTGCCATCCGCAGGCCGGAACACCGTCAGGTTCGGAATCGCCCGCAGGGAAGCCAGGGTCTCGATCGGCTGGTGGGTGGGACCATCTTCTCCTTGGCCAATGGAATCGTGGGTCATCACCCAGATCACCCCAGCTTGGGACAGGGCCGACAGACGAATGGCCGCCCGCATGTAGTCGCTGAAGATCAAGAACGTGGCCCCGTAGGGAATGAGGCCAGAGCGGTGCAGGGCCATCCCGTTACAGATGGCACCCATGGCGTGCTCACGCACCCCAAAGTGAACGTTGCGGTTCTCGAAGGCTCCCTTCTGGAAGTCCCCGGAGCACTTCAGCTCCGTCAGGTTGGAGTGGGTCAGGTCAGCGGATCCCCCGATCAGCTCGGGCAGCACCGGCGCGAGGACGTTCAAGCACTTCTCGGAAATCTTGCGGGTGGGAGCCGAGCCATCGGCGGCGGTGAAGCTGGGCAGGGTCTTTTCCCAACCGTCGGGCAGGGCGCCACTGATCAGACGCTCGAAGCTGGCAGCCTCCGTGGGGTACTTAGCCTTGTACTGGGCAAAGGCTTGGTCCCACTCAGCTTCGTAGCTGGCACCGCGCTCGATCGCCTTGCGGGTGTGGGCCAGGGCATCGGCAGGAATTTCAAAGGGCGCATGATCCCAGCCTAGGTTCTTGCGGGTGGCGGCGACTTCATCGGTCCCCAGGGCCGCGCCGTGGATACCAGCAGTATCTTGCTTGTTGGGCGCACCGTAGCCGATCGTGGTGGTCACCTTGATCATGGTGGGCTTGTCGGTGACGGCCTTAGCCTCCTCGATCGCCTTGGCAATGGCTTCTAGATCCGTGTTGCCGTTCTCCACATGGAGCACATGCCAGCCGTAGGACTCGAAGCGCTTGGACACATCCTCCGTGAAGGCCACATCTGTGGAGCCATCGATGGAAATGTGGTTGTCGTCGTAGAGGGCAATCAGCTTGCCGAGGCCGTAGTGACCCGCCAAGGAACAAGCTTCACCGGAAATCCCTTCCATGTTGCAGCCGTCACCCAGGATCACATAGGTGTAGTGGTCCACGATCGTGGCATCGGGCTTATTAAAGGTGGCGGCCAGGTGGGCCTCAGCCATGGCTAGACCCACACCGTTGGCAATCCCCTGACCGAGGGGACCGGTGGTCACTTCCACACCTGCGGTTTCAAAGTTCTCGGGGTGACCGGGAGTACGGGATCCCCACTGGCGGAAACCCTTGATGTCCTCAATGGTTACGCTGTCATAACCCATTAGGTAGAGCAGGGCATATTGCAGCATGGAGCCGTGGCCTGCGGAAAGGATGAAGCGATCGCGGTTGAACCAGTAGGGGTTCTTGGGGTTGTACCGCATGAAACGATCCCACAGGACGTATGCCATCGGTGCAGCACCCATTGGCAATCCAGGGTGGCCAGATTTGGCCTTTTCCACCGCGTCGATCGCCAGAAAGCGAATCGAATTAATACAGAGTTCGTCTAAGGATTGGGTTGCAGCGACCATAGTCTCTACCTAACGATTGAATAGTATGAGCATCGGGAGGGTATTCCGCTACGCCCATGATTCCATTGAG
>JAYKIB010000314.1:0-10057 GCA_035285005.1 Prochlorothrix sp.
TTCGGGGATCGTACCCACAAAGTGGGTGCGATCCCATACTCAGAGAGAGACGAGGCTTAAGCTGTGGTCGACTAGGGTCTAGTCCTAGGGTCTGGTCCTAGGACTGGCCAGCACGATGCTGGAGGTAGAACTCGATCGCCTCGGCTGCCACTTCGCGGATCGTCTTCCCTTGCTCCGTGGACACATCCTTCAGTTGGTTATGGAGCCCCGAAGGAATTTCCACCCGACAGCGAATCCGACGTTCCCGCAGTTTGCCCTGATAGCGATCGGGATTGGCCCGGTATTGGGTTGTGAACTCCCGCAGGAAATCAAACCCCACCCGATCGCAAAAGTCTCCAAAACTTTCATTCCGATTGCGATCGAGCTTAAAGGCCATGAACAGCGGCTCCAGCGTTGTCTCTAGGTCATCCGCCTTCATACGCTCCATATAGGCGCGGGCAAGCCGAGTTTGGTGGGGCGACCCGCCCAGCCAAATTTGATAGGACTCCGGCGCACTGCCCACAAAGCCTAACTCCGCCATATAGGGCCGAGCGCAACCATTCGGGCACCCCGTCATCCGAATCACCAAATGCTCATTCTTCAGCTCTAGGCGATCGAGCAACGCCCGAATGCGCTCCAGAATGCTGGGAATCACCCGCTCCGATTCCGTAATTGCCAAGCCGCAGGTGGGCAACGCCGGACAGGCCATGGCATAGCGTTCCAGCGTATCGATCTGGGTCGGTCCCGGAATCCCACAACGATCCAGAATCCCCTGAATCTCGGCCTGGTGCTGGGGATCCACCTCGTAGAGCAAAATATTTTGGTTGGCTGTGACCCGCATCGGTAGCTCAAAGCGCTGGACAATTTCCCGCAGGGCCGTCTTCAGTTGAAAGCCCTCCCGATCCAGCACCCGGCCATTGCGCACCGGCAAGCCCACAAATAACTTGCCATCCCCCTGTTCATGCCAACCCAGATAATCCTGGTATTGGAACGGTGGGAGCGGCTTCGAGGGTTGGAGCGCCTGACCAAAATATTGCTCCACTGTCTGGCGGAACTTCTCCAAACCCCAATCTTCAATCAGGTACTTCATTCGAGCATGGCGGCGGTTGGTTCGATCGCCGTAGTCCCGCTGGGTTGCGACGATCGCCTTGACCACCTCATAAATATCGGCCTTGTCCACATAGCCCAACGGATCTGCAATCCGGGGGAACGTCTCCTCCTTATTGTGGGCGCGACCCATCCCCCCCCCCACGTAAATGTTGAACCCTTGGAGATCCCCCTTTTTATTGGTCATCACCACCAGGCCCACATCCTGCGTGAGCAGATCGATCGAGTTATCCCCCGGCACCGTCACCGCCATTTTGAACTTGCGGGGCATGTAATGGGTGCCGTAAATAGGCTCCACGCTGTCCTCAATTAAGGTGCCATGGGTCTGACGTTGGCGGGCCGCCTTCACAGCGGGGTCTTCTTCCGCCGACACCACCTTTTCCCCATCCAGCCAAATTTCATAGTAGGCCCCGGTCTGCGGGGTCAGCAAATCCGCCACGGAATTGGCATAGAACCAGGCCAGGTCATAGGCTGGCTTGTTCTTGAAGGGGGCCGGGGGCGCCATCACATTGCGGTTCAAGTCCCCACAAGCGCCGAGGGTGGACCCCATGCTTTGGATGATGGTCGCCATCACCGTTTTGAGATTTTGTTTGAGGATGCCGTGTAGCTGGAAGGCTTGGCGGGTCGTGGCCCGTAGGGTGCCACTGCCATAATCGTCCGCCAGCCGATCGAGGGTCAGATACAACTGGGGGGGCACAAAACCACCCGGTGTACGGGTGCGCAGCATAAATTGGTAGGCTTTCTCCTGCCCCTTCACTCGCCGATCGCGATCGTCCTGTTGGTAAGAACCATGGAACTTGAGCAGCTGCAGTCCTTCTTCTGAAAAACGATTCGTGTCCTGGTGTAGCTCACTGGCCAGGGGCTCCCGGAGGAACTGACTCTGGGCCTTCAGTGCTTCTACTTTGGAGGGCTTGGGAGTGGTGGGCGGAGGAACAGTAGGGGCCATAACCATGGGCGTAATCTCGTAACAACAACTTATCGGAGTGGGACTAGGGAAGGGGCAGGGACCCAGACGGAGGGAACCGAAGGCAACCACCTCGATCGACCCGGCCCCCAGCAACCGATTCAAGCACCTCGAAAAATCCAAGTTTTCGTACGGTCACCCACGCCAGAATCAGGGGTATGACGAGCAGCAAAGCTACTGACCGCGATTAATCGAGGGGCCTATTCCCCCGTGAAACCCGACGGTGAGATCAGGCGTTCAAGTCAGGCGTTCCCACGGACACCGCAAAATCAGAACAATTGAGTTTGGCCAGGTGCCCGAAGGATGGTGCCCCCAGGGGTTCAAAGAACAGAGACCTGATTCTAGCATTGGGGATCCCAGCGTTTCTCGTCCCTGTAATGAATCTCCACAGCATAGAAGCAGGAGCTTCGGTATGACCTCGATCACGTTACAAACGTTACTGGGATCACAAAATCGCCCTGAAATTAGGGCAGCCGCCCCGTGGGGAGCACCGGAGAGCCACCTCTCAACGCACCCCATGGCTACCATCGGCGTTGGATTGACCGACCACTAGCCCCCGGGAACTTCGCTGACTTGGAGCTGACTTGGAGCTGACTTGGGATAGGAGGATAGGCGGCACAGCCGCCCACGCCAAACCCTAGCTTTTACGTGGGCCATCTCCCAATCATTGGGATTCTTTGCGGTGCCCAAGATCAAGGTGCCTCGGCCTGAAACTGACAATATAGGGCGAAGCAATTTCCATGACTTGTCCTTGACTCACCAGGGCTTGGTACAGAACCGCCGCCACTTCAGCCCGGGTTGCGGGCCGGTGGGGGTTCAAAAAGCGGGGATCGGGATAACTAACCACCATCTGCCGTTCGGTCACAGCGGCGATCGTCTCCCAGGCCTCGGAGGGAACCAAAGCATAGTCATTGTAGTAAGCCATCAGGCGATCGACCGACCCCTCTGGCCCGTACCCCAACCCCGCCGCCAACGCTAGCAGCATCTCTAGACGGGAAATCCGACGATCGGGCTGGAAATGGCCATCGGGATATCCCCGCAGGAATCCCTGGGCCTGGGCCTGGGCAATGGCAGCGGCAGCCCAGTGGTGGGACGGTACATCCCGAAAACGAGCCTGGGACTGGGGAATCGGAAGTCCAGACGGGGCCGGCGACGCAGGAGGATTGGTTGCCACCGCAGCATCAGGCTGCGACGGGTTCGTGGGCTCCGGGCGAGTCAGGGCGTTAAGGGAGTCACCCGGACCAATCGGGTCAGCGGTGGGGAACGACGTGGGACCGATCGAACCGGTGGGGGACGATCGGGGTGGGGGAAAAGCCTGAACCAGCAATACCGCAAATTGGGCTCGGGTAATGGGGGCATTGGGCCGAAAGCTGCCGTCGGGGAATCCATGAATCACCGATCGATCGGCAAGTCCCACAATAAACTCCGTAGCCCAATAGCTCGCGGAGAGATCATGGAACGGATTGGCATGCCAGCCCGGAGATGGAGAGGCGAGGACAGGAGAGTGCGGCGACTGGCGGCGGGACAGGGGGGCTTGGCTCAGGACTCCCGCTTGAGATACCGGGCTGGATCGATCGCGCCTCACACCCTCTGCACTGGGGAAACTGCCGATCGGGCTGGGGGAGATCAACAGCAGTCCCAGGGCCATCCAAGTCCCAACCGGACCGCTGCGGTGCCGTGCCGATCGGTTCGGCACCGCCGGTCCATGGCAACGGACGAATCCGTTACGGCTCCGGACGGAGCGGTTCTCCCGCCGCGCAGCGGGACTACACCCCAACCCCATCGATCGCACTGTGGCGATTGTCAGACACCAACACCCGCAGATGCGATCAGACCATCGACCCTGGGACATACAGGTTCTCCAGACGCAAGGTTCATTCTCTGAGCAAGTCCGAGCAAAAATAAATCCACATTGTTGGGAGATGACCCGTACACAAACCCGGGCTCTGGGCGGTTCGATCGAGGTACCTCGATGGCCCTGCTGGCCCACCTTGTATGGCCCTGGCCCAACTTTAGCCGTTTTGCAGGCATCCTCCCGCGATCCCAATAAAAAGCTCCTAACCGTTACAGATTAGGAGCAAAGATCTTATTGTGATGAAAACTTTCCAAGAATTTTATTTAAGAACACAACCCTGAGACTGGCTCAGCGTCACTATTTTTCTTGGGGGACTTGAGGACACCTCAAAAGGCCAAACTTTCATCCCGTGATCTCCACAAGGATATACGGTGGGGCCGGGGTTAGGCGGCGGAGCTGCTCGACCCCCGTTAATCGAGGTGCCCTTGAGTTTCACGGGCGTTTACATATTTCAGAGCGATCGACAAGTTGCAAACTGGATCAAGAGTCCCGGCAGGCTAAGGGGATTCACAGTTTCAATTCCGTCCGTGGGTTGTTCCTGTCTGATTGGAGCCTATCTCGGCAGAGAATACACCAGCACACAACGCCTCAGCAGACAAACACCAGCGCCAGTCCAGGCTGACATAATTATGGATGATGACCCTGGACAGATCAGTAAAAAACGATCGAAAGAGAGGCTCAACCTCAACAGACGCGAGATCTAAACTGCGAATCGGTGTGTCTCCCGTAACGGAGCACACAACTCTCAGGGAAAGGAAACAAGACGAAAAACCACAATTCCGCAGGGAAACTCAGAAGTGTCCCGGGGGGCACCAACGTACCCCGCAACAATAGAGACCTTAGGGCACCTCGATGGATTGTGGGGGGCGGCTTCGCCGCCCCCCACAACCCTGATTCTCGCCTAGATCACTGGGCAAAAATTGGAATTTTTCGAGGTGCCCCTTACGGTATCAGAGTTCCACGCTCACCCCAGTTTTATGAGATCAGGGCTGTGTCCCTGATGCTGAGCCCACTCTGGGAGTAAAGGATGAGCTAGGGGCTATGTCCCTGATTTTAAGGGCAGCCTAGGGTTAAAGGATGACAGCCCCTAGGGCGTGACCTGAATCCGTGCCAGACTTGCATTTTGGTAATAGTGCCCCAGAATCTGCTGGTAGTTATAGCCCTGGTTGGCCAAGCCATAGGCGCCCCACTGGCTCATCCCCAGGCCGTGACCAAACCCCCGGCCCTGCACCACAAAGCTCGTGGGGAGCGCAGACTTATTACTACCGCCGCCGCTCCCGGTGGGTGCAACCCGAAAGAGCGCACTACGCAGGTCCAGGGCACGACGGAGTTCATTCCCCGACAGAATACGCTGACCCGCATCGCCCACCACCTTCATCTCCCGCACCCGGCCCTGCGGGGTCACCGAGATCGGAGTCATGCTGATCACATTGCCCACACCGGTCACCCGCTGGCGCATTTGAGCCGCACTAAATGTTTCTTGCCATTGGAAAACGGGTGCATATTGATCAAAGTCCGTCACTCCCCGCAAATAGGGCAAGGGCTTAGACCACACATCCTCCACATTTTCGGTATGTCCCCCCGAAGACGAGTGGAACACCGCTTCAATAATCGTACCGTTATGGGTCAGGACCTGGCCTGCGGTTTGACTCACCGCCGCTTGGGTCGTCGTGGTTTCAGACCCTAACCCCTTATACACTTGCCACGCCGTCGTGTCGCCCAAATCATAGTGGACATTACCCCGGGTGTTACGACGATGGAGCGCATAGGACCGGGCAGCCACGGCCTGGGCTTTGAGCGCTTCCAGAGGCCAATTGGTGGGCATTTCACCGCCCACCACGCTGTAGAGATACTGCTCCAAATCCACATAGTTGACCGCTAAGATGGCCCCATCCTGCACCGACAACAGGGCACGTCCGCGATACCAGCGATCGCCAATCCACACATAGCCGCCATCCTGGGGCTCCACCCAAATCTGGCTACTGTTCCAATTCCCCAGAGACACCTGGCTCCCCTGGCGTTGGGCCACGGATCCCGCCATTGCTCCCATTTGGCCCAGCTGCCGCCCACTACTGTCGCGCACGATCGCAGCAGCCGAAGTTCCCACCTGAACCTGAGCGGTTCCCTCCTCCACGGCAACCCGCAACTGGAGTGCCGCTTGGGCCGGAGTCGCCAAACCCACACCCCCCAGGACACAACTGGCGACGAGCCAACCCCAAGTCTTGCCTAGCTTGCTCTGACCTAGTTTGCTCTGGCCTAGCGTGGGAAGACACTGAAACCTACGCTGACGGGTTTGTTTCCGGAAAAAGGTGGAGAACAGGCTGGGAGGAGAAGGTTCACCGGATGGTGACTCGCCGGTTTGAGGCTGACTCATTCCCTCTCCCATTTGGGGCGCTTTGGACTCCCTGGCAAGCACTGCAGCATCAAATCTGGAGCAGCGCTGAGATCCCAGGGAATTATCGGAAGACGGGAGAGCGGAAAGCATGACGCGAGACACAAAAGACTGCCGATTCATCTGCAAAATAATAGGGGTGAGATTAAAGTCGGGATGGGCACCTCAATCCAGTGGGATGAGAGATTCCGATAGACTGTTCGGACAATCAGTTCAACGGCTCTCCACGGGTCCGAATAGTGCAGGCTAGCCTGCAATAACGGGACGATCGAGGTGCCCAATCAAACGTCGTTGGCGCTAAGGATTGTGCTGTTAATAGCACAGGGATTAACGCGGACGCAATCAAGGCACAGTATTTCCACCGTTGCTCCCCCTACTTTAAATCACTTCCTGCACATTTCTTGAATTATCTCCCCCCAGCGTTCGGATAAGGGGGTACGGTAGAAACGAATGCCCTAGGACGTGCATCAATTCACGAAGGGTCGGATTCTGTGAGGTGCCTGTCACCGTCAGTTCATCAGCCCTCCCCCAACCCCCGCCCCGCTTTACTGCTTTTCGTTACCGCTTGAGATTGTCCGTGCAAATCACCTTTTTAGGAACTAGTTCCGGTGTCCCCACCCGATCGCGCAATGTGTCCGCCGTTGCCCTGCGGCTGCCCCAGCGATCGGAACTTTGGCTATTTGACTGCGGCGAGGGCACCCAGCACCAGTTTTTGCGCAGTGACCTCCGTATTAGCCAACTGCGGCGCATTTTTGTCACCCATATGCACGGGGATCACATCTTTGGACTGATGGGATTACTGGCCAGTTGCGGCCTATCGGGCAACCCGGAGGCGATCGACATCTACGGTCCCCGCCCCCTCAAGGACTATCTCCAAGCCTGCAGACAATACTCCCAAACCCATCTCTCCTATCCCCTCAAAACCCACGGTGTCAAACCGGGCCGTGTGTGGGAAGACGGGGACTACACAGTGGACTGTCGCCTCTTGGAGCATCGGGTCTCAGCCTTTGGCTATCGAGTCCAGGAGCGCGATCGTCCCGGTCGCTTTGATGCCGCCCAGGCCAAGGCCCTGGGCATCCCCTCAGGACCGCTCTATGGGCAGCTCAAGGCGGGCGAAACCGTAACGCTGGACGACGGACGCAAGATCCGTGGGGCAGATCTCTGTGGACCGGTGCGACCGGGCCGCAGCTTTGTCTACTGCACCGATACGGTGTTCTGTGAGTCGGCGATCGAGCTGGCCCAAGGGGCGGATGTGTTGGTACACGAGTCCACCTTTGCCCACCAAGATGCGGACATGGCATTCCAGCGCCTCCACTCCACCTCCACGATGGCAGCCCAGGTTGCCCTAGCGGCAGGGGTACAACAGCTAATCCTCACCCACTTCAGTCCCCGCTACGCACCGGGTAACGCTGTGACTTTGGATAATCTACTAGCAGAAGCCCAAGCTATTTTCCCTAACACCTGTTTAGCCAAAGATTTCATGACCTACGAAATTCCAGACAAGGGCTAAGGCAGCTGGGTCGCCGGAGTTAGGGAGCGATCACCGTTGCAGACTCGGCGCGAAACTTTCAGACTCAGCTTCAGACTCGGCGCAAGGCCCTCACAGCCATCGCCACGGCCACAATTCGATCCCCATCGAGGGGCCTATTCCCCATGGAGGATACGCCCGACTCGATTGATGGCAATGTGGCAATAGTCGGGATCCACACGCGGGGTGTCAGCCTCCATAGTGCAGGTATAGGATCCTAAGAACTCACCTCGAAGATTGAACACCCGCGTGTTGTAGCCGGAACGGCTCGCCTCGCCACCAAACACATGGAGAAACTCATAGCGACTGAAATAGTCCATGACACTCCAGCGCTGCAAATTCACCACCAGATCCACGCGACCCGGGCGATCGGCCTGGGGCAAATAGGTCAGCCATGTGGTCAACAGCTTGGCGTACTCCGGGGACTGGGCTTCAAACTGCTCCCGGATCCACCAGAGGCTCGGGGGTGTGAGTCCCTGTTGACAGATCGTTTCTGGGGTCAGAATCAGATTGGGGTCAAGCCGATCGGCGGTGCCAGCACAGCGCACCGGTTTCCGGTTGGGGTCTTGCAGCACATTGAGGTTGAGGGGGCTGAGATTCGGTTCCGGATAGTCCCTAGCTGGGTTGGAGTTCGGATCCGCAAGGGGGGCAGGGGGGGAAGGTGTAGACTGGGCCAGACTCAATCCTGCCCCCGCGACCATCGATCCTAGGACAAAAGCCACTAGGGCAATACGGGGCAAACCAAAAACAACCATGGCGGCGGGGGGTAAAGGTCAAGCTCTAGAATACGTGAGGGCACCTCGATTTATTCAAATTTTCACCGGAGTGCCCACGGCAGAATCAGGGTTGAGGCAGGCGGCTTCGCCGCCTACCTCAATTAATCGAGGTGCCCGTGAGTTCCCTCGGAGCAGATGTATCGGGGACCGGGCGTTACCCCACCTGCGGCAGGGCAACGCCCGGATTGGACGCTACTGTTGCAAACAGTGCTGTTATATCGAGAGATCCCTAGGGCGTGTCATCAATTCACGGTAAAACTCGTGGGATATCAGCGTGACACGCCCGCACCAGTGGCAGGAGCTAGGGTCTGTGTCCCTGACTCCGAGGGCAGTCTAGGGTTCAATAATGACAGCCCCTAGAGCATTAGAAAACTTTGAAAGGTAAACCGGGAGTTTTGTTCCGGTATTGGTCCCATTTCGCGGTTGGCTAGCCAACCTGTCCCATTCCTCGCCGATCGAGACAAGAACGTCCCCAGGGCCCCCATTCGGCAGACTCATCTAAGCAGGCTCATCAGCACTGCCCCGCAGCCGCAGCGTCAGAGCTAACCGCTTCATCACCTGCAACACCTGCTTCAACCCCTCCGATCGATCGGTCTTAAACAGCGGAGACTGGGCATAACGGGGGTGCGCCCCCGTCATCACCTTCAGAAATAAAAAATCATGACCATTGCCCACTAGCGCATAGCGGGGATACAGTCGATCGGGTGCACTGAGCAGATAGGCCAGGGTTTGGTGAACTCCCGGTAGCAGCGAACCCCCTAACTGCTTCGACTCCACAATGAGAACCCAGAGTTGCTCCTGAATCACAAACGTTTCCAGGATCCCGCGTATCAGTACCCCTTGGTGGGGCAGGGCTAAATGAATCGGCTGTTCACTGCGACTCTGGAAGGGATGCCCATAAAACCCCGCCAAGTCCAACAAGGGCGATAGCAACACCAAGCGGGTCATATTCTCCAGAAGGGGCATCGTCTCTAAGTAGCGAAACTGGGCCAGGGCACGATCGAGGCGTTGGTGCTCTAGGTCAGTCAGCTCTGGTAAATTCTCGCGACACTCCGGGAAAAAATCCAAATCCTCAACCCGGTGTAAATCAAACTGTCGCTCCAGATCAGCTAGGGTCAGTTGCTCTGTGGTGTCTTGGGTCATCCCGTGCGTTTTCACTCCCATGCAATCTCTTCTAGGGCCACAACCAGGTTCCTGGCAAGCACCAGGTTACTCGCAACCCGCCCGGTAGATTATCCTTGCATTGCACCCGTACTATACCAGCCGCAAGTTACCCCGTCTGGGCAGGATAACGCCCCATATTAAACACATCCAGAAGCTGCTATCAGGGCACCTTAGTGGTGCAGAAAAGTCGTCAAAGTGAGACTAGGCAGGGTTTTGAGCCGTTTGAGAGCCTTTGGGTTTTTGGGGTGGGAACACTGTAACTCTGGAGAATTCAACTCGGTCTCGGAGATAT
>JAYKIB010000315.1:0-28142 GCA_035285005.1 Prochlorothrix sp.
TCTGAAGGCTTGAAGCCTATCAAGCCAGTGGTGGATCGGCGAATACCTCAGTAGACCAATGATCTGGCTATTTTCTCCCACTGGCCTATGCAGTGCCTCCCATTTGGCTATTTCGTCGAAAGTGGGATGCTCCTGATGCCATTCAAACCGTAGGCTCATGCACAGCTCGCCCGTGTGGGGATGGGGGTGGTTCTCGTAGATGGCGATGCGATCGACGGCTGCTGCCCGACCGAGGACTGCTAGGGCTTGATTAATGGAGGTCTCGAAGTTAATTTCGGCCAGGAGCGACGTGCTGGCCGTAGCAACCGCCTGAAACATCTGATCTCGCCGCTTTAGTTCTGCTTCAACCCGTTTACGCTCCGTAATGTCAGTCATGAAAATGCGAATCAGGTCGCTTTCGGCCATGTGGTGTACGGCTTGCTCATAGATTTGGGTGCCGATTTGGACCGATCGGGTCAGGGTTGTGGCATCGGTGCTGAGGACGAGTTCGGGTAATCCGGTAAGGGCGGGATGGGTCAGGCCGGATTGGCGCAACTGGGGGAAGACTCGGTGGGCCGCAGGGTTGAGGTAGGTGATTTGGCCCTGGGAACTGAGCTCGACAATGGGATTGGGAATCAGTTCGGGGAAGGAGGCCAGGTGGGCCAGGGCGGTGTCACTATTGCGGGCGGCGGTGTTGCCGTGGTGGCTAACACCGGTATAGGAACCGTCGGGATCCTGGAGTAAACGGCCTGGATCCTGGGATTGACATAGGGCTTGCAGGTTGTGCGAGTCGAGGTTGGTGATGGCATAGTAGTGGGCTTTGGCTTCCTCACTAAACTCAATCACATCCCCATGCTCGAGATTATGGGCGAAACGCCGATCGCCATTGACAAAAATCCCGTTGGTGCTGCGTTGTCCGTTAAAACTACCGTCAACAATCCGAAAGAGGCAGTCATCTGAGTCGGGAACGGTGACCCGGAGGAGGACGGCATGTTGGCGGGAAACGGTGCGTGCATGGAGCACGATCGAATTGCGGGGATCGCGACCGAGGGAATAGGTCCCCACATCCAAGGAAACGACCCGCTGTCCTGCGGGGTCAGTCACCAGGAGAAGATGACGGATGGAAGACGGGGATGGATTACTGATCTCCTGCGGATTCATGACAGCTCCAGGCGGAACTCGGTAACGTTGACCGTTTGAGGAACCGGGCACCTCACACCTCAAAAAGTTGAAACGGTTGGGGAGGGGAGTGATCCCAGCGCCAGGGGGGACTGGGGGGATTGTGCCCCCACTGGCCTAACCCAGTCCCATGTACGCGGTACCCGTGGGTGTTGTATTCCCTAGGATAGGCGATTCCAGGGTGCGCTTGAGAGGGTTCCCTGGAGATTTTGACCGTCGATTTTGGGGAACGGCTTCATTGTTCTTACCCGCTTCGTGGGACTTGGGGAACTCGCTCTCCTGATCTGTCCCTACGCCCAGCTTTACCCCAGTTTTGTCAGCTAATCCGGAAGGGGGTTGTTATGATGACCCACGGGACTTGATGACCCACAGGACCGGAATCTTCTCATCCATCGGTCCATTGCTCTCGGGGGCCTAGTTGACTGACGAAAAATTCTGCATTGGGCGCGAAAACCGCGCCTCTACCCGACGTTTGGATCCTAGGGATCAGATTTCCTGGCCCGCCCTCTATGCCTGGATTTGACCCACTTTTGTCAGTCAATCAGCTCGGGGGCACCTCGACCCAGGGATTTGGGTGGCGAAGCTGCCCCAACTAACCCTGATGCTTGGATCGGTCACTGGATGAAAGTTTGGATTTTGCGAGGTGCTCGACCGCCAGCGTGGCCTGTTCGTGAACTGTTAGTGGATTTGGGGAGTTATGAAACGATCGATCGCAACCATTAATGACAAGATTCAGAGCCGACAAGCCTGTGTGTGTACGGTCAGCGAAGTGAAGCAGCGGGTGAAAGCCGAGGGCATTGCCGCCGTTGCCAAGGCAGTGGATGTGGTGACGACGGGAACCTTTGAGCCCTTTGAGTCCTGTGGTGCGGTGCTGAATTTGGGCCATACGGATCCGCCGATTCGGATTCGGCAGTGCTGGTTGGATGGGGTGGCGGCCTATGCGGGCTTGGGGGCGGTGGATTTGTACCTGGGGGCGGCGCAACCGGCGGAGGATCCGGAGGCGGAGCGAGGGGGGGGCCATGTGATTGCAGATTTGGTGGCGGGTAAGAAGGTCAATTTGCGGGCGATCGGCCAAAGTACGGACTGCTACCCTCGGGCCAGTTTTGACAACACCATTAGCCGCGACACCATCAACCAGTTCTATCTCTTTAACCCCCGGGGGCTATACCAAAACTTCATCGTTGGGGTCAACGGTGGCGAAACTCCCCTCTATACCTATCTTGGCCCCCTGAATCCTAATTTAGCCAATGCGGTCTACTGTAACCCTGGGGCGATTTCACCGCTGTTTAATGACCCGAAGTTGGAGGCGATCGGCATTGGCAGTCGGATTTTTCTGGGTGGGGGTGTGGGCTACATTACGGGCGAGGGAACCCAACATTTTCCGCTCCAAAAGC
This sequence comes from Prochlorothrix sp., assembly GCA_035285005.1. Taxonomy (GTDB): domain Bacteria; phylum Cyanobacteriota; class Cyanobacteriia; order Prochlorotrichales; family Prochlorotrichaceae; genus Prochlorothrix. Next base: position 2,553 of record JAYKIB010000315.1, read on the forward strand.
GGTTGCCCAACGATACACCGGTGGGTCCGGGGGCAACGCTTGCCCTGGTGGGAGATGCGAAGGGAATGAGTCCAAAGTGGGTGCGGGGGTGCTATCTTCGCCACTATGGTCCATCGCTGCTGTTGGGGGTGGGGTTGGCGCTGCCGGTGCTCAGTGATGGGGTGATTCAGCGCTGTGCGGTGCGGGATGAGGAGATCGTGGCTCCGGTCATTGATTTTGCGATTCCCCGCCGGGTGCGTCCCACCTTCGGCTTGGTGAGCTATGCCCAGCTCAAATCTGGCCGGATTCAAATTGAAGGGAAGCCGGTGCGGACTGCGCCTCTGTCGAGTATTTATTTGGCCCAGCAAATTGCGCTAGAGCTGAAGCAGTGGATCGAGGCGGGGCAGTTCACGCTAACAGCACCCGTTGCACCATTACCGCTCGATCGGGCTTTTCTGTCTCAGGATGCCTGGGATAATCAGATTCTGTCGGGTTAATCCCGAAGATTTCACAGCTCCGAGGTGTCTACACCTGTGCGATCGATTGAGACCATTACGTTTACCCAGGGAACCCCATGATCAAGCAACGGGCATCATTAATCTGTGGAATTTGGATGCTCTGGATGCCGCTGTTGGGGGGCTGTGCGGCCAATTCCTCTCCCCCGCCTGGGGCGCTTGCTCCCGCTGCTGAGCCGAGTTCGACCCCGATCGCCGCGCCGATCGCGTCTCCTTCCCCTCCCTCTGCCCCTGTTGCGTCGCGTTCTGGATCTGAGGCCATGGCCCCCCCTGTTTATGGTTACCGTGTTCTCCAAACCTATCCCCATGACCCCGAAGCCTTTACCCAGGGGCTGCTGTTCCACGATGGGGAGCTGTATGAGGGGACAGGTCTATGGGGTCGATCGAGCCTGCGCCGGGTGACCTTAGTGACGGGGGAGGTGCAGCAGCAGCATAATCTGGCCAATCGTTATTTTGGGGAAGGGCTAACCCTGTGGGGCGATCGGCTGATTCAACTCACCTGGCGATCGGGGCAAGGCTTTGTCTACGATCGGGCCAGTTTTGAACTCCTCCAGACGTTCCAATATGGAACGGAGGGCTGGGGTCTCACCCAGGATGGCCAGTCGTTGATTTTGAGTGACGGGAGCGATCGGCTCTATTTTTTAGACCCGGATACCTTTGAGTTACGCCGCTTTGTGGTGGTGCGGGAGGGCGATCGGCCCCTTCAGCGTTTGAATGAGTTGGAGTACATCAATGGGGAGGTGTGGGCCAATGTGTGGTTGGAGACCCGGATTGCCCGCATTGATCCGGCGACGGGTCAGGTGCTGGCGTGGGTGGATCTGACCGGGCTGGAGCCAACGGTGCGGGCGAACCCGGATGCGGTCTTGAATGGGATTGCCTATGACGCGGAGGCCGATCGATTGTTTGTGACGGGGAAGTTATGGCCGCGTTTATATGAGATTGAAGTGGTGGAGTAGGACTGTGGGGACTGCGATGTCCTAGGTTGGGGTGTTGCTGTTGCGGGGATCGAGGGCGTCTCGGAGGCCATCCCCCAGGAGGTTATAGGCCAAAACCGTCGTAATGATTAACAGCGCGGGGGGCCAGATTAACCAGGGTTGCAGGACCAAAATGGAAGCATTCGTCGCCACCGAGAGCATATTGCCCCAGGAGGGATCGGGCTGCTGGATGCCAAGGCCAATTAAGCTCAGCACCGACTCCGCCACAATAAAACTGGGCACACTCAGGGTCGCCGCCGTAATCACGTAGGTGGCTGTTTGGGGTAGGAGGTGCCGCACAATAATATGAAAAGCATCTGCCCCCATTGCCCGTGCTGCCTGGACGTAATCCTGTTCCTTATCCGCCAACACCTTGCCCCGGATCACCCGCGCTAAACCGGCCCAGCCCACAAAGGATGTGATCAAAACAATCAGTAAAAACCGCTGACCGCTGCTGAGTCCGGGCGGCAGCACTGCCGCCAGTGCCACCAGTAAATAAAGGCTGGGGATGGTCATCAGCACCTCAACAAAGCGCATAATCACCGTATCGACCCAGCCGCCGAAATATCCAGAAATTCCGCCAATAATCATCCCGAGGGGAAAGGACACCGCGATTCCCACCAGGCCAATACATAGGCTAATACGACCACCATAGAGGAGCCGACTGAGTTGATCCCGTCCCTGGTCATCGGTGCCCAACAGGTGCCACTCGGCCTCGCCCCGGGTGCCGAGTAGATGGAGGTTCAGGGGCACGACTCCCCAAAACTTGTAGGACTCGCCGGAGACGACCAGGCCGATCGGGGCGGGTTTATCCCAGTCGATAATCAGTTCCCGCTGTCCCGTTTCCAGGTTCAGCGGTCCCTGGGTGGTGGGGTAGACCAGGGGCGGAATTTGGAGTTGGCCCTGGCGATCGCGCCAATGGAGCTCCGTGGGTGGCAAGAGGGCGCGATCGGGTTCCGATCGATAGGGGTCGTAGGGTGCAAGCACTTCCGCAAACAGGATCGCCCCATAGAAAATGATCAGGACGATCGCCCCCAATCGTGCGGTCGGATTGTTCTGGAGCCGTTGCCAAACCTGTCTCACGCTGCGGATTTCCCTGAAGTGGCCCTAAATTGCGCTGCTGGATTCGAGATGCTCCACCATAAAGACGTTGGAGTGGAGGTTGGCGATAATTTGCTTACCTTGCTGGGTGAGGGATAGATAGGTGACGGCATCGCGCACATAGGGATAGACCCCATGCCAGTAAAACTTAGGATAGTTATTGCGCAAGTCATCGGGGTTTTTGTAGCCCAGATGCTGATTAACCCCCGTTTCCTCAAACTCGTAGAAGAGGGCGGCGATTTTCTTGAGGTAACGCGGATCACTGAGCTGGCCAATCAAGTCTGAGGCCCGCAGTAAACCGGGGAAATTCATCGTGTCCTGGTGATCCTCTGCGGAAGGGACCGGGAAACGGGTCAGTTCAATATTTTTCTTCACTAGTTCCGCATCAATGAGCTTGTGGCCCCCAAAGCGCTCATCTACAAATAACTTGGCGCGATCGACGTGATAGGGGGTGAGGGCTGCATCGGTGGCGCCGGGGGGGAGGGGGACCATCTGGTCGCCTTTGCCCGTCGCGTAAAGGTTGTCCCGGTCCTGGCGGCAGACTTTCTTGACGTAGCCAATGTCGTGGCAGACCAGGGAAATAATGAAGTGAAGCCAATCCTCACAGCTCACTTTACCTTCCCGGATATGTTTGCCCCGCAGGACCTCTTGCCCGACCAGGGTGACTAAAATGGTGTGCTCTACGTTGTGATAGAGGGCATCGCTGTTGGCGATATTTTCCAGGGCCATGGACCCCACCCAGCCGATGATGTCTTCGTAGTCTTTTTTCCAGCCCCCGTAGGTTCTGCGGTACCCGTACTGGAGTTGCTCGACAAATTCTTTGATCAGGAGTTCGGTCGCATTAAACATAGGAACGGTCCAGAATTATCGGTGACGGTACGCGGTGACAGCACCAGGATGGCAAAGGGAGTGGGGCAAGGCAAGCGGGAACGATTCGTGGCAGTGGGTTGGGTTGATGGGGTTGAGCTTGGGAGATCACCTCGATCGGGGGACCGAGGGGGCTTGGGATATCGTTTGGAATATTGCTTGGGATATTGCTTGACACTAGGATGGCTCGAAATCACGTCCACGACAGCCTAGGGCATCCTAGCGAATTCCGGCCTTGGCAGTTCCCTCTATTGTTATAGCTTAATGTTTGCCGGAAAACAGATGAAGGGCAACACAGGATAGCGATCAAGCTCAGAATTAGGAACCCAGTCCCTCGCTCATATCACTGGGACGGGCGTAGAACTCTGATATCGTCAGGTTTCCACCCTGCATTGATGACGCGCCCTGGGGTGCCCGAAGCAACTGGATGAGTGCCCGAATCCTGTCAGGTCAACCGATCGCGTACACAGACTGAAGATAACTGGGGCTGGTACAATCGACTCCCAAGTTCCGCCCTTTTGCGCACCGGTTGTCCCCCTCGTTTGTGCCCCCTTCCACACCATGGTTCACCCCGACGACTCCACCAGCCAAACCCAAATTAGCCTCTTCGACCTCACGGCTTTGGATGCTCCGCCTGCGGAACCCCCAAGGGCTGGGACTGAGATTAATTCAGGCTCCACTGCGGCGGCCTCTGCTGACTCCGTAGCCTCTGCTGGCGCTGCCGAATCTGCCCCTGCGCGACCCAGCCCGTCAGTGCCTGCGCCTGGTGCGGTTCCCACTCCCCCCCCTCCTGATCCGGCTTTGATCCCCACCGACGCGAGGATCCCGATCCCCCCCGGAACCTACGCCGATGTCATGGCCTTGATTCACCCGTGTAACACCTGCCAGCGGTGTGGCCTGGGGGCCACCCGAACCCATGCGGTTATTGGTCGGGGAAACCCTAGGGCCGACATCATGGTGATTGGTGAGGGACCGGGACAGAACGAGGATGAGCAGGGCTTACCCTTTGTGGGCAAGGCGGGGCAACTGTTGGATAGGATTTTGGCTTCGGTGAACTTGGACAGTAGCCAGGATGTGTATATCTGCAATGCGGTGAAGTGTCGGCCACCGGGGAACCGGAAGCCGGAACCGGCGGAAATGGCGGCCTGTCGTCCCTATTTGCTGGAGCAGGTCCGTTTGGTGGATCCCAAAATTATTCTGCTGACGGGGGGAACGGCGGTGCAGGCGGTGACGGGGGAAAAGCAGGGAATTACAAAAATTCGAGGACAGTGGCGCACCTGGGACGATCGACTGTGTATGCCGATTTTTCATCCCTCCTATTTGCTCCGTAACCCATCCCGCCAGCCCAATAGTCCAAAATGGTTAATGTGGCAGGATATTCAGGCAGTGCGGGCTAAGTATGATGAAATTATCCCGCTTCATGGGTCTGGCTCAGATAGCCCTGATGGAGGACTGGATGATGTAGCCACCCCCCCGTCAGTCTGATTCGTTCCTTGGTTTACCCTCAACAATTTCGTGATAGATCCCATGGCTCACTCCCCGGCCCCCACTGTTATTACCACCGCCCAGCCTTTGTTTGTGACCTGGGAAGACTACCATCGATCGATCGAGGTGCTAGCGGTTCAAATTTATCGATCGGGGTGGGAATTTAACCAAATTGTTTGTCTTGCGAAGGGGGGGCTGCGCATTGGGGATATTCTCTGCCGGATTTATAATGTGCCACTGGCGATTTTGGCGGCGGCATCCTATGGCGGGGTGGATAACCAGGAGCGAGGCCATTTGGTGTTTGGGCAGAATTTGACGATGACGACGGCAACGTTGGGCGATCGGGTGTTGGTGGTGGATGATTTAGTGGACTCAGGAATTACGCTGCGAGAGAGCTTGGTGTGGCTCCAGTCCCACTCTGGCGGCAAGATTGTGGATATGCGCACGGCTGTGTTGTGGCACAAGGCTGACTCTGTGTTTACGCCGGATTATGCGGTACAGTTTTTGGCCCAGAGTCCTTGGATTCACCAGCCTTTTGAACCCTATGAGCAAATGACTATCCAAGCCTTGGCGGATCACATTGAGGGTGATGGATCGGGGGGATGAGACAGGGGGGTCAGGAAACCTGACCCGAACTCTGTGCCTGGATTTGACCCCCTTTTGTCAGGACACCTCGATTCATTCAACTTTTTACCGGGCACCTCGATTAATTGGGTTGGGCGGCGAAGCCGCCCCCCACAACTAATCGAGCACAACTAATCGAGCACAACTAATCGAGGTGCCCGTCAGTCAATCAGATGGATGACTGGGGTGCCGGATAGAGGATCGTGCCGCCAGAAAGGGACTGCGGCGCAAATCGCTGACAGCTGACTGCGCCGCAGCACAGCTTACTGGGCCGCAACACTGAGGGCTGAATTCACCCAGGTATCAAACTGGTCCTGGTTCTCAGCAACCCACTCTTCCGCATGGCGACGGATATCCTCGGGACTATCCTCACCCTCTTGCATCAGTTGGTTCTGGGCACTGACATCCTCCAGGGGAACCTGTACCGAAGCCATAAAGGCAACGGCGCTGGGGTTGGCATCCGCAAACTCTTGATTAGCTAAGACCATTAACTGATCCACGGCAAAACCCAGGTTCTTCCCGTTACTGCTGGTGTCTTCTTCACTGAGCTCTCCCTGGGCCTCGGGCAAGGAGGTGTAGGGTACTTCCAGCCATTCCACCTCTGCTCCCGGCGTGAGAACGCCTCCAACCCAGAGCGGCGTCCAGGTGTAGTATAAAATCGACTCTCCTTGGTCAAAACGGGTGAGTGTGTCCGCCATCAGGGCGAAATACTTGCCCTGGTCATGTTGGACCGTATCCCGGAGGCCATATTCATCCAGATGGTGCTCAATTACCAACTCACAGCCCCAGCCTGGATTACAGCCGGTGAGATTGGCCTGTCCATCCCCATCGGTGTCAAAGAGGGCGGCAATTTCCGGATCTTGGAGCTGATCCAGGCTGGTAATGCCGTACTCGTCCGCTGTGGCCTTATCGATGGCATAGCCTTGCAGGGCATCCTCAACAATGACACCGAGCCGTTCGAGCTTTTCATCCCCGCCGCTGTTTTCAAAGAACTCGTTGTGCAGTTGCTGCCAGTGAACTGCGGTGTAGTCTAGCCCACCATTGGCTAGATCGACGTGCATAGTGGCGTATTCCAGTTCTTTAGGGTCTTCGATCGTGTATCCCAGTTGCTCCAGACCTAAATTGACCACTTCGGTTTGAAACAGGTCTTCCAGCACGCTGTAGGCAGCGGTGACACGGGTTCCAGCACCGGGTAGGACTTCTCCACTGCTGCTGGTTTCGGTGTCGGGGGTTGCTTCGGGGCTGGATTGGCAGGCCCCTAGGCTAAGGGTGAGGGCGGCAAGGCCCAGGGTCATGGGGGAGAACAGGCGAAACTTGCGGCCTTGGCGGGAAGGTCGGGATAAAAGATTGTGCATGATCCTAAGGGAAAGTATTGCAAAGTTGCCCAAGACGGCATTGGTGAAGGACGGGATTAGGAGGTCGGGGCGTATGCTGGCCACCGGACCGATCGCGGCTTTTACCAATGGTGGGAAAACGAGGTAGGAAAACGGAGTGGAAAAACGAGTCTAGGACACCTCGATTAATCCAGATTCCCACCGCAGTACCTACGGCAGAACCAAGGTTGGGTTGCGCGGCGAAGCCGCGCAACCCCAGTAATCGAGGTGCTCTCTAGGATGCTGAGAATGCAACCTTGATTCAGTGGGTTGGATCAGGGTTGCCAAGCTGCTCACCCTAATCTTGACGGTCACATTCTGACGGTCACAGTCCTTTGTGACAGCAGGTTGCAGAGGTCTCGGGTCCAGAGTTACTCCGGCGAAGACGGTACTACTGCTGGCTTGCCCGGTACTGCTGCGAGCAGTGCTGTATAGGCGTTGCTCTAAATTAGAGGAATCATAGCATTCTCCCCGAGGTCAGGCAGGGATCAAGGGTTAGGGCCCCTCGATTCATCCAAATACTTGGCCGGTGGCTGAGAGGATATGGACAAGCCCCGGAGAATCCCCCCGAACCCCCCTATTAGTACAGGGGATGGTCTTTAAATCACCCGATCGCTGCCGCCATCGATCGGCACCTGGGCACCCGTGGTTTTGGCAAAGACCGAACCCGAGAGAGTTGCCACCATTTTGGCCACTTCCAGGGAGCTTACCGGCTGTTTGAGCAGATTCCGGGACTTATACTCCTCTACGGTTAACCCATACTTCTCAGCTCGGGCCTTCAGCACCGCATCGGTCCAGATGCCGGTGTCATAGACACAATCCGGGTGCACCACATTCACCCGCACGCCGTCTCCAGCCAGTTCTAGGGCTGCAACTCGCGCCAGTTGGGTCAGACCCGCCTTGGCCACCGAATAGGCCGCCGCCCCCGGTCCCGGAGCGAGGACGTTGCGGGAGGCAACAAAGACGATCGCCGGATCGAGGCCCTGCTTGATGAAGGGAATGGCTGCTTTCAGTAGGGACTGCTGGCTTAGGAGGTTAATCCTTAGGCTTTTCTCCCAGATTTCGCTGTCTAGGGTTTCCAAGGTCTGACCCGGTGGGAAAATCCCCGCATTACTGACTAGAATATCTAAACCACCAAACAGACGGACTGTTGTGGCAACTGCTTCCCGTACTGCGTCAGCCTCCGTGACGCTGCCCACCAGTCCTACCAAGCCTTGTTTATTCAGAATTTCGGGGGTCTCTGGGTTCAAATCAAGCCCCACCACGGCTGCTCCCTGGCTATGGAAGTATTCTGCGCAGGCTTTGCCAATGCCACTCGCGGCTCCGGTGACCAGAACTGCTTTGCCCTGAAACTCCGATGCACTGCCACCCTTACCCAGCTTGGCCTGCTCCAGTTCCCAATACTCCATCTCAAACAGATCCCTCTCACTGAGGGCGGTCCAGCCCCCCAGCTTCTCACCCATTTGGATGGCTTGGCGCGTGTGTTCGATGATATCGGTGATGATTTGGCTAGCCTTGGCACTGCGATCGAAGGCGATCGTGCCCTGACCGGGCCATACACCCCAACGCGGGGCCGGATCTAACATGGTGAGCTTACCGTCTGTATTGCGCTGGAAATAGTCACCGTAGGCTTGGCCGTAGGATTCTACACAGCCCGAGGGGTTGTCTGGATCCACCACCACGGGGATCAGTTTGGTGCGAATGACGTGATCCGGCGTGATGGGGCCACGGGTGGCGATCGTCGCTACGTTTGGTAACTGGGCAAAACCAACGGCCTCTGGACGCTGATCAAGCTGGGCTAACATGGGAGCGCCTTTGAGCTGGGAAACCTGCCGTCGTACTTGGGCAAGGGTGAGGAGATCCGCTTCAGTGGTGGTGGTTTCCCCAAGGGCAAACTGGACGGCCTGTCGAGCCTGCAGTGCGTCTTCTGCTTCCGTCACTAACTGAATCATGGTCTCGTAGGCGGTCTTCGCATCGTCAGCGAAGCTGAAAATACCATGATTGAGGAGAATCATGCCCTCATACTGGCTCCAGTCGATGCCCTGGGTCAGTTCCCAGATTTTGCGAGCGAGGATAAATCCTGGCATCACATAGGGAATAAAGAGGATTCGATCGCCGTAAATTTCTTTGACCAAGGCCGCACCCTGGGGGGTATTGGTGAGGGTGACGACCGCGTCGGCGTGGGTGTGATCCACAAATTTAAAGGGAATGATGGCGTGGAGGATGGCCTCGACCGAGGGGTTAGGGGCATGGGGGTTGAGCATGGCGGCCCGCTGTTGGGTCACCATTTGGGAGTCGGTGAGTTGCTCTAGGGCTGCGAGTTTTTGCAAAACCGACAGCCGGACGGGGGCAAATCCAGGGGCTTCGATCGTGGCTAAATCCCAGCCGCTCCCTTTGACGTAGAGCACTTCTTCCGGCTCTCCAAAGAAGTTATCCACGGTGGCTTTGACGGAGGTGTTGCCGCCCCCATGGAGGACGAGATCCGGCTCTTGGCCCAGGAGACGGGAGGTGTAAACCCGCAGGGCGAGGGGGTCGTTGTTGAGGCTTTGGGCGTAGTGCTCATCCCAACGGCTTTTCATGGCGTTTTCCGGCGATGACAATAGAAAGATCAGAAGAAAGATTCAGAGATAGGGGCACCTCGAAAAGTCTAGGGCACCTCGAAAAATCCCTATTTGCGCCCTGTAAACCAGGCGGGAATCAGGGTCGTGGCGTGCAGGAGATCTGCACGTCACATTTAATCGAGGTGCTCTTTAGATTTCCGTCCCGTGACCCATGCAAGAATCCGGGTGCGGGATGGGCCGAGCGGAGCCGCAGCCCATCCCGATGAATCGAGGTATCCTATTGTCTCCCACCCTTGCCCCGATCGCGGCTCTCCGTTGACGGATCCAGGCTGTTGGCTGTTAATGATGCGGCTGGCATGGGACCCCTCGACTCATAGGGTTGGCATGGCCTTGGGCGGCGCCGCCGCCCAAGCCCACCATTAATGCAGGTGCTTTTGATCTCGAACGAACTCCCCCAATCCCGAATCTTGTCATGTCCCCGATCGATCGTGCCCGCCTCAAAACCCAACTCCACCACAGTATTGCGGCCCTTGGCTCCCAAGCTGCTGTGCTCCCGACGGCTGAGCCTCAGCTAAAAAGGCCAATTAATGGGCAAGTTCAAGCTTTGATTGCCCAAAATCCCACATCTTTCCCCCTGTCTCCCCAGAATTATTCGCTGCTCTGGGGAACCTGGGATCTGATCTATGCCTCCCAGGGTACGGTGGTCACCCGCCGTTTGGGCCAGGTACAGGATGTTGATTCCTCTGCTTCGACTGCTCCGGTTACCCTGGGGCGAATTTGGCAGGTGTTGAGTCCTCTGGATGTTGCCGAAACCGATCGACGGGAAAGGGTCGATGCCGATCGGTTGTTTCCTGTGCTGAGGGCTGAAAACGGTGCGATTCTCCAGGTGCCAGTGTTGGGTGAGGTGAAGTTGTGCGCCCGAGGAGAATGGACGGTTGCGTCTCCGGGTGTATCCCTGGGTGCGGCAGGACCCGAGACCCATGGGCCGAGTAACCCTAACACCCAGGCAACGGTGACATTCCACAGCTTTGGTCTCCAGGGGCAAGCCGTGGGGCCGCTGTGGTGGCGAGGCCCAGAATTGTGGCTGCCGGTTCTGCCCCTGCTGCGGCGATCGGCCCTGTGGCGTGTTGTGTATTGTGATGCGGATTTATATATTGGCGAGGGAAAAACGGGAAATCAGTTTGTGTTTCAGCGGTCTGCCTAGGGGTTGTGATCATTGAACCCCAGGCTGCCCCCAGAGTCAGGGACACAGCCCCTAGATCCTAGGGATAGGGCGGGCGTGTAACTCTGATATCGCAAGGGTTCTACAGTGGATGGATGACACGCCCTAGGGGCGATGCTGGGGATATGCGGCCCAGGGCATCAAGGCACCTCAACGGGTTTCCTGCCTATTAATGGGTTTCTAGCGGGCACCTCGATGAATACGGATTTTCACTGCAGCACCCACGGCAGAATTGGGGTTGGGTTGGGCGGCGAAGCCGCCCAACCCAATTAATCGAGGTGTCCTAACGCCAATAATCGAGGTGTCCTAACGCCAATACCGTTTTCCCTTCCAGAAGACTCCCACTAACACCCCAATACTCACTTGCCCCAACCAGGACAACAGCAACCCCACACCGGGCACAAACATTGCCACCACCTGCTGTTCAACCCAGGCCGCCATTCCCATACAGAACAGCAAGGCCCATAGGGTATTTCCATTCAGGCGCACCTGGGGAAAGAATCGCTCCACCACCACCACACCCAAAGCTCCCCAGCCGATCGCGCCCCCCAAAAGACAGAGCCGAAACAGGACCCGCTGGCTCACGAGCATTACGGCTCCGGCATAGATCCAGTCCACGGATTCCACCAGCACCCGTAGGCCAATCATGAAAACGAGGGCGATCGCGCCATTGAGGAGACCGGCTAGAAAAAGGGGTTGCCAGGGTAAATTCTGGAGAGATCGGAGGGGGTTCATCGGGGGGACATTAGGGGGCTCATCGAGTTATTAAAAGCTCAAGCGAATGAGGGTCTCAAGGCTGCTGGAGGACTCTTTCGCCAGGGACGATCGGATCTGGGCGATTAACTCAGGATCGGGTTTTTGGTCGTAAACTTCCGGCACCCAAAAGTTGGGAGGGTCTATGGTGTGGTTATTGGGATCCTTGAGGATATCGTAGGCTTTGCGAATGGCCTTGAATTCCTGGGGATGGGTGGCCGGTGGATAGGCTTGAACCTTCTGCCGGTAGGCGGCTTTCACGGCCTCAGGACTGGCCCCCGGTTCCAGGCCGAGGCAGTCGAAGTACTCTTGGAGTTCCGTGGGGGTCATGGGGTGATCTCCTGATAGGCGGAAATGGAGCGGAGGGGGCGCTGGGGCGGTGGTCCCGTTGTTGTGGCCCCTTGGGGCTTGGGGGTTTGGGCCAGGGGGGGCTTGCTGTTTTGCGTTGTTCTACGGCATTTCGCAGAGGGATGGGGTCGATCGGCTAAACCTTTGGGAGAGTCCTTCGATTACTCGATTAATTGTGGTGGTCGGCGAAGCCGACCACCACAGCCCGGATTCTGGTGTGGGTCCCAGAGCGAAAATGTGAATGAATCGAGGTGCCCGGGACTTAATCTATTTCCATGGCCTCCATAAAGCTGGCGAGGATCTCAGGGAGTGGGATGGGGGATCCGTCATTCTCGATGGCCCCATGGCCCAGGATCTCCTCTAGTGTTGCCTGCATCTGGGCGATTTGTGGGCTGAAGGATCTCCCGCCTCTGCCTCTGGTGGAGAAGCGAGCTAGCATCTTGTAGGCACGACGGCACTCCCTAACCTCGGCTTCAACCCGGAGGGCTTCTAACGCCCCTTGATCCTGGAGACGCTGGGCTAGCTGGAAGCTCTGATCGCAATAACGTTGATATTCTGGTGCGTCGATATTATAGGTGGTGGCGATCGCCAGGGGGATTTGGGCCACACTGGAATCCAACTCCCCATAGGTGTGGAGCAGGGGTCGCAGGGCATCGGTCACCATAAATAGCCGCAGTTCCAATTGCAGTTCCGCCAGAGCCAGGATCGAATTGGGTTGACGATCGAGATAGCTTTCCAGCTCGGCTTGGAACTTCGCCAACTTCTTATCCCACAAAATCCGGGCGATCCAGGCTGGAATCGTTGCGCTTTCCTCGGTCTTTGCCAAGGTTTCTAGTTGACTGTAAAACTGCTTGAAAAGTGCTGTAATTCCTTTTTTGCGCTTAAAGAATCGCGCAATGCTGACACAAATCAACTGGAGCAGCATGATCTGGTCGTCTACACTGTTCGCATGGCTGTAAAGAGTCTCGAATGCCTTGCTCAGTTGGGGGATCTTGCCACCTACCTTAGTTTGGCGCGGCGAGGGCTCTTCTTCGAGCGATTGGTTCCACAGCCAGCAGAAGTAGCACTGGAGTAAATCGTGCCAACTCTCTAGGAACGGCTCAAATTTGCGTAGATTCGACCCATTACGACTCAAGGCCTCCCCTGCCTCGTCTTCAACATTCTCGATTACCGTGACCCCATAGTCTAGAAATGATGCAACATAGGGATCGAGAAATTGCTTTTTCCATTCCGGAATAGCCAGGAATGCTGGATCTATGAGCTGCGTTGCAGGACTGAGGGGTTCATCGTCATAGCGTTCACCAAACTGTTGTCGGAAGTCTGCGAGGCGTTGCCATTGGTTCTGCTCCTCCATGGTCTTACAGGCATAGACATAAAATTCGAGCCACTCGCCCTTTACATCACCTTCGACCCCCTTTACCAACTTTTCGACGGCCAGGGCGGGCTGCCCATGGCCTAGGTAATACAACCCTCGGCAGCCATGGGGCATAAAGTGATCGGGACAGAGGGACTCGGCCTCCTCGAGGAGCTGATTTGTCTTGGGGGGCAGGGAAGTGGCGGTTCGATAGCTGATAAATTCATGGCATAGGGCTTCACAACGCACCTGTTTCACTCGGCCTTCGGACCAGAGGTCTGGCTGCTGCTGACGTGCTTCGGTGTCCAACCACTGGCGAATGCGTTGGAGGTAAAGCCGTTGCCGTTCGAGTTGTTCCCCAATGCCTAGGCACCGCATCCACTTAACCGCGATCGTTGGATCAAAGCCGAAGTGACGGAGATATAAACTGAGGAGAGACTCAGCGGTGCGCAGATCATCGATGCGCCAGCCGATTTCAGCGCCCAAGTGCAGGATCTGCTGGGCGAAGGTCTGGAATCCTTCGGGCAAGTGGGGATTGTCCCAGTCCAGCTGCGCCAGGGCGTGGCCGGCCCGGTCGTAGTGTCCTTGATCTGCGAAGTCCAACACCTGGAGGAGGACGGCATGGTTAGAGGGGGTGGTGTCTTCGAGCTGATCGCAGATTTGGGGAGATACCGAGAGCTTATGGCGGTTGATGTAGTCCCACGCGATGACGCGGACGGCGGGATCTGTGGGGACCTGTTGGATCGGAAAGCGGGGGCTCAGGGGGAACCCCATGGCTTTGCAGAAATTAACTGTGGGCGGTTCTTTGCCCATGGCATAGGTTTGCCAGAGATGGTCCGGTTCGTCGGGGGTGATTTTGCGTTTTAGGCGTTTGAAGGCCCGGCAGGTGTCCTGGGACGGTTCATTGGGACTGCTTTTGACGGTGAGGATCAGGTCCGCCCAGCGGCAATGATCGGCATAGAAGCGGTTGGCGTGGGTGGCGATCGTTTCGGCAACGGTGTCCCGATCCTGGGTTAGAAGCAGGACTTTGAGATAGGCGCCGCCTAAGGTTTTGGGGAGGGTGCCATCGGTCCAGGCCGTGTGGAGGAGGGTGTAGGCTTCGGTGTCGCGATCGGTGCGGAGATACAGCTTAGCCAGGGGGTAATAGGCGCTAAAGCAGGTTGCTTCGATCGCCTGCTGGAGCGATCGTTCGGCCACCTTAAATTGCTCGTTGGCCAGTTGATGCTCTCCCAATTGCTGCAGCAGTTCTCCCTTGCTGGGCAGTTGGGCTGGGGCGGCAGCCTCCGGATAGAGCCGCCCGAGTTGGTCCAGTTTCTTAATGGCCTGGGCATAGTGCTGCTGTGCCCGCAGGTCCTGGATTTCGGCGATTAACGCGTCGGGGGACTCGGGCGTGGTGGTGTGTTTTACTTTTGTGTTCTTGCGATGACGTTTAACCACTACTGATGTGCTCCTTGCCTCACCTGTGACTCCCGCTGGGATTGCACTTGGGATGACACCTGGGATTCGGCCACCTGTTTCGGCCACCTGTTTCGGCCACCTATTCCTACCATCGGTTTCTGCCGCCTGTGATGGGGCGTTGGGATTTATTGGGCAGAATTCCCCTCGGGTCCCCCTTTTGAAAGGGGGCGAAGAGGCCGCCCCACCCTGTGTCAAGGGGGGTTAGGGGGGATTCTCTTAGAGGATGTTTGGAAACTGCGGCCAAGGGCCGTAAGCCCTTGCCGAATCCCCCTCAGTCCCCCTTTTGAAGGGGGAAGAAAAGGCTGTCCCCCCCTTGTAAAGGGGGGTTAGGGGGGATTCTCTTAGGTTTATCAATATCCTCCTAGGGTACCTCGATTAATTGAGTTGCGCGGTTGCGCTGCGCAACCCAACCTTGATTCTGCCGTGGGTACTGCGGTGAGAATCTGTCTTAACCGAGGTGCCCCTTAGACGCGATCGGATAGACGCTATCTGAGGACCGGGTGGCGATCCCATGGGAGATCCCATGCTGTCTGATCACTATCCCATAGGCTTTGCAGTTCTGTATAGGGCACCGCGATGATTTGGATAGGCCCCCTTCTTGACTCCCTGTAGCGTTGGCAGCGGCATCGACCTCTGGGATCGATGCCGCTGGTGATGTCTCTTAAAATCGGGATGACAGGATTCGAACCTGCGGCCCCTTCGTCCCGAACGAAGTGCGCTACCAAGCTGCGCTACATCCCGTAACACCGTCCCATTATAGCCCATCGCGCCGACAACACGCTAGACTCAAACACGAACCGTCCCTGACCTATGAAATATGCCGAATCGTCTGGCCCAGTCCGCAAGTCTTTACCTTCAAAAACACGCCCATAACCCCATAGATTGGTGGCCTTGGTGTGAAGAAGCCTTGACAGTCGCGAAACGGGACGATAGGCCCATTTTACTATCCATTGGGTACTCCAGTTGCCATTGGTGCACGGTGATGGAGGGGGAAGCGTTTTCCGACCCGACCATTGCGGCGTATCTAAATCAACATTTTCTGCCCATTAAGGTCGATCGGGAAGAGCGCCCTGATCTTGACAGCATCTATATGCAGGCACTGCAAATGATGGTGGGGCAGGGGGGGTGGCCCTTGAATATCTTTCTGGATCCCCAGGATTTACTGCCGTTCTACGGTGGCACCTATTTTCCCGCCCAAGCCCGCTACGGTAGGCCCGGTTTCCTCCAGGTGCTTCAGGTGCTGCGCCAAACCTATGACACTGATCAGGAACGACTGCGGGATATTCGCCAAGAGATTTTTCAGCACCTGACGGCCAGTGCGACGGCGACCCAGGGGGGGCAATCCCTTGCTGAGGGACTCCTGCTGAAGGGGCTGGAGTACAGCACGCGGATTCTTAGCCCTAATTTTGGCGGCAATAGCTTTCCGATGATGCCCTACGCCCAAGCGGCGTTGCGCCTGGTGCGTTTTGAGGGAGAACGATCGATCGCGAGTCAGCAGGCCTGTGTCCAGCGGGGCTTGGATTTGGCCCTGGGGGGTATTTTTGATCACGTGGGGGGGGGGATTCCATCGCTACACCGTGGATCCCACCTGGACTGTGCCCCACTTCGAGAAGATGCTCTACGATAATGGCCAAATTCTAGAGTATTTGGGGAATCTGTGGGGATCAGGCTGCCAGGAAGCGGCTTTTGGGGAAGCAGTAGCCAAAACAGTGGCTTGGTTGCGACGGGAGATGCTGGCTCCTGAGGGGTACTTTTATGCTTCCCAGGATGCGGATAGTTTTGTGGATTCCAGGGCAGCGGAGCCGGAGGAGGGAGAATTTTACTGCTGGTCCTACGATCAACTGCAAAACTGCCTCAAGTCGGAGGAATTGGCGGCGTTAACCCGGGACTTTACGATTAGTGAGGGGGGAAACTTTGAGGGGCGTAATGTGTTGCAACGGCGACGGGGTGCGGATCTGGACCCGGCCAGTCGATCGGCTCTGACGCAACTGTTTACCCTGCGCTACGGTGCGCCGGAGACCGAACTCCAGCGGTTTGCTCCTGCCCGTAATAACCAGGAGGCCAAAGTCTATGGAGCTGGGACTAGGGATGGGTCTGGAAAGGGTCGGATTCCGCCTGTCACTGACGTGAAAATGATTCTGTCCTGGAATAGTTTGATGATTTCGGGGTTAGCTCGATCGGCGGTGGCGTTCGATCGGCCCCAGGATTTTGATCTGGCCTGTGATGTGGCCCAGGGTCTGCTGACCCACCAATGGCAGGGGGATCACCTGTATCGTCTCAATTATGGGTCTGCATCGGCTGACCCCATTTCCCAGGAAGTATCTGCTGCACCCAGTGCGACCGCGTTCCAGAATGGTCAGGATTCTCCAGCGATGGAACCGGAGGGCCAAGGTTCTGGCAATCCCGCAGGTCCGGGTCAAGACCAGGGTGATGCTGGGCAAGGTTTATCGTCCCAAGGTTTAGCATCCCAAGGTTTAGCATCCCAAGGTTTATCGTCCCAAGATCGGCCGCGAGTTGCGGTTCTCGCCCAAAGTGAAGACTATGCCCTCTTGATCAAAGCCCTGTTTGATCTGCATCAGGCCAGTGTGGCACTGCCGGACAAGGCGAGCCTTGCCCCCACCTGGTTAGCCGAGGCCCAACGGTTGCAGCGGGTGTTTGACCAAGAGTTGTGGAGTGAGGAGTTGGGGGGGTACTACAATGCGTCCCTGGCGGGGAGTCAACATTTGGTGGTGCGGGAGCGTAACTACACGGATGGGGCTGTTCCTTCGACCAATGGGATTGCGGCTTTGAATTTGCTTCGCCTCCATCTGTTGACGGATGAGGCGGCTTACTACGATCGCGCTGAGCGAGTGCTCCAGGCGTTCAGCGGTACTATGACCCAGGCAACTCAGACCTGCCCCAGTCTTTTCCAAGCGCTGGATGTTTATCGCAATGGGACGGTACTGAAGGCACGGCCTGAGACGATCGCGGCGATCGCGCCCGGTTACTGGCCCACGGTGGTGTTTCAGGTGAGCGAGGATTTGCCGACGGATGGCCTGGGTTTGGTGTGTGCCCAACAGGTTTGTGTGGGGACGGCGCAGACGCTGGCGGCGCTCAAAGCCCAACTGCAGCGGCAAAGTACTCGCAGTCTTTAGGGGCTGTCATCATGTAACCCTAAACTGCCTTCAGGGTCAGGGATACAGCCCCTAGCTCTTACCACTGGAGCGGGCGTGTCATTCTGATATCGCAAGGGTTCCACAGTGAATTGAGGACACGCCCTAGGGCGAGGAGGGGAGTTAGGGTAGATCGATCGGAAAGATCCAGTCCGGGTGTGTTGTGTCTCGGTTCTCGGTGATTGCGGCTAGCTTTTGGCGAATTTGGTCCGTAATCGGGCGTTCCTTTGGCAAGGTATAGTTCTCAATCTGGCGGATTGGAGTAATCTTGGCCGCTGTCCCACAGAGGAAGACCTCTTCCGCTGCGTAGAGTTCCGACTTGTCCACCGTGCGCTCCACCACCGCCAGTCCCATCTCCTGGGCCAGCACCATAATACCGTCGCGGGTAATGCCCTCCAGCACATCCTGATCCACATCCGGCGTAATTAGTTTGCCATTGCGCACCAGGAAAATATTCATGCCCGTGGCTTCACACACTTTCCCCTGGGCATTGAGCAGAATCGCCTCATCAAACCCCGACTCGATCGCCTCGGTTTTGGCTAAGGAGGAGGTGATGTAGGCTCCCGTAATTTTGCCGCGCAGGGGGAAACTGCGGTCTTCCTGCCGACACCAGGAACTAATCCGACATTTGACCCCATCTGCCGAGAGATAGTCTCCCATCGGCAGTCCAAAGACGAATAGGGACTTTTCAATATTGTGCAGTCGGGGCACTAAACCCATCTCTGAGGTGCAAATGAAGGGCCGTAGATAAATCGGCTCAGTGGGGGCATTTTTCTGGATGAATTCCACCAGAACCGCCTGGATTTTCTCCGCTGGTAGGTCAAAATGGAGGAAACGGGCACTTTGACTCAGACGCTTACAGTGGCGATCGAGGCGAAAGGTCAGAATTCGCCGGGGATTCTGGGGATCAGGAATAGCCCGCAAGCCCCCAAAGGCTCCTGTCCCATAGTGGAGGCCATGGGTTGCAATGGAGACGTTGGCTTCGTTGAACGGGATGAAGCGATCTTTGAAGTAGGCAATGGGCAGAAAATCTTGCATGGTGGCTGGGGGATGGCAGGTCCTAAAGTGCCCTAGTGTACAAAGCTGCTGGATCAAAAGTCTATGGGGCGCCTCGATTAATCTGAATTTTTGGAAGACAGCCCACGCAAGAATCAGGGTTTGGGTTGGACGGCGAAGCTGCCCAAGCCATGAATCGAACGGGTCATCTTATTGCCCCGTTCCGTGCCCCGTTCCGTCGCGAAATGAGCGGGCGCGAGACTGACTCGGGAGTTGGCGCAGGGGCGACTCGGGGTTCCAGATGCCGACCCCCCGTAACCGGGCAATTTCCTGGGCCCGTTGGAGCCGCTGGCGATAGCGCACATTGGGAAAGCGGGGACGGGCGAGGGCATGACCCGCCGTGACGATCGCCCCATTGAGCAACTCTCCCCCCTGCCAGAGATAGCCCCAGCGTTGATTGTCTTGATCCCATTCCTGCACATCGGTTTCGAGTTCCACGGTTTGGCCTTCCACTTGGGTGCGTAACCAACGTTGGGCGGCCTCTCCCCAGGGTGCCTGCTCCCAAGGGGGTGTCTCTAGCCCAATTAACCGCACGGTTTGCAAGTCCGCTTCTCCCCGCAGCGGCAGCACCTCAACGGTCTGGGCACTGACCACGCGTTCTACACGGACTGGCTGGCGATCGATGGATATGGGAGTATCAGGACGCTGGCATTGGCTGAGGCCCAAATTCAGCAGGATTAGGAGACCGATCGCCCAGAGTCGCGATCGGGAGACGGGGGAAGACTTCAGCATCGATGGCGATCGGGCAACGGTTGGCAATGGCTGGTAATGGCTGGTAATGGTTGAGGCCACGCTAGGGGCTGTCATCATTTAACCCTAGACTGCCTTTAGAACCAGGGACACAGCCCCTAGCGCATCCAACGGGGGCGGGCGTTTCACGCTGACATCCCAAGGTTCCTACAATTAATTGATGATACGCCCTAGGGCACCTCGATTAAGTGTGGCAGGCGGCGAAGCCGCCTGCCACAACCCTGATTCTGCTGTGGGCATGCGGTCGAAATTTGAATTTTTCGAGGTGCCTCCTAGGGTGCAGGTTGCTAAAGGGTGAGAGCTTCCCGAGTCAGAGGTATACGATCCATGGCGTTGGGCGGTTTTACCGCCCAACTCGCCCCGGACCCTGCGTCGGTTACGGAAGGGCAAGTTGGATGTTTTGAGGGGATCCTGTTGCCGGTTATCACCCTGGCTTTGATGCGGTCCGCACCTGATAGCCAATGTCTCGCCGGTAATAGCAGGCTTCAAAGTGAATCTTGTCTAGGGCTGTATAGGCATTGGCAAAGGCTTGATCAAAATCCTGCCCCAAGGCAGTCACCCCCAAAACCCGACCCCCGTCGGTTAGTACCGGATCCCCAGGGTTTGCGCCCGATTTCGTTCCGGCTTGGAAGACGATCGCTCCCGTCGCCTCCGCCTCGGCCAGACCCGCGATCGGGTGGCCCTTGGTGTAGCTGCCGGGATAGCCCCCTGAAGCCGCCACTACACAGGCCGCGACTCCCGGCTTCCAGGTCACGGGCACTGTTGCCAGTCGCCCTTCCACACAGGCCAGAATCAAATCCAAGAGGGGCGTTTCTAGCAGGGGCACCACCACTTGGGTTTCGGGATCTCCAAAGCGACAATTGAACTCAATCACATTGGGATCTCCCTCCGGGCTAATCATCAGCCCTGCGTAGAGAATACCGCAATAATCAATGCCCCGTTGCCGAAACTCGGCCAACGCCGGATCCAGAACTTCCGTTTGGATTCGTGCGGCAATGGCGGGGGTGACCAAGGGAGCTGGAGCATAGGCCCCCATTCCCCCGGTATTGGGTCCTTGATCTCCTTCCCCAATGCGTTTGTGATCCTGGGCTGCCACGAGGGGCACGATCGTCTGACCATCACAGAGCGCTAGGACCGAAGCCTCAACGCCCTGTAAACAGTCTTCAATCACCACACAGCGGCCTGCTTCCCCAAATTTGCCGCCAAAGGCTTCCTCCACTGCCTCGATCGCTTCCCCGAGGGCCGTGGCTACGGTTACGCCCTTTCCTGCCGCTAATCCGTCCGCCTTAATGACGATCGGTGTCCCCTTACTCTTGACATAGGCCCGAGCCAGCTCTAAATCCGTAAAAATTGCCGATGCAGCTGTGGGAATCCCGGCTGCTGCCATAAATTCCTTGGCCCAAGCCTTGCTTGCTTCAATTTCAGCACCAGCCTGCGTTGGACCAAACACCGCAATCCCAGCCTTCCTTAGGGCATCGGTGATCCCCAAGGCCAGGGGAGCTTCCGGTCCTACCACCACTAGGTCAATGGCCTCATCCCGACACAGTTGAATCAGAGCGGGGAAATCTTCTCCTGAGATCGATCGGTTCGTACACTTGGGCAGGGTTGCGGTGCCTCCGTTGCCTGGAGCACAGATTAGCCCCTCTACTTGCGGGGACTGGCTTAACCCCCACACTAGAGTATGTTCACGGCCTCCATTGCCGACTACTAAAATACGCATATCAAAGTTCAGTAGTAAAAAAGAAATGCAAGGGCGCCTCGATTAATGGGGTTGGGCGGCGAAGCCGCCCAACCCAAACCCTGATTCTTGCGTGGGCTGTCTCCCAAAAAGTTGAATTAATCGAGGTGCCCAGTAGGGCATAATTTGGGGAGAAGGTCTGGTTAGGAGAAGGTTGAGTACTGCGCCCTTGGCCGTGTCTCGTCTGGCCGCTTCCGATTCCAGCGGATTCTGACTTCATCACAACGATAGAACTATGACCCAAACCCCTGACGCACCCCAAAAAGTCTGGATCTATGACACTACCCTACGGGACGGTGCCCAGCGCGAAGGTATTGCCCTGTCTTTGGAAGATAAAATTCGCATTGCTCGCCAGTTGGATGCGTTGGGGATTCCCTTTATTGAAGGGGGTTGGCCGGGGGCGAATCCCAAGGATGTGCAGTTCTTCTGGCAAATTCAGGAGCAACCCCTCCAGAGTTCTGAGCTAGTAGCCTTTTGTTCCACCCGTCGCCCCGATCGTCGTCCTGAAGATGACGACCTCCTCAAGGCAATTCTCTCCGCCGGAACCCGATGGGTTACCCTATTTGGCAAATCCTGGGACTTGCATGTGAGCGCCGGACTCAAAACAACCCTGGATGAGAACCTGGCCATGATTGATGACAGCATCACCTATCTGCGCAGCCAGGGCCGGCGGCTGATCTACGATGCGGAGCATTGGTTTGATGGCTACAAGCATAATCCCGAGTATGCCCTCAAGACCCTGGGGGCCGCGATCGAAGCGGGGGCGGAGTGGATTAGTCTCTGTGACACCAATGGGGGCTGTTTGCCCCACGAAATTGGGGCGATCGTAGCCGAGGTCTGTAATGCCTTCGACCTGCAACTCCAAACCCCCAACAGCTTAGATCCCCAAAGTTTTGACGGACGACCCCGCCTGGGCATCCACACCCATAACGACTCCGAAACCGCTGTCTCCAACGCGATCGCGGCGGTAATGGGGGGAGCCACCATGGTCCAGGGCACCATCAACGGCTACGGCGAACGCTGCGGGAATGCGAATCTCTGTTCCCTGATTCCCAACCTACAGCTAAAGCTGGGCTACCACTGCATCGCCGACAGCCAGCTGACCCACCTCACCCGCAGCAGCCGCCTCATCAGCGAAATCGCCAACCTCGCCCCTAACGATCATGCGGCCTTTGTCGGCCTCTCCGCCTTTGCCCACAAGGGCGGCATCCATGTCAGTGCCGTGGAGCGTAACCCCCTCACCTACGAGCATATTGCGCCGGAAACCGTGGGAAACAGCCGCCGCATCGTGGTTTCTGACCAGTCTGGCCTCAGCAATATCATCGCGAAGGCCCGCACCTTCGGCATTGAACTGGACAAGAAGGATCCGGTCTGTCGGCAGATTTTGCAGCAACTGAAGGAGTTGGAAAACCAGGGCTACCAGTTTGAGGCGGCGGAGGCCAGTTTTGATTTGCTCATGCGCGAAGCCATGGGCAAGCGGCCCAGTTTCTTTGGTTTGAAGGGCTTTCAGGTTCACTGTGCCACCCAGGATGATGGTCGGATTATGTCCCTGGCGACGATCAAGGTGCAGATTGAGGGGCGCGATATTTTGGAAGCCGGGGAGGGCAATGGTCCGGTGTCGGCGTTGGATGTGGCGCTGCGGCGGGCGATCGTCCAGTTTTATCCCCAGGTGCAGCAGTTCCATCTCACGGACTATAAGGTGCGTGTTCTGAGCGGTACGGATGGCCCTGCGGCCCGCACGCGGGTGCTGGTGGAGTCCAGCGATGGCGAGCAGCACTGGTCTACGGTGGGGGTGTCCTACAACATTATTGAGGCATCCTACAAGGCGGTGGTGGAGGGCTTGGAGTATGGCCTTTTGCTCCACAATATTGCGCCGTTGCTGGAGTCGGAACTGCCCACCCCTGCCCACACTTAAACCCCGCCTCAACTCCGCCTCAATCGCAGGGCAAGCCCTTGGATGAGAGGATGTGGGGCGGCTTCGCCGCCCCACCCGTAGCAGTGCCGGGATTGGGTCACCGCCCTGAATCGGAGTGGGCGGCTTTGCTGCCCGCCCCAAACTCTGTCTTGCAGGGGCGAACTCCCCACAGGGGGGATTAATCCAGGTGCCCAACGGGGGATTACAAATAGCTGCTGGCTTGGCGGGTGAACATGGTGTGGTAAATGCCGCCCAGGGTTATGAGTTGGTCATGACTGCCCACTTCCTGAACCTGACCCTGCTCCATCACCACAATCCGATCGGCCAGCTTCGCCAAAGCCAGTCGGTAACTGACCACCAGCGTCATCCGATCCTGGGCCAGGGTTTGAAAAATGCGATAGATTTCATGCTCATTTTTGGGATCTAGGGCTGCCGTGGGTTCATCGAACACCAGCAACTCCCCCGCATTGAGACGCATCAACGCCCGGGCGATCGCCACCCGCTGCCACTGCCCCCCCGATAAATCGATCCCCTTTTCCAATTGCTTACCCAGAGGAGTCTCTAACCCCTGGTCTAGGCTGTCGGGTAAGTAACCTAATCCCGCATCCCGCAGTGCTTGGAGCAACAGTTCATCTTCCACGTCATGGTCCAGACTGCCCCAGGCCACATTCGCCCGCAGGGAGTTGGGGAAGCGGGCATAGTCCTGCATCAGCACCGTAATGCGCGATCGAAGCTCCTGGAGATCCATCTGCCGCAGATCCACCCCATTCCAGTAGATGGATCCCAGCTGGGGATCGTACAGGCGGCAGAGGAGCTTGGCTAAGGTGGTTTTCCCGGCTCCGTTTTCCCCCACGACAGCTACCATTTCACCGGGATGAATGAGGAGGTTGACTCCGTTGAGTGTGGGCGTTTTCGCGCCAGGATAGGTGAAGGATAGATCTTGAATTTGGATACCTGGGAAGGGTCGATCGGCGGTTTCCCTCGGTCCGATTGGGTCTAGGTTTTTGAGGTTCCCCTCGGCCACGCCCGGAAAAGGTCGATCGCCATTGAGCAATTGGGGCTGGAGGTCCAGCAACTGAAACACCGGCTGAGCAGCGAGGAGGACGTTATAGATTTCCCCGGACTGGCTAATGATAATGAACAGACTTTGGCGCAGTTGCAGAATAATGCCTGTGTAGAGGGCCAAATCCCCCAGGGTGTAGTTCCCCTCCATCACCCCCAGAATAATGTAGACATAGGGAATTGCCGTACCGATGCCGCTCACTGAGGACCAAAACGAGATGTAATACATCCCCTTGCGGCGCACCGCCTGCATATTGGTAAAAATTTGCTGCCATAGGGTTTGCCAGTGATTGAGCATGACCCCCTGCAGGGAAAAGAGGCGCATTTCCTTGGCGTAGTCTTCGCCCTTGATAATTTGCTCGTAGAGACGCATCTCGCGGTTGGGGCCCGCTTGGAGCTTTTCCGTGCGCCAGTTGCGTTTGCGGTAGTGGAGTTCCACGGCGATCGACGGCACCGAAAAAGCGAGCAAAACCCCCAGTACCCACAGGCCGATCGAGGCGGACAGGATGATCGACGGTACCAATCGGAAAAGCCCAAACAGGGTCAAGGCCAGAATGGAGGCCAACTGTTGGAGTCGAGGAATGCCCTTTTCCACCAACTGGATCAGGTTTAGCAGGTCGGGAATCTCGAAGAGGGCCACATCGTTGAAGTAGGCCAACTTCTCCAGGACCTGCCGTTGTACAAATCCCTCCACCCGATCACGCAGGGCAATAAACGACATCGTTTCCAGGATATCCAGGGCATCGGCCAGGAAGTTCAACCCCAGGGTGAGACCAATGCCCCACAGCAGCAGCGGCTCCTGCCAGAGCACGGCCCAGGCATCCACCACCGCACCCCCGTTCAAAATTCGAGCCACTTCATCAATGATAATTTTGCTGAAGAAGAGGGCTACCGCTGGCCCCCAGGCCGTAATCGTATTCACCAAAGCCAGGTTCCGCAGATCTGGCCCAGCGGCCTGAACCACAAGCTTCAATCCGCGCCAGAAGGTGGGCCAGAGGCCCATATCCTCCTCTGTGCTGTAGTTGAGGTGGTCCAGCTTGACGGTTTTCTTCGGGGATTCTTCAGAGGGTTGCATCGGTAGGCACCAAGGTTCGGGGAGGGCACACAAGCCACAGGGGGGGGCTTCCGTTTTAACCTCATCCCTGAAAAAGGAGCAAATACGGATATGTTTTCGGTCGGCTTTAGGATATGATCGGGTGCATCACTAGGTATTTATTCATGTAGATACAGAGGGGAAGACGCAGTGGTTAGAGTTGCGATCAACGGGTTTGGCCGAATCGGGCGAAACTTTTTACGTTGTTGG
>JAYKIB010000316.1:0-6133 GCA_035285005.1 Prochlorothrix sp.
AGAAGGGTTAGTTAGCTGATATTGTAATAACAACCCCCATAGTGCTATGGAAAGGTTATTTCTGTCTCACTATGGGGGTTTTTAAGACTCAGATTTTTCAAATACTCGATTAATCGAGGTGCCCTGACAAAAGATTTGGCCTTGGGTGCGAAAATCATTCCCCTACAATCAGATCGTTTAGGCCCCGACCAGCAGATCGTTTGGGATAGGGGGCGCCGGCTCTCTGCCTTGCCTTTTGCGCCTGGATTTCGATCGGGTTTTATCAGGGTACCTTGATTTATTCAAATTTCGACGTAGTGCCCACGGCAGAATCAGGGCTGTGGCAGGCGGCAAAGCCGCACAACCCAATTAATCGAGGTGCCCATAAATATCCTCTTCAGCAGTGATCCGTGCTTCAGAACAGCTGGAATCGTCAGATGGAGAAGCACAGGTGGCCCAATAGGTTTGGGGACGAGCACCGAACCACTGATAGCGGTGGTCTCGGATTTGTTCATAACTCCGATCGCCCAACCACTTCGCTCCGGGCAGTTGGCGATAGGCAGCAATAAAGGCTGCTCCCAAGGGTAAGAGCCGAATCACTTCCTCGGCTGCATCGCTGCCCTGCCAGCGTTGTTGGGGCGGATCCCCTGCTAGCAAGATCATGCCTAGCTCACAGTCCTGGGGGCTAATCCCCCAGGTTTGGAGCCGATCGCGATTTTGCATAGGGACATAGGTGAAGAGGTCATCACGATCGAAGCGCTGCAACAGTTGGGTAAAGGTGACGCAAAGGTTGCAGTTACCGTCATAGATCAGGTGGTACATCGCCGTCGGGAGCATGTTAGGGATTTGCGCAGGGTCCAGGAGCGGAGCAGGAAAACAGCAGGACATCTCGTTGCTTCCTGGGTGGGGGCGAGATCTGCCCCCACCCAACCCTGATTCTTGCGGGGCCTATCTTCCAGAACGATGGATTCCTTTGGCTCAAGCGTGATGCATTGGCTCAGGCGCGTAGGGGGTGGAGTTCCCCTTGGTGCAATTGCAGGACAGGATGGGAATAGTGCTGGACTAGATTTTGATCGTGAGTGGTCACCACAATCGTGATCCCCGCTGTCTTCAGTTTGTGGAGGATTTCCATAATTTGCAAGGAATTCTCGGGATCGAGGTTACCGGTTGGCTCATCGGCGAGCAAGAGGGGAGGGGTGCTGACAATGGCGCGGGCAATGCTGACCCGCTGTTGTTCACCGCCCGAGAGTTGCTCGGGGAAGTCCTGGGCCCGATCCTGGAGGCCCACCAGCTTGAGGGTTGGAATGAGGCGACGCTCAATTGTGGCGCGATCGTGGCCCTGGGCCCAGAGCACAAAGGCAATATTCTCCGCAACAGTCCGGCTGGGGATTAATTTATAGTCCTGAAAAACAACGCCAAGCTTGCGACGAAACCGGGCAAGGCGATCGCCCCGGAGCCGGCTCACTTCATACCCATTGACCCACACCTGACCGTGACTGGGTCGCTCGGCTCCATACAGCAATTTCAGCAACGTCGTTTTGCCCGATCCTGACGCGCCAGTGATGAAGACAAACGATCCCGTCGGCAGGCTCCAACTCACCTGATTGAGTCCTGTGGGGGGAGAGCCATAGGTTTTGGTGACCCGATCGAGCCGCACCATGGGAGCGGGGGATGTGGGAGCAGGGGTTGCGGTCATGGACGACTTAGGCGGCGCAGGGCGAACGTGAGGGACGCAGGGGGGTTAGGGCAACGGGGCGAGGTGGGGCTCCTTTCCGTGGAGCCAGGAGCTGGGTGGCTAGGGTCCCTGGCCTTAGCCCCCAACCTGGGCAAACAACTCCGTCCAAGCCTGGGCCGTAACATCGTCACGGCTGACCACTTCCACCACCTTATTGCGAGCCTCGGGACAAAAAAGCGCTTCCACACAGACCTGGGCCACCTGGGTTCGGGGAATGCTGCCCTTGAAGAGGGTATCAGCCCCCTGCATCACCACGTTGCCCGGTCGCTCTTCATTGAGGAGTCCACCCGGACGGACGATCGTATAGGGCAGACCGCTAGACCGGAGAGCATTCTCTCCCTGGAGTTTCCAGAGCAGCACGAACCAAAATAAATTCAACGGATGGGATAACTTCGACACACAGAGGGACGACACCAACACAAACTGTTGGATGTGTCGTGCCTGGGCGGCTTCTACGAGGTTTTTGACCCCCAGATAGTCCACCACCAGCGGTCCGGTGGGGTTGAGGCTAGGGCGTGCCCCTGTGGCACAGAGGAGGACAGTACAATCTCCCAGGGCGAGTTGGAGCGCCAAGGGGTCCGATACATCGCCCTGGACTAGATCGACACCGTTGGGCAGTAGCGCCTTGGCTTGGGTACGATCGCGCACCAAGGCACGAACCGGAACGCCGCGATCGACGAGGGTGTTCACAATACGCTGGCCGGTGGCTCCGGTGGCTCCTGCAACAAAGGCTTTCATGGGATGGATGCAATAGGGGAATTGAAAGGCGGAAACAAGGTCAAAATTCAGTCTAGATTCAGTCTAGATTCAGCTGCTAGAGCGGTTGCGAGGGGGTTGGGGTCAGCGACTAAATCTTGGAACTGAGGGAATCTTAGCGCCTGATGGGGGCGCAGCCGTCAGTTTATCTAGAGGGCACCTCGATTAATTGTGGCAGGCGGCTTCGCCGCCTGCCACAACCCTGATCCTTAGGTGGATCACAGGGCGGAACTCTGGATTTTTCGAGGTGCCCTAGAGTGGGCTCTCGGGGGCTGCTGCCGGAGCAATCCGGGGGTAACCCGCTCATAATCATCCCCCCATCATAGCGGGGTCGGTCCCGAATCCTGCACCCGAGGGTAGAATCGTTGTGCACTAGCGCCCTTTTGAAAAAACGACTGTAATCCCCTACACTGACTGGGGGTTCTCGGTGCCCGATTGCAGCTTGGGCATGGGGTACGATCGTGTCAATCCCCCAGTCTGCGGCCTTGCAGCTGGGCCCAGGCAAGTCGCTTACTCTTTTGTCTTGCCTACGGTTAACCCACTTGGCCCGAGATTATCCATAATTACAAGGTAGGAGCAATCCCCCTGTGGGTGTTCCCATTGCGGTGTTCCCAGGCACAGGGGCATTTCCCCTACCCCTCCCATTCCCTACTACGGATCCAGAATCAAGATTACATGACCACACAAACCATGACACGGGAGCAGTCGGCCCCCGCAACCAAGACTCAAGACTATAAAGTTGCCGACATTACCCTGGCAGATTGGGGTCGGAAAGAAATTGCGATCGCCGAGAGCGAAATGCCTGCACTGATGGCAATTCGGGCAAAGTACCAGGATAGCCAACCCCTGGCCGGAGCCAAGATCATTGGCTGTATCCACATGACGATTCAGACTGCGGTGCTGATTGAAACCCTGCGGGCACTGGGCGCTGAAGTGCGCTGGTCGTCGTGCAACATTTTCTCCACCCAGGATCACGCCGCCGCAGCGATCGCCGCCGCTGGGGTCCCGGTTTATGCTTGGAAGGGGGAGACGGAAGAGGAGTACATGTGGTGTATTGAGCAGACCTGCCGCGCCCCCAACGGTGAGCTGTGGGATGCCAATATGATTCTGGATGATGGGGGCGACCTTACGGCCTATATCCATGAACAGTATCCCGACATGCTCAAGAGCATCCACGGGGTCACCGAGGAAACCACCACCGGGGTTCACCGTTTGGTGGAAATGTTGGAAGCCGGAACCCTCAAGGTGCCCGCCATCAATGTTAACGATGCTGTTACCAAGTCCAAAAACGACAACCGTTATGGCTGCCGCCACAGCTTGAACGATGCGATTAAGCGGGGTGTAGATCACCTGCTGGCGGGTAAGAAGGCCCTGGTGATTGGCTACGGTGACGTGGGTAAGGGATCTGCCGATTCCTTGCGTCAGGAAGGCATGATCGTTAAGGTCAGCGAAGTGGATCCCATCTGTGCCATGCAAGCCTGCATGAATGGTTATGAGGTGGTCTCTCCCTACAAAAACGGGAAGAATGATGGCACTCCCGCCAGCATTGATACCGCTCTGCTGGGGAACACTGACCTAGTGGTAACCACCACCGGGAACTACAACGTCTGTGATGCCAATATGCTCAAGGCGCTGAAGCCCGGTGCTGTGGTTTGTAATATTGGTCACTTCGACAATGAAATCGACACGGCTTTCATGCGGAAAGAGTGGCGTTGGGAAGAGGTGAAGCCCCAGGTTCACCAAATCTACCGGAGTGATGATCCCCAGGACTTCTTGATTTTGCTGTCGGAAGGTCGTCTGGTGAACCTCGGCAATGCCACGGGTCACCCCTCCCGGATTATGGATGGTTCCTTTGCGAACCAAGTGTTGGCGCAAATTCACCTCTACGAGCAAAAGTTTGCAAGTCTCAGCCCTGAGGAGCAGGCGAAGGCATTGACGGTGGAAGTGCTGCCCAAGAACTTGGATGAGGAAGTGGCGCGCTACATGGTGGAAGGTTTCGGGGGTGTGATTACGGAACTGACTACGGAGCAAGCCAAGTACATCAATGTCGATGTGGCGGGTCCCTATAAGCCCGAAGCTTACAAGTACTAAGCACACAGTGGCTGCTTCGATCGGCTTCCTCGATGAAGTGGGTTGGGCGGTCTCGCCGTCTAACCCAAGTCCTGATTCTGGCCTAAGCTGTTTCCCCAGGCTATCTCCCCACAGTTGGGGTTAATTCAGGGAGCTAACGCAGTATTTTGCCAGTGGGCAGCGCGAAAAATCAAGGGTTTTGGCCTGTGCCCACCTGGGAATCAGGGGCGCGGTACGCGGCCTAGCCGCACGCCACAATTCATCGAGATACCCAAATATATGGGATATGAGGGGGTGCCCTCGCCTTTGGCGAGGACACCCCCTTCTTACATAAGGGACGGTCACGGTTCCCGCTGTATGAGGAACAGAGTGAGTCGCGCTCGCCTTTTGGCCAGTGTTTGCCCCCCGAAGGAGGGAGGAGGTGTCATCGGGAACGGGAGACTCTCAGCCCATGATGTCCTAACCAACCTGTTCGTCGCTATACCATGGGGTCTCTATACCGTGGGGTTGAGACGTGGGTGGGGGGAGAGGCATAGGAACCCCTGGGGGCGAGCTGGAGGAGCTGGGCTTGTAGTGCTTGGATATGGGGGTGATGGGAGCCGAGCCGGGGGCCACAGGTTTTGAGCGCTTGCCGGTAGAGCTGGAGGTGTTGGGATAACTGGCCTCGGGCTTGGTAAAAGGGACCGATCGCCAGAACGATCGCCACCTGTACTTCACACAAATCCTCGGTGCCTAGGGGAGACCAGGCAAGTAACCATTCCAATAACGCCAATGCCTTGTCTTCTCGCCCCTGGCGTTCGTAAACCTGCGCCAATAGATACCAACACTGGGCTACGGTGGGGGTTTTGGCGTTTTTCTGTTGTCGATACAAGTTCAATGCAGCCCGGAGCCGGACCTCCGCTTTAGCATAGCGCCCTTGGCCTAGATCCACTTCTCCCCACCGCCGCAGAATGCGGGCCACCGATCGATCTTCGCTGCTGCCCCGATGTTGATGGATTCGCAGCGCGAGGGGAAAAAGGGGGGTGACATCGGTCCACCGATTCTGGTGCCAGTAGAGGTCGATCAGGGGCTCAACGATCGCCAAGGCTAGCTCCCAATCAGCGGGATTGGCCTGGGTGGAATTGGCCTGGGTGGTATCGGCCCGCCCCCGTGCTGCCTGTAGGATTCCGCAGCAGTGCAGCGCACGCCGTAGGCAGGTTTCCTGGGCTTGGGGTTGGTTGCAGGAACCGTACACGGCTGCTAAGTCGATGAGTAAGGCTGCCAGTTGGGGCAGGGTGACAGGACCGTAGGGTTGGTATTGCCCGAGGGCTGTGAGGAGTGTGGATTGGGCTGCACGATAGTTGTGCTTTTGGAGGTGGATGCGGCCTTGGCGATGGAGACTGGGGAAATCGTGGCGATCGGGATCGATCGGGGGGGTGGAACGGCGGTGATGGTAGGAGTGGTGGCGATCGCGGTGGTGGAGGCTGCACCGGGGACCGAGGGCGTGACATGCAACGGATCACTCTCGGGATCAATGTGGGGATCGGAAAGCGGGGAATCGGAGCGGGGGCTTGCGGTCAAAGCATGAAGGTTCACCATGGTGTTTGGAGGCGT
>JAYKIB010000317.1:0-12163 GCA_035285005.1 Prochlorothrix sp.
GACGATATCTCCGAGACCGAGTTGAATTCTCCAGAGTTACAGTGTTCCCACCCCAAAAACCCAAAGGCTCTCAAACGGCTCAAACCCCTGCCTAGTCTCACTTTGACGACTTTTCTGCACCACTAAGCCACTCCTTCAATGAGTTCTGCTTTTTTAAGGTGGGACATGGCCTGGTAGCGGCGTTCAAATTCAGGCCGACTGAGCCGATCGCCATTCTCCAAAGTGGGTAGCACCGTCCTGTTAGGGTCCATTATTCTTGCTTTTGCCTGCTTCTTGATTCCTAGAAACTACGATCGATCTGCCACCAACACTGAAAACTGGCCGGTTATAATCTAACTCCTTAGGACTCAGGCCAAAACTCCGGATCCAAAACAGCAATCAGAGTGTACGGACAAACTTGGGGGAAGTTCTCATCCGGCAAATCCGTTTCCGAAATCGCCAAATCCCTGGCCTCCGGCCAACTCTCTGCCATAGCCTCATCTAGACGCGACTTCAAACCCGGATTCCGCCGTAACAGCTTCTCAATAGACGTTCGTTGGACTCGAATCGTCGCTCGCCAACTGTTCGATCGTCGCCAATGCTGCACCTGCCACTTCAATAAATGAGCAATTAACTGGACTAACCGGGATTCTAATTGCTCATAATGCCGTTTGCCCAAATCATCCACTTCCTCAATCAAATTCACCAAATCCAACCGTTCAAATTGGCGTTGCCGCAGTAGTTCAGCCTGCTGGCCAGCCCAGGTATAAAAATCCTGATCATACAAAGAAGGTTGCATCAGTCTAGACCTCCCTGTCAGCTTATAAAACTCTTCGATCCTAGAGGATCTAGGCTACCGGGCTGCAATGCCCCGCTGCAACTCTTGCAGCACTACTGCCATCTCTCCCGCCAATAACGCCTTCACCGCCAACCACAGCCCCGGAAACACCTCACTGCGCAGCAACCCCGCTTCATCCGGCTCCTGCTGTCGATATTCACCCTCCTCCAGCCGATACCACCGTAAAGCTTGCTCCTCCGTCAGCCAGACAACATACTCCCGCACCCCATTGCGTCGGTAGGCCCGCAGCTTATCATGCAAATCATAGGAAGCCGTACTCGCCGCAACCTCCACAATTAACTCCGGTGCCCCCTCAATATAGTCATCCTCGCTAATGCGCGACTGTCCACCTTGGTCCGCCTCCCACCGCAAAATTGCATCGGGCTGCGGTTCATTCTCCAAGTCCAACCGCACTGTCGTGTTATCACACACCATAGTCCCCGGAGTTAGGGCGCGATAAACGCCCAACCACGCCAAAATATCACTATGGGGCTGGCCATGGAGATGCACTCGCACAGGGGATGCCACAAAGGTTACTCCTTCGATTAATTCAGCTTTTTTGAGGTGGGGCATGGCTCCATAGCGGCGTTCAAATTCAGGCCGACTGAGCCGATCGCCATTTTCCAAAACTGAATAGGCTACGGTTGACGTAACGATCGCATCCTGCTCCCCTTTATGGTGTGTCCCCGTAATATTGGGGGGTTTCACGTCCCTCATGGCAAATCAACCCCCATCGATCGTAACTGCTCCCGTAATCGTGTATTTTCCTGCTCCGCAAAGTCTGCTCGCTGCTTTTCCTGCTCTGCCCTTTGCCTTTCCTGCTCCGCCCTTTGCTTCTCCTGCTCCGCCCGGCTTTTTTCCTGCTCTGCTCTTCGCCTTTCCTGCTCCGCTCGCCGAGACTCCGCCTCCGCTAACGTTGGCAGCCAGTTCCCGCCCGCGTCATACCAGCGCAACCACCGCCGTTCAATCCCCTGGTAGCGGCCAAACCACAGACCCAGCCCCAATCCTGCCTCCGGTAACCACACCCCCTGCGCCTCGATGTCCAAGGGCTGATACTGGGTCATCATCAAACCAAAAGCCTGGAACTCATCCGTATAGCGATTAAACAGAAAATAGTAGGGAATTCTCAGGATCTGCTCATAAACAGTCCATTTATTGGGAGGCTGATCCACCGATCGTAATCTACGTCCCAAATCCTCATCCTCTGTCCCTGGTGAAGCCAACTCCACCACCACCAACGGCGCAACTCCCTCTTGCCAGATCACATAGCTCAGGCGTAAATCCCGCTCGTCATATAGCCGAGGCACCCCCACCACCCCAAACCAGTCAGGCCGCTTATACCACTGGGGGTGCTTGAGGTCATAGTAAAGATTAAGGTCGCTGGCCGCAAAAACTTCTCCTGGGTTGTACGTGGGGGGCTGAAACGTCTGCCGTAACAACTCCGGCTGCAATAAATGGAACTCGTCAGGCAAACCCGGTTCCTCCGGATCCTCGCTCGGGAGGTCATACATGGTGGGCAACACAGAATGGGGGGCGAGGGGGGGAGAATGTTGAATCATGACCAAAAACTGCCGAGATCTTTAATCGGAAACCACAAGAAATTCATGCACCGCTATCCACCCGCCGCTCAAACGCTAGGGTCACCAGCGCCCTGCCCCATCGCTTAGAGTTCCCTACTCCAAGCCCTCAACCCGATCGGAATAGCTATAAAGTTCAATCCCCAGCTGTTCCGCCACAGGCACTGCACGGGGATCCACCATCGGAGAGATCACAATCCGACGACTCACCTCCCGCCGCTCATGCTTAATGTAAAAGTCCACCTTGCGGCCAAAACTATACATTCCCGCCTTGTCGATGGACGATTTGATCTCACAGGCGATCGTGACACCATTTTTGATAATGATATCCAGCTCCACCTGATCGGGCCGACCAAACACATCCCCCTCCCAGTCGTACAGCGTTAAGTTCAGCACATCGACTCCAAAAGATTCCGTCAGAATCCCTGCCAGTGCATTGCGGAAACTCGCTTCCGAATACAAGCCCCAACGGGAGCCCAGGGCACCGATCGTGCTATCAAAGCGCTTATCAAGACGGCGGATCTCTGCCAGTTGCTCATGCCACTTGCGATCCTGCTCTCTCCGCTGCTGAGCCTGCTCCTCCCAGCGACGATCCTGTTCATCCCACTTGCGAACCTGTTCCTTCCACTGCTGGGCCTGCTCCTCCCAGCGACGATCCTGTTCATCCCACTTGCGGGACTGTTCCTTCCACTGCTGGGCCTGTTCATCCCACTTGCGGGACTGCTCCTCTCGATCGCGTTGCAGTTCCGCTAAAACCTGATCAAACTTGCTGTCGGTTTCCTGCCGACCGGCATAGTAGTCCGAGACAGTTCGCAGGATGAAATCCCTGACTTGGGGATCTTGCGTGATGAGCTTAGGCAGCTCCTGTTGAATGATCGAGACTATGTTGGATTGGTCCATAAACAAAATGAGAAGCTACAGGCAGCCTACAATCCATATCCACAGTATAGAGTGCCTCGATGAGGAGGATGTTTGAAAGCTTCGGCTCAGAACCGTAGGCCCTTGCCGAATACCCTTCAGAGCACTTCGATTAATTGTGGTGGGCGGCGAGCCGCCCACCACAATCCTGATTCTTACGTGGGCCACAGCACTGTTCATAACAGCATCACGTCACTGTGCAACCCAATTCAACTCGAAAAAAGGCACTAAAATTCCTGCTACCGCCGACTTCTCTCTAAAAAGCCGATCGGAGAATGGAGGCTGAGATCTCTGGACCGTCGAAGCCCGCCACCAACTGTTGTAACACCGTCGTAACGCAGCATAACGCTGTCGCGACGCAGATGAAATTGAGCGTTGAAATTGAAGGTTGGAGGTAACCTAACACGAGTCCTAGGGAAGAGGAAATCTCAGTCGCCCAATTCGTCAAACTTCTTTACAGAAGGGCACCTCAGTTCATGGGCTTGGACAGCAATACCATGGCGTCCCTCCCTGGCATCGAGGACAAAAGCCAAGACAGAGCCCGCCTTCGGTGGGTCTATCCAGCCTCACCTCAGCATTAGCCACCCTCATCCGACTGGGCAGCAAGACCACAAGGCGCAGCAGATGACCCAATCGGTTACCTCTTGAATGACTTCCTGAATTACTCGCTAGAAGGTGACGCTTCCTGCACGGGAGCAGGCGGCGGGGGCGGCGGGGGCGGCGGCGGCGCAGGAGTGACAACGGCAGGAACTGGATTGGGCGCGGGGGCGGGATCTTCGCTAGGACGACCCGCACCAAAGTCCTGGGGATCCATTGGAACGCTTGGGGGCCGAGGGGGGGCAGGAGCAGGCCGCGTCGGCTTCGCCGTGTCTCTAGTCTCTGCGGGATTCGCGATCGAGTCCGTAGACTCGGTCGTCTCTGTCGGCACATCCCCTGGGGTTTCCTCCCCTGCCGGCAGATCTTCATAGCCACCCTCTTCTCTGTCAATACTCCCTTCAACAACTCGACGGGGCTTAATCGGCTGGGCTTCGAGAGTTGCCTCTCGGTTTCTGAGGTCCGGCAGCTCAGGAAAGGTTTGGGGTTCGAGATCGCGGGTCAATTCCCGCATAATATCGCCCCACAACAGGGCAGCGGTACTGCTAGCGCCCCAGGTGGGCCGATTATCATCATTCCCCAGCCAAACTCCAGCGGCCAATTGGGGAATGTAGCCCACAAACCAGAGGTCACGGGCCGACTCAGAAGTCCCCGTTTTCCCAGCGACCGGGCGATCCGGGAGACGCGCATTGCCCCCAGTGCCCCGGCTCACCACCTGTTGCAACATCCAGGTCATGGTGTTGGCGATATCGGGATCCACAGCCTGGACCGTGGGATCCTGGGCCACGTCATACAGCACCCGACCATCCTGGGTCAGAACCCGAGCAATGCCATGGGGCGGGACATGGACACCCTCGTTCGCCAAGGTCCCGTAGGCACTGGTCATCTCCAGGAGATTCATTTCCCAAGCCCCCAGGGCAAGGGAATAGGTGGCTTCCATGTTGGAGCGCAGACCCATTTGCTGGGCTGTTTCAATCACAGGGTCAAACCCCACATCCAGCAGCGTCTTCAAGGAGACAATATTAACGGAGGACACCAGGGCCTCAACGATCGACACCGGACCCCGAAAACTACCACCGTAGTTTTTGGGCTTGTAGCCGTCCACTTCAATGGGGGCATCCACGTAGGTTTTGCTCGGGGGAAAGCCCGCCGCGATCGCCGCAGTATAGACAAAGGTTTTGAAGGTGGAACCGGGCTGACGCTGGGCTTGGGTTACGCGGTTAAACTGGCTCGACTCAAAATTTGCCCCCCCTACCATGACTTTAATGGCACCGGTTTGGGGATCAATGGCCGCAAACGCAGCTTGATCAAAATTTTGGTAGTAGCCCTGATTGGCCACAAGGTTGCGGAGGCTGTCCTCAGCGAAGCGCTGCCACTCCAAGTCGATCGTGGTTTCCAGGACCAAGCCCCCCTGGGCGATGCGATCGGGGGTCAGGTAGCGAGTCAGCTCTTTTTTGACAAAGGTGGTGAAGTAGGGAGACAGGCTATCGAAATATTTGGGAGCGCTAGGATTAACCGCGATCGGCTCCGCCTTAGCCGCATCCGCCTCCCGCTGGCTAATAAACTCCTCGCGCACCATCCAATCCAGGACCTTATCACGACGCTCCTGGGCAAATTCGGGGTTAATCAGGGGAGAGTAAACGCTGGGGGCGGGGGGGAGTCCCGCGAGGGTCGCCATTTCCGAGAGGGTCAGCTCATCCAGAGCTTTGCTGTAGTAAATCCAGGCCGCATCGGCCACCCCATAGGCACCGGAACCCAGGTAAACCAGATTTAGATAGCGTTCGAGAATCTCACCCTTAGTCAGGGTTTGTTCAATTTGCTGGGCCAGTAGGGCTTCACGGATTTTACGATCGAGGTTGGGATCTTGGTCCAGGAAAACCACCCGGGCTAATTGCTGAGTCAAGGTGCTGCCCCCTTCGACCACTTCACCCGCATCAAAATTGGCCTTGAGGGCACGGGCGATCGCTTGGTAGTCCACGCCGGTGTGCTGGTAGTAGCGACGATCTTCGGCGGCAATGAAAGCCCGCTGGAGAGTGAGGGGAATATCGCTCAGCTTGGTGTAGGTTCGGGTGGCAGGCCCCGTGGTCTGGAGAATAGTACCGTCCTGGGTCTTGATGGTGAGGGTGTCTGGACGGGCAAAGGTGAAAATCTCCTCGGGATCGGGCAACGTCGCCAGGATTGCTTGGCGCTCTTCCTCGATACGCAGGGCACCAACCGTCAGCCCCGCGCCAAGGGCAACGAGAGTCAAGAACCAAAGGCGCAGGAAGAAGGGCCGACGGCGCTTGGAACGGGTTTGAGGCTCAGGGGCAGCATCCGATCCAGCGGGCTCGACGGTTCCAGAGGGACTCTCGTCAGTTGAACGAGGAGAAAAAGACTCCGCCGGAGGTACAGCAGAGGCGGATGCCAGTGCCTGTCGGTCCAAGGGGGAAGATTCTTCCTGAAGCGGTTCTCTGTCCGGAACAGACTTGGCCACTATGACTCCTTACAACTCCTGCAAACAAAGGGCGGCGAAATTCCCCTTAGAATAACGTGAAACTTGGGGGAGACCAAGGGGATGACTGCTCAATCCTAGAACGATGCAGTCCGGCAGCGCGACTAGAGCACCCTTACTGAAGCGACGCTAGCGGGTCAGGAGAATTAGTGTCTGAAGACAGCCAATCACAAACCCAAGCACTCCTCCCAAGTTCACGATCGCCTGTAGTTCGCTTCGCACAATACTTTGGGTTGCAGCCTCTAAATTTTCGGGAGAGGTGGCTTCAATGCGGCTGATAATCACCCCCTCCAAATTCAGCAGCGGGATCACCTGGGCGACGATCGACTCCAGGTCCTTTTCCAGATAGCGCTCTAACACTAGGGCCAGCTCCGTGCTCACAATCGCCAAGGAACTGTCCATAATCGGCGAATGCTGCAGCCGGTTCAGGATGAGCTCCGCGCCACTATACCAATCCACAGACGTGCCCAGTTCCTGCAACACCTCGGCCCCCTGGTCCCGCAGATATTCGCGCACTGTGCGGCGAAACGTTTGGCGCAGTTGCTGCACCGTGGCGGGGGGAAAATTGCGGATGGAAAGATTCTGCAACCACTCCTGGAGCCAAAGACGCACCTCTAGGGACTGAATGAGGCTGGCGATGAGGCGATTGCTATTCTCCTTCTCGTCCAGGCAATAACTCCGCAGACGGGTCAGGGCGGTGCGCACTCCGATGACATTCGCAATGAGCCAATAGGTGCCACTGGTATTGTCCCGAAAGCCATCGTCAATAATTTGAATATTGGGATCCGTGAGGAAGTCCACCAGGGACTGGCGTAACACATTCGGAGGCACCACCACTTCCAACAGCCAGTCGGCCAGTTGCTGGGCCTGGGGGTCGCTGATCTGCCAGTCCAGAATGACCCGATCGAAAACCTGATCCAATTGGTCAGCGAGGAAATCATCGCGCTGGGCGAGGTTTTTGACCAGACGCGGCAAGGCCTCGCTAAAGAGGTCGTGGAGGATATCGCCCAGAATTTGGGCTGTTTTGCGATCGTCCCCCTGGCGCAGTCGATCGAGGGCCAACTGCAACAGCCAGAGGATCACCGCTTCGGTGCGATCCCGTTCCAACAGGGCACGGGTAATCTTTTGGAGCTCCTCAGGGGTCAGCAGGGAGCCAAGAATGGCATCGGCAACCTTTTGGGCAAGGCGCTTCTGGTTACTGGGGATCAGACCGGGCGTAAAGGGCAGTCGCCGCCCCCCCCAGTAGAGAGGCCGGTAAGGCCGAAATAGCATTTTGATGGCGAGATCATTGGTGAAATAGCCAATGATGCCCCCGGCGAGGGGCGGCAGGAGCAGATAGCCCAAATCGGTGAGGGAGGGGGGAAAGGTGAGGGGGGCCAACGGGTCTGGGGATAAACAGCGAATCAGGGGAGGAACAACACGAAGAATGGCTCAAATAATGGCTCAAATGAAGAATGGCTCAAAAAGCAGCACGAAGGGAGTGTCCAGGGTAACCTGCCCTGGGCCCCCATCAAGTTACCCGTGGGGAGCACTCCCCTTTTGGGCCACAAGAACCCCCATCATACCGCCGGCGATCGAGTAATGTTTCGCCGATCGGAACCCGGCTTGGTGCGCCAGATCCACCTGTTCTTGCCCCTGGGGAAAGCGATCGAGACTGGGGCCAATGTAGGCATAATCTTCTCGGAACCCCAGGGCTTGGGCTGCGGGCACCACCTGGGTGTTGAGGTACCAGGTTTGCAGCGACTGGATCCAGGGATTGTAGGGTCGGTGCATATCCAAAACGGCCACGATCGCACCCGGTCGTAGCACCCGGTGTAGTTCTGCCAAACAGCGGGGAATATCCACCACATTACGCAGGCCATAGCCCAGGGTCGCCGCCCCAAACTCACTGTCTCCAAAGGGCAAATTCAAGGCATCCCCCAGCTGCCAGGTCACGGGGGCCGCGTTAGCGGTGGCAAACCGAGGAGATTGGGCCCGTTGCGCCGCGATCGTCAACAGCTCCTGGGCAAAGTCCACCCCATACACTCGCCCCTGGGATCCCACGGCTTCCGCGAGCACAAAGCTCAGATCACCGCTCCCACAGCATAGATCCAAACAGATGTCCCCCGGCTGGGGATTGGCCCACTTCACCGCCATCCGCTTCCAAATGTGGTGTAGGCCACCGCTGAGTTGGGTATTGAGTCGATCGTAGGTGGGGGCAATGCGATTAAACAGGGCTTGGACCCGATCGGCGGACACCGTGTCAAGGGTGGGCTGGGGGGAAGAGGAGGGCAAGTGAGCCATGGGCACGGGAACGATCCAACACGTAAACGACTATGGGGCACCTCGATTAATCCAGCTTTTTGTGCGATACCCCTGTTGCGATAACCCTCCACGTAAGGATAAGGGTTTGGGTTGGGCGGCGAAGCCGCCCAACCCAATTAATCGAGGTGCCCTGTGACAATACCCCCATTGTCGTATAGCAGGGCACCCCAGCACCGGGAGTTTGCCGGAGACCGGCGGCTGAATCGCCCCGCCGATGGCACCAGCATTTTGCAGATGCATCGGGTACAGCGCCCCCCCTGCGGCGGGGCAACTCCTCCCGGCTCCCCACAAAAAACTCCTGATTCCCAAGGGCTAAGTTTGAAAAGAGAGAAAAAGTGCCCAGCCAGCCCCTGGAATAATCCAGATATTTTATGTTGCCGCCCTGGGTGGCACGGCACTTTATGTTGCCGTCCTTTAGGGAAGGCCCCTGGCGGAGGGCCACCCCACAACTCTGCCCCACACCCTAACCATTGTCAGCGTCCCAGCGCTCGTCATTTCCGCCACTCGTCATTTCCCCCGTCTATCCTTATCCACGGCACATCTCTGAATCACCCTTACGTTTGGATCCTTGCATCAAGATTCTTCCGTAGGGATATG
Source organism: Prochlorothrix sp. (assembly GCA_035285005.1). Taxonomy (GTDB): domain Bacteria; phylum Cyanobacteriota; class Cyanobacteriia; order Prochlorotrichales; family Prochlorotrichaceae; genus Prochlorothrix. The sequence continues at coordinate 9,299 of JAYKIB010000317.1, forward strand.
GCGGCTAAGGCTTAGGTGAAGCTGGATGGACCTGACCGGAAGCCAGGTCCATCTTGATCCCTATCCCCCAGGCCATCGATCGCCGCCATAGCAACGGACCGGTTCGTTGAAACGGAGTAACAAAGTCACTCTCCCGCTGCACAGGGGACTGACTTCCCAAACTTGTCCTCAACAACTGGACGGCTGCTATCATCCACGCCGACTCCATCATCAGGATTAAGGGATTCTTGGTTTATGTCCCCACTCAACTACTCTCGCCCGACTCCCCGCGTCTCTACCGCCCGGGTCCAACGCTCCCGCCCTCCGGTGCAGCAGCCCTCTCGCTCTGACCTGAGATACCATGCTCGGGTTGCGATCGACACACTTCTGGTCCAAAGCAAGCGCCTCAAGCAAGACCTAGACAGCCTCCAGGTGCAGGGAGTCGTGTGGAATGGGGTAGATACCATCTATCGATCGGCCCTCGGCCTCCTCCAACTCACCCAGCCCGAACAAGCCAACAAAGCGGTGGACTGGACGATCGATCGCCACGGCATTACGGACTTTTCCCAACCCCCCTCCAAGCGGCTGGTTCACCTCATTCTCCACACCTGTGCCAGCCTGCTCCAGGATTTCGGCGGTCCAGAATTTATCCGACAGGTTCAGTGCCTGCAAGGAGCAGCCCAGCAACTGCACGTGATGTTGGGCCTCATCGAGCAAAGTAGTCAGCGGCCCCAACGAGCGGCCCTAGTACCCATCCCCCGGCGATCGAATCCGGACCCCAGACACAGGAGACCCCGACCCAACTCGGCTGAACCCCAGCCCAACTCGGCAACCCTCCCCGCACCCTTTCCCCCCATCGCCGCCCCCAAACCCAGCCCCCTAACCCTGGTTCCGCCCGAGACCAAAGCCCCCCCTGCCCCCGTCACTCCAGGGCTACCCTCCAACTTGCCCGCGCCCGCCGCACCCCCATCACCGGAACTCTTTTCCGCCGGCGACCTCCCCCTCAAGCCGCCGAGCGTCCCCCCCCTCCAGGTCCTCTCCCCCAACCAGGTCACGGCCAATCCCGCCCCCCACCCGCCTCGGGCCACCGGAGCCACAATCCTGGTCGTGGACGACAGTCGCACCAATCGGGAACTGTTGTCCCAATATCTGACCCAGGAGGGGTATCACGTCTGTGCAGCGGCCAATGGGGAAGAAGCAATTAAGCGCGCCGATGCGGAAAAACATGACCTCATTTTGCTGGATGTGGTGATGCCCAAGCCCGATGGCTATGAGGTGCTGGGCTATCTCAAAAACCATGCCCAACTGCGCCATGTGCCGGTGATTATGATCTCGGCCTTGGATCAACTGGACAGTGTTGTCAAGGGTATCGAAATGGGGGCAGAGGACTATTTGCCCAAACCCTTTAGTCCCGTGTTGTTACAGGCGCGGATTGGGGCCTGTTTAGAGAAAAAGCGGCTCCGGGACCAGGAAATGCATTATGTGGCTGAACTCAAACGAACACAAACAAAATTAATTCAATCCGAGAAAATGTCGAGTCTGGGCCAAATGGTGGCGGGACTGGCCCATGAGGTTAACAATCCCATTAACTTCATCTATGGCAACCTCAAGCCGGCCCAGGAATATGTCCAGGATTTACTCACCATTATTCACGCCTACCAGGAGGCCTATCCCCATCCCACGGACTCGCTCCAAGAATTGCTAGAGGACTTGGAAATTGAGTTTTATTGAAGAGGATATCCTCAAACTCATGCAATCGATGCGGGTGGGGGCGGAAAGAATTCGTGATTTAGTCCTGAGCCTGCGGAACTTCTCGCGATTAGATGAAGCAGCAATGAAACCGGCCCGCATGGAGGAAGGGCTCGACAGTACGCTCCTGATTCTGCGGCACCAGTTGAGCGAACAGGATCAATACCCGGCGGTGGAAGTCATTAAGGAATACGACACCACACCGGAGACCCTGTGCTATCCCAGTCAGTTAAATCAGGTTTTTATGAATATCCTCAGCAATGCCATTGATGCCATGCGGGGCTACGACAACCCGATCACGACCCCCCAAATTCACATCAAAACGCTGCGCCACGGTGACGATAAAATCCGGATCAAGATTGCGGACAACGGTTGCGGGATCAGTGACGAGATCAAACCCCAAATTTTTGATCCCTTCTTTACGACTAAGCCGGTGGGCAGTGGGCAGGGCTTAGGTCTATCCATTTGCTATCAAATTGTGGTGGACAAGCACCAAGGGCGACTGTGGTGCCGATCGAAGGTGGGCCAGGGGTCCGAATTCACGATCGAGATTCCCTACTGTTCCCCGGAGCGGGAAACCCTCGCATCCTAGGGTGACCAGCACTCCCGGAGACAACAGGGCAGGGGGATGCGATCGAGTGAAACGGGAACTCCCCGATTAAATAGGACTCCCCGCTCCCCCGATTCAGATCGATCGCGTGGACCGATGCGTTCCTAGGGCAACGCATCGGACGGATCGGTGTGTTTAGACGTGGGCATCCTCGGGCCGAAGGTCCCTGGCTGCGCGGACGATACACCCTCCAGGGCAATCCGACGCAGTGGGATCCCCCGATCCATGGGGATGGGCTATCTCCCCAAAACTGGAATCCCTCGAAAGTCCCAGGGGCTGACTGCGATCGCGACGGGGCGGCAGCCGTCGTGACCATTCAAGCCTGATCCTTCAAGCCTTGCCATTCAAGCCCCACCGTTCAAGTTTTGCCATCAGTCCGATGTAACCCAATCACCTGCTAACGCCTCCAAACACCATGGTGAACCTTCATGCTTTGACCGCAAGCCCCCGCTCCGATTCCCCGCTTTCCGATCCCCACATTGATCCCGAGAGTGATCCGTTGCATGTCACGCCCTCGGTCCCCGGTG
>JAYKIB010000318.1:0-6054 GCA_035285005.1 Prochlorothrix sp.
AGGCCAGTGGGAGAAAATAGCCAGATCATTGGTCTACTGAGGTATTCGCCGATCCACCACTGGCTTGATAGGCTTCAAGCCTTCAGATTCACTCTCAGCCTGTTTTCTCGAAAGTGGGATGCTCCCGTGACAGGTCTGTCCCCGTTGAATGGATTAGGAGTTGTGTCCCTGGGTTTGCGAGCAGTCTAGGCTTGAATGGTGGCAGATCCTAGCGTCGGGGACAGCGCTCTTCGAGGCAGGCTTGGAGGGCGCGGGGGTCGAAGACGATCGGGAGGAAGTGAATGCTCTTGACCTCCCGGAAGTAGAAGAGAATCGGCACCGGAGACCAAAAGATGCGCCAGTTACTCCACTCGGCATAGGGGAAGGAGCGAATCTGGGTATCCCCTCGGAAGAGTTCAAAGGCAGTGGCATTAAAGCAAAAGCGGAGTGTTTTAGCCTGGAAGGCGAGGAGTAGCCCCAAGAAGCCGAAAAAGCCGCCCACAATTGGCTGTAAAAGGCTGAGGGGCACGGCGAGGAGGAGCAGACCTAGGGGAACACGATAGCTGGGGGTGAGTTCAACCGGTTGATAGGCTTTGGGCCGGTTTTGAAAGGGTCTTAACAGGGATTGAATCATGGGAGGACTCCAAGCACGGCGATCGAAATCTGTTACAAAAGTTAACACTTCCCGGTACTCAGACACACAAGAGTGTCTTGATTAATTGTGATGTGCGGCTTCGCCGCACGTCACACCCCTGATTCTTACGAGGTGGCTTCGCCGCTCGCTGCACTTAATCCAGGTGTCCTTTCTAAGTTATTTGGCCGCGACCTTAATCTGATGCAAAACCCCGTTATTCTGCTGCACGGTCTCGACGACACGCCCCAGGTGTTGCAGCCGTTGGCCCGTTATTTAGTCGATCGGGGCTGGACCGTCCACACGCCTGCCCTCACGCCCAGTACGGGTGAGGTGGGTCTCGATCATCTGGCTCAGCAGGTGGCAACCTTTGTGGAAACACACCTGGACCCCACCCAAACCTTGGATCTTGTTGGCTTCAGTATGGGGGGAATTGTGGGGCGATACTATGCCCAACGTTTGGGGGGCTTGGCCCGCATGGACCGGTTAGTGACGATCGCGTCGCCCCACCGGGGCACCTGGTTGGGCTATGGGCGTTGGAATGTGGGTGCTGCCCAAATGCGGGTGGGGAGTGAATTTCTGGCGGACCTCAACCAAGATTTGACCGCTCTGGAACGGGTGGCGTTTACGTCTTTCTGGACCCCCTGGGATTTGATGATTGTACCGGCCCAAAGTTCGGTGTTACCGGTGGGTCGGTCCCAGTCATTTCCGGTGGCGTTGCACCCCTGGATGCTGCGGGACGATCGGGTTTTGGCGGCGGTGGCCCAGGCTTTAACTTAGGGATCGAACGGTGCGAAACCCAACGAGGAGCGTGTTTAGAGGTTGATTGGCTGACAAAAGTGGGTCAACCCTAGGTGCAATGAACGGATCAGGGAACCTGATCCCTTGTATCGATCAGGAATGATGGTGATGGGTATGGGAAGCGTCGCCGTGATAGGCCCCCGCTTCTGGCTGAAATGGGCTGTGGGTTTCCGTAACCGTAAGACCCAAACGCTCCAACAGGTCTCTAAGCACCGGATCCCGCTCTAGGCGCAGCCCCTCCAGGGTCAGTTCAAGGGGCACATGGCGATTGCCCAAATGGTAGGCTCCCCGCAGCAGGTCCAGGGCTGTGGAGGCCGTGACCCAGTACACGGGTTCGATCGCTGCCGTAATGGCCACCCAATGGGTGCCCGCATCATCCTGCAGATAGTCCCCTGGTGTGAGGTGGGTGCCCCGAGGTAGATGCAGCAGAACATCCCCCTGGGGCGTGGGGAGGCGAAGGCGCGATCGTTGGCGCTGGTCAGCGGTGAGCGCGAGGGTCAGGGTTGCAGTGGGAGGGGGAATGGGGCAACGCTGGGTGAGGGTACAAAGGAGGCAGGAGGACATGACACCGTGGGGGACATAGGGCCGAAACTGGACGGGGAAGGCCGTTTGACATTCCTCTGACCCAGCATAGGGGAAAAATGGGGGCAAGGCCCAGGGTGGGGCTGTTCCTGTGCGGGAATAGCCCAGCGGACCTCCCAATTTTTGAGCTTGGACGGTTAGCGGTCCAACCAAATCCTGACCTTTGCCAGGGGTACGGGGTGAAAAGTGGATGTTTCGACACCTCCCGTCATATCGCGGCTCCAGCCTGGGTGAGGCGACTATCCTGCCGAAGGTGGGGTACCTCTTCATCCCTCTCCCTTTTCGCCCAACTCATCGAGGTTGCCCGGGATTTGTTACAGTTCAAGGTGTAGATCCGAGCCACCCTCTGTCCCTGTCCCTATGCCTGCCCGTCGCGATCGATCCCCAGACCCATCCCCGCCCTCATCAAACTCTGCTGGTCAGGCAAAATCTGCTGCAAAACGCAAAACAACCTCAGCTCAGGCTAAAGGTAAGGCAAAAACTAAAGCTAAAGCCAAAAGTACCCCAAAATCTCCTGCTAAAGCTGAGGCTCAGCCCCGGACCGTAGACCTTAGCCCTCCCCTGGCCGAGCAAATCCTCCAGAGTCCGCGTCCCAACCGGGATCCTCACCAAGGCCGGGACAGCATCCGGATTCGGGGAGCGCGACAGCATAACTTGAAGAACTTGGACTTGGAACTGCCCCGCGATCAGCTCATTGTCTTCACGGGGGTTTCCGGCTCGGGCAAATCCTCCCTTGCCTTTGACACCATTTTTGCGGAGGGACAGCGGCGCTATGTGGAGTCCCTGAGTGCCTATGCACGCCAGTTTTTGGGCCAGGTGGATAAGCCGGACGTGGACGCGATCGAGGGCTTGAGTCCGGCCATTTCGATTGATCAAAAGTCCACCTCCCACAACCCCCGCTCCACCGTGGGCACGGTGACAGAAATTTATGACTATTTGCGCCTACTCTTCGGTCGGGCCGGGGAGCCCCACTGTCCCCAATGCAACCGATCGATCGCGCCCCAAGCGATCGACCAAATGGTGGATCAGGTGATGGCCCTGCCCGATGGCACCCGGTTCCAGATCCTTGCGCCCGTGGTGCGGGGGAAAAAGGGAACCCATAAAAAATTGCTGTCGGCGTTGCAGGCAGAAGGATTTGTGCGGGTGCGGGTGGATGGAGAAATCCGGGACTTGGATGAGGGCATTAATCTAGACAAGAACCACTACCACGATATTGAGGTGGTGATCGATCGTTTGGTCAAGAAGCCGGATTTAGAGGAGCGGCTGAATGACTCCTTGGCCACTTGCCTGAAGCGAGCCGATGGCATCGCCATCATTGATATGGTCGCTCCCCCCAAGGACAGTGATTTTCGGATCGCGACGGAGGCAGAGCGATCGGCCGTAGCCCAGGGAATAGCCCAGGCAGCGGCGCAGATGGCGATAGATGCAGAAATGGAGACGGAAATAGGGGAACAGGTGGCGGGGGAAGCCGCGAAAAAGCAAGCCCATAGGACAAGCAAGGTCCTTGCATTCCCTGGACTACAACGGGCCGCAGAACCAAGGGGAGATTACGGGATAGGGGTGGGGTCTGGACCCGCTTCGGACTTGAACGCTCTAGGCGCAGATTTAGGCGCAGATTCAGATGGAGATTCAGGTGAATCGCCAATATTACGGCTTTTACCTCAGGAATTGGTGTTTTCTGAAAACTTTGCTTGCCCTGAACATGGGGCTGTGATGGAGGAGCTGTCGCCTCGGCTATTTTCCTTTAACTCCCCCTATGGTGCCTGTGAGCATTGCCATGGATTGGGCAGTTTACGTCAATTCTCGGCGGATTTAGTGGTTCCGGACCCCAAACTACCCACCTACGCGGCGATCGCGCCCTGGTCCGAAAAAGAAGACTCCTATTATCTGTCGCTGTTGTTCAGTGTGGGCAATGCCTACGGGTTTGAGATCAATCAGCCCTGGAATAGTCTCACCCCCGAGCAGCAGCAGATTATTTTGCAGGGGTCACCGGAACCCATCCCGATCGAAACCGACTCCCGTTACCAAGGCCGCAAAGCCTATGTGGGCCAGTATTCGGGTGTGTTGCCGATCCTGGAGCGGCAGTACCGCGAAACGAACTCAGAAAGCTACAAACAAAAGCTAGAAAAGTATCTGGTTAACCAAACCTGCGAAGTTTGTCAGGGGAAGCGCCTAAAACCGGCTTCCCTTGCGGTCCACCTCGGTCCCTATACGATTACGGATTTTACGAGTCCTGCAATCCGGGATTGTTTGGCGCGGGTCCAGAGTCTGACGGGAGAGGGAGCCGATCGCAAGCTGCGGCAGCCATTATTGAGCGATCGTCAGCTCCAGATTGCAGACTTGGTACTGCGGGAAATTCGGTCCCGCTTACAGTTTTTGCTGGATGTGGGGTTAGATTACCTCACCCTCGATCGCACAGCGATGACACTATCCGGCGGGGAAGCCCAGCGGATCCGACTGGCGACCCAAATCGGTGCAGGCTTAACGGGTGTGCTGTATGTGCTCGATGAACCCAGTATCGGCCTACACCAGCGGGATAATGACCGACTATTGGCAACCTTGACCCGACTGCGGGATTTGGGCAACACCTTGATTGTGGTGGAGCATGATGAGGATACGATCCGGGCGGCTGATTATTTAGTGGATATTGGGCCACGGGCCGGAGTCCATGGGGGCCAAATTGTGGCGCAGGGATCCCTAGAAAATCTGCTGACGGCGGAGTCGTCCTTGACGGGGGCGTATCTGTCGGGACGACGATCGATCGCGACCCCCTCGGAACGTCGCACCGGAAATGGGCGCACCCTCACGATCCAGGAGGCTCAACGCAACAACCTCCAACGGGTGACCGTTGAAGTCCCCCTCGGCAAGTTGGTGTGTGTGACGGGAGTATCCGGCTCCGGGAAGTCTACCCTCGTCAACGAGCTCCTTTTACCTTCGCTTCAGCACTATTTGGGCCAAAAAGTCCCCTTCCCAGCAGATTTAGGCGACTTTAAGGGCTACACCGCCGTGGATAAGGTTATTGTCATCGACCAGTCTCCCATTGGCCGAACTCCCCGATCGAACCCTGCCACCTATACGGGCACCTTTGACCCCATTCGCCAGGTTTTTGTCCAAACCGTGGAAGCCAAGGCCCGAGGCTACAAACCGGGCCGGTTTTCGTTCAATGTCAAGGGCGGACGCTGTGAAGCCTGTGGCGGTCAGGGGGTGAATGTGATTGAGATGAACTTTTTGCCCGATGTCTATGTGCAGTGTGAGGTGTGTAAGGGGGCGCGATACAACCGGGAAACCCTCCAGGTTAAGTATAAGGGGAAGTCGATCGCGGAGGTGTTGAATATGACGGTGGAAGAGGCCTGTCAGTTCTTTGAAAATATCCCCCAGGCGGCGAATCGCCTACAAACGCTCGTGGATGTGGGGCTGGGTTATATTCGTCTCGGGCAACCGGCTCCCACACTCTCCGGGGGAGAGGCCCAACGGGTGAAACTGGCGACGGAACTGTCCCGTCGTGCGACGGGCAAAACGCTCTACCTCATTGATGAGCCGACAACGGGCCTATCTTTCTATGATGTTCACAAGCTTTTGGATGTGATGCAGCGTTTGGTGGACAAGGGCAATTCCATTCTCGTCATTGAGCACAATTTAGATGTGATTCGCTGTGCAGACTGGATTATTGACCTGGGACCGGAGGGGGGCGATCGCGGGGGGCAGGTGATTGCAGAGGGTACGCCGGAACAGGTGGCCCAGGTGGCACAGTCCTACACGGGGTATTACCTCAAACAGGCTCTGGGCTGCGGCTGAGGCAATCTTGATGTCCAGTAGTCCATCTCAATAACCAGGTTTGTGGCAAGCGGCGAAGCCGCTTGCCACTAATGAATCCACAATTCATTAGGGCACCTCGAAAAATCCAAATTTCCGCCCAGCAACCCACGCAAGCATTAGAGGATGTTTGGAAACCTAAGAGAATCCCCCCTAAACCCCCCTTTATAAGGGGGGGACGACCTCTTCTTCCCCCTTCAAAAGGGGGACTGAGGGGGATTCGGCAAGGGCCTACGGCCCTTAGCCGA
>JAYKIB010000319.1:0-13260 GCA_035285005.1 Prochlorothrix sp.
TCACGTTGCTGAGAAGTTGTACAAGGAATAGGGTCAGAGCACCTCGATTAATTGGGTTGGGCGGCTTCGCCGCCCAACCCAACCCTGGTTCTGCCGTAGGGCACCTCGATTAATTGAGGCAGGCGGCGAAGCCGCCTGCCTCAACCCTGATTCTGCCGTGGGCACTCCGGTGAAAATTTGAATTAATTGAGGTGCCCGTCAGGAAACCTAACCCCTACGATCCTAAACCTCTGGTGAGGGCGGGGTTTCCGCGCCCAATGCAGAATTTACAGCCCCTAGCTTCTACAGCTGGGGCGGGCGTGTAACGTTGATAGCGCAAGAGTTCTACAGTGAATTCATGACACCACGCCCTAGGGAGTTGAATTGCTCAAGTCCCGTGCTCTCTCCTTCCCCAAACTCCCTCTGATTTGTGCGGATATCGTGGGGCTGTGAACCCCACGCTGTGCTGTAAATTCCTTCCCTGACTCACGACCGATTCTACTTCTGTGCTCCCGTGGGCACCTCGAACAATCTAGGTTGTTGGGAAGTCGGTCACGCAAGAATTAGGGTTGTGGCCGGTGGCAAAGCCACCGGCCATGATTCATCGAGGTGCCCCCGTGTTTATTGGTTATTTCCCTTCATCTTTATAAGGAGCGTTCATGTCTACCGCAACTCCCAACCCTGCCCTATCTGAAGTGGTCCAAGTCGCCCAGTCCTACTACGACAGCCATGATGCTGATACGTTTTATGCAGAGGTCTGGGGTGGGGAAGATATCCATATTGGCCTCTATGAGTCGGAAACGGAGCCGATCGCTCCAGCTAGCCAACGCACCATTGCCCGTCTTGCCGAAACCTTTGGAACCCTCAATGCTTCAACCCATCTCCTCGATTTGGGATCGGGCTACGGTGGTACGGCCCGCTATTTAGTGAAAAACTTTGGTTGCACGGTCACCGCTCTCAACCTCAGCAGTGTCGAGAACCATCGTCACCGGGAATTAAACGAAAAAGCTGGCTTAAGCGATCGAATTACGGTGATTGATGGCAACTTTGAGTCTATCCCCGCAGCAGACAGCTCCTTTGATGCGGTTTGCTCCCAGGATGCGATTTTGCACAGTGGTCAGCGGGCCCAGGTGATTGCGGAAGTGGCCCGCGTGCTGAAGCCCGGTGGCCGGTTTGTCTTCACCGATCCCATGCAGGCAGACACCTGCCCTGAAAATGTCCTGGAGCCAATTCTCAACCGTATCCACTTGGATACCCTCGGTTCTCCCCAGTTTTATCGCCAAGAGGCCCAAAAGCAGGGCTTGGTGGAAGTGGGCTTTGAGAACCTAACCCATCAACTGATTCGCCACTATAGCCGTGTGTTGGAGGAAACCGAAGCCCGCCAGGCTCAACTGCAAGAAAAGATCTCTGAGACCTACCTGGAGAATATGAAGAAAGGGCTGCGTTACTGGGTTGAAGGGGGCAATAATGGCTATCTGGCCTGGGGGATTTTCCACTTCCAAAAGCCTGCGTAAAGACGAGGAGAGGTGCGCTTCCCAACCCGATCCCCGCGATCAAGTTCAAACCTGCTTCAGGGCACCCCGACTCATCCAAATTGTTGGGAGACGGCCTGGGCAAGATCCAAGGTTGGGGGTGGGCGGCCTCGCCGCCCACCTCAATTCATTGCGGTCCCCTTCAGATCCCTCAAGACCGTGATACTATCGGTGTGTTCCCAAGGGTAGAGCCAGAGTAGAGCTAGAGCGGAATACTCGAAGCAAGGGAAAACCCTGGGCGATCGCCGGGACACCATTCATACAATTAAACGGCAGCCATCCATTGACCGCAGTGGGACGCAGAGGAGTACAAATTACATGGCAGCGACATGGACAAAAGCGGATCTCCATCGTGGCCAGTCCGACCCGATTCGGGTGGGGGTAATTGGAGTTGGGAATATGGGACAGCACCATGCTAGGGTGCTGAGTCTGCTGAAGGATGTGGAATTGGTGGGAATCTCCGACTTGAACGTGGAGCGGGGTTTAGACACCGCCAGTAAGTATCGAGTCCGGTTTTTTGAAGATTATCGCGAGATGCTGCCCAATGTGGAGGCGGTTTGTGTGGCGGTGCCGACCCGACAGCATTATGCGGTGGGCATGAACTGTCTACGGGCCGGGGTCCATATTTTAATTGAGAAGCCGATCGCCGCGAGTATTAGCGAAGCCGAATCTCTGGTTAATGCTGCTGCCGAATCCCAATGTATTTTGCAGGTGGGCCACATCGAGCGCTTCAACCCTTCTTTCCAGGAACTGAATAAGGTGCTCAAAACCGAGGAACTGCTAGCCTTGGAAGCCCATCGCATGAGTCCTTATTCCGATCGGGCCAATGATGTCTCGGTGGTGCTGGATCTGATGATCCATGATATTGACCTGTTATTGGAGCTGGCCAATGCTCCGGTGGCCAAAATCCATGCCAGTGGTAGTAGTGCCAGTAATTCGGGCATGTTGGACTATGTGACTGCGACGATCGGGTTCACCAACGGTATTGTGGCCACCATCACCGCTAGTAAAGTCACTCACCGCAAGATTCGTCGTATTGTGGCCCATTGCAAAGCCTCGTTGACTGAGGCTGACTTCTTAAATAATGAAATTCTGATTCACCGTCAAACCACTGCGAATTGCTCCACGGACTACGGTCAAGTGCTCTACCGTCAAGATGGTCTGATCGAAAAGGTTTACACCAGTAATATTGAACCCCTCCATGCTGAGCTTGAGCATTTTGTGCACTGCGTTCGTGGTGGGGATCAACCTTCGGTGGGGGGAGAGCAGGCTTTAAAGGCGTTGCGTCTTGCCAGCTTGATCGAAGAAATGGCGACGGGCGGCAAGGATTGGACCGCTAAAGTCACCCCACCCCCGGAACTCCTCACCACTTCACCTTAGGGGATGTTTAGAAACCTAAGAAAATCCCCCCTAACTCCTCTTTACAAGAGGGGGGACGGCCTCTTCTTCCCCCTTCAAAAGGGGGACTGAGGGGGATTCTGCAAGGTCCTACGGCCCTTAGCTGAAGTTTCCAAACATCCTCTTAGGGGATATTGATAAACCTAAGGGAACCTCGATTAATTCAAATTTTCACCGGAGTGCTTACAGCAGAACCAGGGTTGGGTTGCGCGGCGAAGCCGCGCAACCCAATTAATCGAGGTGCTCCTAGGAGAATCCCCCCTCTAACCCCCCTGTGCAAGGGGGGACGATCTTTTTTTCCCCTCTTCAAAAGGGAGACTGAGGGGGGCTGCAAGGGCCTATGGGACCTAGCTTTCCAAATATCCTCTTCATCAGTGACAGTCGATCCAATAGGGTGCGTTGCGGCTTTGCCTAACGCACCTTGGGGAGTCATGCCGAGATGGGAATTGGGGTGAGCCAGTGGCGGTAGGTTTCGCGCTGCCCCGTTACCACTTCCATAAAGGCTTGGGTCAGCGTTTGGGTAATGGGACCGGGCTTTCCGTCGGCGATCGATCGCTGATCCACCTCAGTAATGGCCGTCACCTGGGCTCCTGTCCCACACACCAGCAATTCATCCGCAAAGAATAGCTCACTCCGATCGATATCCCGCTCTAGGACCGGAATCCCCGCATCCTGCGCTAATTCCAAGACCGTGCGTCGCGTAATCCCCTCTAAAATATCCGCATTGACCGGTGGCGTAATCAGTTCTCCCCGCCGCACCATCAATAGATTTGCCGCACTTGCCTCGCTCACCTTCCCTTGGCTATTCAACAAAATCGCCTCATCAAAGCCCAAGCGCTTGGCCTCATCCTTGACCAAACTGGAGTTGATATAGGCCCCTGTAATTTTGCCCCGTGCCGGAATTGCCCCATCGGGCACCCGTCGCCAGGAGGAAATCATCACCGAGAGACCGGGTTTGGTATAGAAATCATTAAGGGGGATCATGTAGAGTGCGAACTGATCCGGCACCCCGCTCAGGGTGGGGGTGAGATCGTAGCCGGACTTATAGACAAAAGGGCGATAGTAAACATTGTTCCGGGGCTGATTGCGTTGGGTGAGGTCGATCCACAATTGGGTGAGGGCAGCTCGATCGTAGGGAATCTCCATCCGTAGCAGCGCCATTGCTCCCAACAGTCGATCGAGGTGGTCTTCCAGCCGAAAAATATTTAACTGCTCACCGTTGGCATCCAGATAGCCCCGTACTCCGCCAAACACCCCCGTACCATACTGGAGGGCATGGGTGGCAATGCTCACTTTTGCGTCTTCAGCGGGGACAATCTCCCCTTCAAAAAAAGCATAGGGGAGCAGGGGGCTAACCATAATTATTTCCTCAGGACACTTAGGGTAGCGGGGTGAGTCATCGAGCAACGGACCGATTGGTTCGGATATCGGGTTAGGACATCGAGGGGTCGGGGGGTTCGCGCAGCTCACCCTTGCAATCACATACAGTAGCAGCTTCCTGGGAGCACCTCGACAGATCCAGGTTTTTCCAAGTCTGTGCCCAGTTCTCAGCCGCTTTGAATTCGATCGTGACCCCACATAGAACCGTGCCCTTGGGGGAAGGTGGTCTAGTATGATGAAGGGAACGCGGCTTTCATTAGCGCTGTAGTTCATCAAGTATTAATCAAAACTATAACAAGCCACTATGTCCGGAACGGAGCTAGCCGATCGCTATCAAATTCTTAAACGCTTAGGCAGTGGAGGATTTGGCGAAACCTTTTTAGCACGGGACTTACAGGACGCGGAACGACGGCGTTGCATTATTAAACAATTTAAACCAGACTCCGATGACCAGTTTGTGATTCGTACCGGTCGGCGACTCTTTAAGGCAGAGGCTCGGGTCCTAGCGCGGCTGGGTGAGTACGATCGGATTCCAGAACTCTACGATAGCTTTGAGAAAGACGGGGACTTTTTCCTGGTCCTGCAGTATGTGGAGGGGCACAACCTCGATCGCGAGTTGGGATGGTGGAAGCGTTGGCGTGAGAGCCAGGTGGTGGAGTTTTTGGAAGATGTGCTGACAACGCTGGCTTTTATCCATCGCCAAAATGTGATTCACCGGGACTTGAAGCCCGAAAACCTGATCCGTCGCCGCAGTGATGGCAAGGTGATTCTGATCGATTTTGGTTCGGTGAAGCCGCTCCTGCCCCACCAGGCCACGCCGCCCTATCAGGGCAGCAAGACTGTGGTGGTGGGGACTACGGGTTATATGCCTGGTGAGCAATCCACAGGGCGACCCCGTTTTTCCAGTGATGTCTATGCGGTGGGGGTGATGGCGATCCAAGCGCTGACAGGGCGAGATCCGGTGCGAGGTGGTATTCCTGAGGATCCGCAAACGGGGGAGCTGCAGTGGCGCAAGTATGCGGATGTGAGCGATGATTTGGCCCAGGTGATTGATTATATGGTGCGCTACGACTACCGAGAGCGCTTCTATTCGGCGATCGATGCCCTGGCGGCGGTTCAAGCCCTGCCACCGCCCCCATTACTGACCCGTCGGGCTGCGTTGAAGTTGGCCGCTGGAGTCGTGGGGATTGGTGCGATGGGCGGTGGTGCTGCGGCCTACTACTTGAATCGTGCGGGGGTTTGGGATCAGGAGCTGAGCGATCGATCGGAGTCGATGGGGATGAGTGACGGGGGAGCAAGGGCCAGAGCAGTAGAGGCAAAGTAAGCCATGCGATTTCTCAGTCCTAAAACTGATTTTGCGTTCAAGAAGATCTTTGGTTCCCGCCAAAGTAAGGGGATTTTGATCAGTTTCCTCAATGCCCTGCTCTATGAGGGGAACGATACGATCGTCGATCTGGAGATTATCGATCCTTACCAAGCCCCCCAGGTTTCGGGCCTAAAGGACTCATTTCTGGATGTGAAGGCGACGATCGTCACAGCCACTGGTCCTGAAATTGTGCTGATCGAGATGCAGGTGCTCAATGTCTTTGCCTTTCGGAAGCGGGTACTGTATAACGCAACTAAAGCCTTCTGTACTCAGTTGGATAAAAGTCAGGGTTACTCTAAGCTAACCCCGGTGATCGCGTTGACGATTACGGATTTTGAGGTTTTTTCTGAGCATTCTAAGGTCATTTCTCGCTATTGCTTCCGGGAAGAGGAGGAAGACTCGGTTTATACGGATGCTCTCAAGTTAGTTTTTGTGGAGTTGCCGAAGTTCACGAAATCCCTGGAAGAGCTAGAGACGATCACCGATCGCTGGATCTATTTTGTCAAAACCGCCGATACTCTGGAAGTGGTACCAGAGTCTTTGACGAGTTCGGAACCCCTCAGTCAAGCGTTTGAGATTGCGGAACGGGGTCGTCTCAGCCGTGAGGAGTTAGAAACCTTGGAGAAGCAGGAGATCTTTGTTGAGGATCAGCGGAACCGTGTGATTTTAGCGGTGCAGGAGGGGGAAGAGCGGGGACTGCAGCGGGGACTGCAGCGGGGAATACAGCAGGGTATTGAGCAGGGTATTGAACAGGGGGAGCGGCAACGGGCGATCGAGATTGCCCGATCTCTGTTGGGGGTGTTGCCGATCGAGGTGATTGCGGAGAAGACGGGACTGACGGCAGCGGAGGTGGAGGGGTTGGACTAGGGGAAAAGGACCGCTGTTTACCTTGCTGGCATTGTTATGCTGAGGGGACCTATGGCCAGAGGCGAGAATGAGAAGTGGAGGCCGAGACAAAACCGCTTCCTACCTTGGGAAGCGGTCCAGGGGTTGAACTGAAACGAGGGGGCATCTCGATTAATACAGATTTTCACCGCCGTACCCACGGCAGAATCAGGGTTGGGTTGCGCGGCGAAGCCGCGCAACCCAATTAATCGAGGTGCCCTAGGGCGTGTCATCAATTAACGATAGAAACCTTGCGCGATTAGAGTGACACGCCCACCCCCGTTTTATGAGCTAGGGCTGTGTCCCTTATTCTGAGGACACTCTGGGATTAAATGATGACAGCCCCTGGGGGATGAGGGCCAGACTTGCCCCAGTGAAGTGCACCCCCTCGAAGAGAGTCTGGGTGTCTCTTAAGCCATTATTCCTGTGCCTTAATAGGCATCCTGGAGTTCGTAGAAATCCGGGGAAATATAGTCTTTGCGCAAAGGCCAACCGACCCAATCCTCCGGCATCAAAATCCGCTTCAAATTGGGATGCCCCTCATAGACAATGCCAAACATGTCGTAGGTCTCCCGCTCCTGCCAGTCCGCCGCCTTCCAGATCCAGTACACCGACGGAATCCGAGCATCATCCCGAGGTACGGCAACCTTAACCCGCACCTCCTCCGGTTGATCCGCATCATCACTCACCTTAATCAGGTGATAAAAACTGACCAGATGCGCCCCCGGCCCCTCATCATAGCCACCCTGGCACTGGAGATAATTAAAGCCATAGGCGTAGAGAGCCGTGGAAAGGGGAATCAGAAACTCCCGATCGACCTCAATCAGCTCCACCCCCAAATGATCCCGCTCCAGGGCCCGATGCTCAAAGCCATTACTGGTCAGCCAACTGGACACAGGACCGGCTTCAACCAAGGTCCCTGCTGCCTCAGTTTCGGGAGTTTCTGGCGTATTTGCTTCAGCTTCAGCCACTGGGGTTTACCTCCTTTTGAGTTTGAGATGCTTTGAGGGCCGGGGGAACGGGCATTCCCATGGACTCCACCAACTGCTTGGGCGGCGTTTGGCGGGCTTCCGTCATCCAGTACTGCCCCGTCAGGATCGGATCCACCGGCTTCATCTGGTGGGTGGTGCTGTAATAGCGGTTCGTTTGCTGGAGTGCGGCCCGCTCTTGAATCGAGTCGTTAGCCACCTTCTTGCGCAGCTTGATCACCGCGTCAATAATTGCTTCGGGACGGGGCGGGCAACCCGGAATGTACACATCCACCGGAATCAGCTTATCCACTCCCCGCACCGCCGACGGCGAATCCACACTAAACATCCCGCCCGTAATTGTGCAGGCTCCCATGGCGATCACATACTTGGGTTCCGGCATTTGCTCGTAGAGACGGACCAGGGCCGGGGCCATTTTCATCGTGATTGTCCCCGCCGTAATCAAGAGATCCGCCTGACGGGGGCTAGAGCGGGGAACCAAGCCGAAGCGATCGAAGTCGAAGCGGGAGCCCAGCAGTGCTGCAAACTCAATAAAGCAGCAGGCCGTGCCATACAACAGCGGCCAGAGACTGGAGAGTCTTGCCCAGTTGTACAGGTCATCGAGGCTGGTGAGGATCACATTTTCGGATAATTCGCTGGTGACCGAAGGCCGCTCCACCGGGCTAAGCAGGCGATCGCGCTGCCACTGTTCAAAGTCCAGTTCCTTATCCTGGGGGGAAGCAGGGGTCATGACCATTCCAAAGCTCCTTTCCGCCAAGCGTAGGCGAGACCGACAACAAGAATTGCAATAAAGACCAGGGCCTCCACAAAGGCCAACAAGCCTAAGCGGTTAAAGGCCACAGCCCAGGGATAGAGAAAAACTGTCTCCACATCGAAGATGACGAAGACTAGGGCAAACATATAGTAACGAATATTGAATTGAATCCAGGCGCCGCCGATCGGTTCCATCCCGGATTCATAGGTGGTACGGCGCTCTGGACCCCGGCGGCTGGGTCGCACTAAGCGAGAGGCCGTTAAGGCTAAAAAGGGCACCAAACTTGTGGCTAGCAGGAACCCCAATAAATATTCATAACCGCTGAGAACAAACACGTTATTGCGCTTCTCCCGATATCGCTATGGCATAACACTGCCCTATTGTGCCACCAGACCTGGTGAAAAGCTACCGACTAACCCCGCAGGATCTGCCTCTAGGGACGGGGTTGGGGCAAAATCTGGACGGCTGTCTGGCGAGATTCGATCGCGATCCGATCGAGATCTGCTAGAGTTTTGTAAGGATTTGTTAAAAATTTTCATTCTGCGGCCACGAAAACCATGAGTACCGTTCCTGCCTCCGAGAACCAAGACCCAGCGGTTTCGCCGGACGAGACTGCCTCGAACCCAAAGACCCCACCGTCAGCTCCGCCTCAGGAAACCGGGGGAGAAGTCACAACGGTTGCCCTGGTGGCGGACTCCGAGGCACCCCCCGAAGCTGAGACTCCCGCAGCCCCGAGCCTCGATCGCCATGAGTGCCGTGCCTGCGGTTATGTCTATGAACCCACGGATGGGGACGGACGGCGCAACATTGCAGCGGGGACGCTGTTTGAGGATGTGCCGGCAACCTGGGTATGCCCTGTTTGCCGTGCTCCCAAGGTTCAGTTCATCAATATTGGTCCCAAGTCTAAGCCTTCGGGATTTGATGAGAACCTCACCTATGGGCTGGGGGTCAATACGATGACGGCTGCCCAGAAACGACTTCTCATTTTTGGCAGTCTTGTGGTGGGCTTTTTGTTCCTCATGAGTTTTTACGGTTTTAAGTAGGGTCGGCGGGCAGCTGCTCTCCAAGCCGGTGTGGGCCCTGGTGCCCACGTCGCACCCTGGGATTGTCCAGGGTAGTGCCGTCGCCCCCCGCAATGGATCACGATAACCAGGGTGCCTCGATGTATGGGGACGGACGGCGAATCCGCTTACCCCCAGCCCTGCTTTTTGTGTGGGCTATCTTCTAAAAATTGGGGTTCATCGAGGTGCCCATCAGTAAAAATTTTTATACCTGAATTTGAGGTTAAGGGGTTTTCATGCAGTTCTTGCAGTTTTTTAGGAATGACAACGATCCGGGATCTGTGCCAGTGGCGAGCGCCGAGAGTCAGTTAACAGAGCAGTCAGTACCGTCGATCGCCACGCCCCGGTTCTCGATCGCCCACTGGCTCCGTCGGGGCGGGATGCTCCTGGCCATGCTCGTTTTCTGTAGCAGTTGCGCCCGGACGATCGCGGCCCTAGATGCGAACCCCTGGAAAGAGGTGGATCTGCCCGTGGAAACCACGGTGCTGGACCTGGCCTTCACCGGTGACCCCAACCACGGCTGGATCGTGGGGGACAATGTGACCCTACTGGAAACCAAGGATGGGGGTGATAGCTGGAGCCAGCGAGAACTCAACCTCGATGAGATTCGCTACCGCCTCACCTCAGTCAGCTTTGACGGAGATGAAGGCTGGATCGTCGGCCAACCCTCCCTCATGCTCCACACCGATGACGGCGGAGCCACTTGGTCCGAGGTGTACCTCAGTGCCCAACTGCCGGGATCACCTTTGATGATTACGGCCCTTGGTCCGAACGCAGCGGAATTGGTCACCGACCAAGGCGCAATTTATCGCACTGACGATGGTGGCAGCAACTGGAAAGGGTTAGTCCAGTACGGAGCCGATACTATTATCAACCTGGCCCGCAGTGAAGATGGCCGCTACTTGGCCGTAGCCGAGCGGGGTAGCTTCTTCAGCACCTACACTCCGGGTGACGTGGCCTGGGTTCCCCATAACCGCACCTCTTCCCGCCGTCTCCAAAACATGGGCTTTGGCTCCGATGGTCGGTTTTGGACTCTGGGCCGGGGGGGGGGCATCCAGTTTAGTGAGTCTAACGACTATGAGGACTGGGCCGAGTATGTGAGTGCTGAGAAGCGGAATAATTGGGGCCTGCTGGATCTGGGCTATCGCACAGCCGATGAAATCTGGGCCAGTGGTGGCGGCGGAACTCTGATTGTGAGTACGGATGGGGGAGAAACTTGGCAAAAAGATGATGCAGTGGATAAAATCCCGTCCAACTTCTACCGTGTGCTCTTCCTGAATCCTGAGAAGGGCTTTGTACTGGGTCAGCGGGGGATTATCCTCAAGTACACCGGCGAAGATATGGCCTAAGCTTGATTGACTGACTGACGGGCACTTCGATTAATTGGGTTGCGCGTAGGCCCTTAGCCGAAGTCCCCAAACATCCTCTAAATCCCTCTCCCGCCCTGGGAGGGGGATTTGTGTTATTGGGCACCTCGATGAATTGTGGTGGGCGGCGAAGCCGCCCATCATAACCCTGATGCTGTCTTGTTGGACCCTACGGTAAGAATTGCCTCTTTCGAGGTGCCCTGTAGAATCGCTGTCCCGCTGCTATTTGTTAGCAAAAGCACAATTCACCCTGCTACAGGTTGTGGGTTAAACGTGGGCAAGCTTGGGCAACTGCATTTCCTGGGCAATGTGATCACTTTCCTCAAGCAAGTAATCCAAAAAGGTTGCAGCCACGATCGACAACTGTTTGCCTTTGGGATAAACCACATGCCATTGGCGATGGATTGGGAATCCTTCCACATTCAGCACCGTCAGTTCCTTCGTCGCCCCCACAGATGTCAGGGTGTGGTAGGACAAAACCGAAAGACCCAGTCCCCCGATAATTGCCTGCTTGATCGCCTCATTGCTACCCAGGTCGAGCTTGACCTGCATTTCTAGATTTTGATCTTTAAACAATTGTTGGGCCACTTCCCGCGTGCCTGATCCCTGTTCCCGCAGGATAAAGGGTTCCTGGGCCAGTCGCTCCAAGGACACGATCGGTTCCTGGGCCAGCGGATGGTGACTGGGAGCCACTACCACCAGAGGATTATCCAAGAACGGCTTCACCTCCAACTCCTCCCCTAGGGGAGGGCGACTGAGGATATAGAGATCGTCCTGATTGCTCCCCATCCGTTCCAGTAAGCCCTCGTGGTTTGTCACTTGCAGGGATACATTGACCCCAGGGTAGCGCTGGCAAAACGGCCCCAATAACCGGGGGATAAAATACTTCGCTGTTGTAATCACCGCCAACCGCAACCGCCCCTGCTTCATGCCTTTCAGGTCCGCCACCGTCATCTCCATCTGGGAAATGCGCTCAAAAATCTCCTTGGCAGCCTGATACAGCTCCTGTCCTGCATCCGTCAAATAGAGACGTTTCCCCACCTGCTCAAACAGGGGCAATCCCACAGCCTTGGTGAGCTGCTTAACCTGGATGGAAACCGTCGGCTGGGTGAGGTACAGTTCCTCTGCCGCGCGGGTAAAGCTGCCGTGGCGTGCCGCAGCTTCAAAAACCTTGAGTTGGTGGAGCGTAACAGGTTTCAATGGCTTGTTAGGCAATAAAAATCTTATCTTCGATAGATTATAGTCTATCCTAGGTCAAGTTTCAATAGAAAAAGGCCGAGGGTCGGGCAGTGCTATGCTCGGTTGTCTGGTGAACCCCGATGTTCCCGTTCCCAATCAGAGTGTCCTGGAGGGGATCGGGCTGAATGGGGGGGGCGGCTTCGTTCCCCCATCCGACCCTGGGCCTTGGGTGGGCTATTTTCTAAAAATTTGAATTAATTGAGAGGTCCTGGAGTATTGGGAGCATCCCACTTTTGTTAAAACCCCCTAGAAACCCCCTACAGCAATGGCCCTCACCCTAAATCCCTCTCCCAGAACGGGAGAGGGACTTTAAGAAGTCTCACTCCCCTTCTCCCGGCTTGGGAGAAGCGGTGTCCTGAGCGCAGTCGAACGGGCGATGTCCTGAGCGCAGTCGTTGGCTTCGCCTGCCCGGAGGGCATAGGGGGCTGGGGGATGAGGGTGAATCTGCGAAAGTGGGATACACCCGGATTTCAATCCTTTTTTTTAGCAATTCAACACCTTAAATTACAGCATTTTCTAGGGGACACCTCAATTAATTATGGTGAGCGGCAAGGCTGCCCATCCCACCCCGATAGGGACCATACAGCCGCTCCCTTTCAACCCTTATTGCCGCATGAATCATCGCTCAAAAACTGTAATAAATCGAGGTGCTCTGATCACCGAATAAGGGAGAAATGGGTATTCCTCGAGGGAGCTGCCATTAGTCTCGCCCTTGACAAAGGGAATATTTGCTGTTAATTTTAGTTACAGCAGTGGGATGAAAAACACATTGCAACACCTGATTCAGAGCCGACTTCGGCAATCGAGTGGTAGCAATTTAATCCTGTACCTGCGCTGACAGACCACGAGACGAAGAGAAGCAGAAACTATCCATGTTATCTGTGTCTAGTGTGTTGAGGGAAGTCCCAACCCGTTGGTTTTGAGGTTGCTTAGAGGCTCAGGACCGGACAAAAAAGTGATCAGAATGGCCCTAAACCCTTACAGGGTAGGCATTTGAGTCTGATCGTCTGAAACCCTTGTATGGTAGGCGTTTACAAACTTTTGTCCGGTACAGAGGCTTAGAGGATGTTTGGAAACTGCGGCCAAGGGCCGTAGGCCCTTGCCGAATCCCTCTTGGTCCCCCTTTTGACGAGGGAAGAAGAGGCCGTCCCCCCTCTTGTAAAGGGGGGTTAGGGGGGATTTTCTTAGGTTTCCAAACATCCTCTTAGAACGCTACGGAAGACAGCTTGGGGCGATCGGGGAAGAAACCTGCGGCATCACCGCACCGTCCCCCACAAGTTTTCACAGCGCAATCATCCTGTAGGGCACCT
>JAYKIB010000320.1:0-3027 GCA_035285005.1 Prochlorothrix sp.
AAATTTGAATTAATCGAGGTGCCCTTGAGTGAGAACTAGGGGCTGTCATCATTAACCCTAGACTGCCCTCAGAACCAGGGACGCGGCCCCTAGCCCCTGCCACTGGGGCGGGCGTGCAATGCTGATATCGCTAGGTCTCTACCGTTCTTTAAGGACACGCCCTAGCGTCCCTTGGAGCGTCTCTAACTCACTCATCCAGAAGGCATGGAGTCGCTCACCCAGACTCAGAGGACTACACTCATGACCGACGTACCGTCGAAAATTGTATTTATCTGTGGTTCTGCGCTGCGAGGGCAGCCCGATCACGGTAATCTACAATCCGCGACATTTTTGAGGCCTGCAAAAACAGCGGCCAAATATCGCTTACATTCCGTTCAGAATGGGTGGCATCCCGGTATTTATGAGGTGGAATCCGGTGGAATTGCCATTCCCGGTGAACTCTACGACCTCACGGCGGAGCAATATGACCATCTGGTTTCCACTGAACCCCCCCACATGTATCCCGCTGAGGTGGAACTAGACGACGGTGGGGTGGCGATCGCCATGCTCTATCCCCAAAAATTGATTGAAGAACAGGGCTGGCCAGATATCTCTGACTACGGTGGCTGGGCCGCTTATAAGGCCCAATCACCCTCTACGTAGTCGTGTCATTGGGCTTTTCACTGAAAGCAGAAAAACTGAAGGGCACCTCGAAAAATTCCAATTTTTGCCCAGTGGCCTACGCAAGAATCAGGGTTGTGGGGGGCGGCTTCGCCGCCCCCCACAATTAATCGAGGTCCCCTAAAAGCAGAAAAATTGAAAGGAAGAGTGCAGCGCGCCGCGCCGCACTCCTGCACCTCAAGTTAATAGCCCGTAATGGGCACCTCAAACAATCCAAGTTTTCGTCCCGTACCCACGCAAGAATTAGGGTTGTGATGGGTGGCTTGGCCATCCATCACAATAAGTCGGGGTTTCCTCGTGTTATTGGAGCGATGGATATCCTCAAGCAAGTTGCTCAGGACTGGAATACCGAAAATTTGGGCAAAACTGGAGACTGTCATGAGCAAAGTGTTAATCAAAGGCGGACATATTGTCACTGCGGTTGATGATTATGTGGCGGATATTTTGATTGAAAACGGGAGGATTGAGGCGATCGCCCGTCAACTCAATGTGGATGATGCGGAGCAACATGATGCGACTGGACTGTTGGTGATGCCGGGTGGCATTGATGTGCATGTCCACATGGAAACGCCCATGGGCAATGGCATTGAAACCTGCGACACCTTTGAAAGTGGAACCAAATCCGCAGCCTTTGGCGGCACCACCACCATCATTGATTTTGCCCAACAGTTTAAAGGGGATAGTCCCAAGCAGGCCCTCGATCGTCGCTTGGCTGCTGCTGAACCCCAGTGCTGCGTGGACTATGGATTTCACGTTATTTTGACGGATGTCACCGCAGCAGCACTATCAGAATTACCCGACTTGATCAATCAGGATGGCGTGTCCAGCTTCAAGCTCTACATGGCCTATCCCGGCGTGGTGATGGTGGATGATGCAGCGATTTACCGCACAATGCGTAAAGTGGGCGACCATGGCGGGATGGTAAACCTCCACGCTGAAAATGGCATTGTGATTCAAGCGTTGATTGAGGAAGCCCTGGAGGCCGGTAATACCTCCCCCCAATATCACCAACTGACTCGCCCACAATTGATGGAGGGGGAGGCCACCCATCGGGTGATTCGCATTGCGGAGTTGGCGGAGGTGCCGGTTTACATCGTTCACCTCTCGGCTAAAGAAGCTCTGGATGCGGTGGTTGAGGCACGGGATCGCGGCATTCCTGCCTTTGCCGAAACCTGTCCCCACTACCTGTTTCTCGATCGTAGCGAGTACGATCGCCCTGATTTTGAAAGTGCCAAATTTGTGATGACCCCCCCGCTACGGGATCATAAATGCCAACATGCCCTGTGGCGCGGATTACGATTTGATGATCTCCAAATTGTAGCGACGGATCACTGTCCCTTCTGCTTTAACGAAAATGCCTATGGCATTCTCAAATCAAAGCAATACGGTAAAGATGACTTTTCTAAAATCCCCAATGGGGCACCGGGTGTAGAGTTTCGACTCTCGCTGCTCTATGACGGGGGGGTTGCGGCTGGGCGAATTAACCTAAATCGGTTTGTCCAACTGACCTCTACTGCGCCAGCAAAAATGTTTGGCTTGTTTCCCCAGAAGGGGACGATCGCTGTCGGTAGCGATGCAGATATTATTCTATTTGACCCTAATAAACGTCACACTCTAAGCGCTAGTACCCATCATTCCAATGTCGATTATTCTTTGTTTGAAGGGCGCGAAGTCCAGGGCAAAGTTCAGAAGGTATTTCTGCGGGGCAATCTGATTGTGGATGGTGAAACATGGCTCGGGGAAGCTGGCATGGGGCGATATCTTAATCGATCTGCTTCTGGCCGAATTTTGTAAACTGGGCACCTCGAAAAATTCCAATTTTTGCCCAGTGACCTACGCAAGAATCAGGGTTGTGGGGGGCGGCGAAGCCGTCCCCCACAATTAATCGAGGTACCCTGGAGTGACACCAAAATCTGTTGAACTGACTACTGATGCGCTCCATCGGCGCACAAGTTTTCCCCTTTTCCCCCGTACCACTCTGCACTGCTCTGCCCCTCGCTACAATCAGAACACATCCACCCAAGCCCCCCTCGCCGTTGCGGTTACCCCTTTGCCCTATGCTCCTAACCGACCAACAGCCCCACCAACCCTTACGTCTCCCCGAACCTGAGGAACTGCTCTGTTCCGACGATACCCCCGTGGATAACGAAGACCAAAACCTTCTGCCTAATCTCCTGCTCACTACCCTCCTACGCCTCTGGGCAAACCGACAGGACTGGTTTTTTGGTGTGGATATGGGAATCTTTCACACCTCCGGCGATAATCCCAATGTCCCGGTGGTCCCCGATGCCTTTCTGAGCCTGGGGGTAGACCGCAGAAAAGGGGGGAATTCACGGCGCAGCTATGTGGTCTGGAAGGAAGACGGGG
>JAYKIB010000321.1:0-4517 GCA_035285005.1 Prochlorothrix sp.
CTGAACCGACTGAACCGACTGAACCGACTGAACCCGCCACACCCTCCGCTGCGTCCCCCGCAGCAGCCTCCGAAACTCGGCCTGTCAACATGGCTTCCCCTGCTGCGCTGCTCGGCGCTCTCTTACCCACCTCCCCATCTCCCCACCCCACCGACTCCGCACCCCCTTCCGCTGCACCAGTTGCACCAGATGATGGGTCGGCTGATGCGCTGCACAATTCGCTGCACAATGCGTTGCACAATGCGCCCACTGCCCATCGCCACCCCGCCTTTTTCACCCAGTCCAGCAAACCCCGCTACGGAGACCTGTGGGCGACCCCCCGCACACCGGCTCCCTTATCCCGGGATCCCTTCCCTACCCCCCAACCCTTGGCGGAAGCCAAGGTTGAAGAGAGTTCCATCGTGTTGTGGGTTCCGCCCGATGGGGGGACGGGGTTCCGATCCTGGCGAGGCCGCATAGGCCAAATCCTCAGTGGCGATCGGGTCGGTCGGGTCTTGCAAGTTGGCGTGCTGGTGTCCTTTGGGACAGCCGTGGGGTCCATACTCTATGGTTGGACTGGCCAGCCCCTCACCGAGGATGCGGGCACCCCTAACCCTAGCCCCATGGATAGCCCCGCAGCACAACAGATCGATCGACTGGGGGTGGGCAACAGCGGCGTAGCGGACAGCAGCATTGCCAGCAGCAGTTTTGGGGCCATTGCTCCCCCAGAAACCCAATCCCTGTTAACGGCTTTTCAACGCATTGAGTGGCAACAACAGGCCAATGCCGCCTTGGCTTCGACGGGCAACCGACCTGCGGCCCGTTCCGGATCGGGGCAAGCACTCCCCCCCACCCCCATCATGGTGGATCGGTTCTATTACAACCAAAACCCTGGACCAGGCACGAGTCCCAACGGTGATCCGAATTGGGTCCCCGGCACCTATTTTCCCAATCTTGGCCAGTCTGACGGTGCGGGATATGGCTCGGGATACCCCAACACGGGCCCCCAAGGGATGCCTTTCCCCCAGCCCACCTTGGGGGGAACCTCTCCTCAAACCACCCTCAGCCCAGGTCTAGGGGGTTCCATCGGCACCGCCTCCGCCCCTCCGTCGGTCTCCTTACCGCCAGTCCCTGTCGCGGCCCTGGCCCCGGACTCGCGCCTGACGGGGCGGGCAGCATTCCCCTCGGACACAATGCTGGGAGGCAGAGCGGGGATCGGTGGTGGCAGCGGCACCGAAGGCGCACCGGGCGTACTGGATTCAAGCCTCGGGCCAGCGACTCCAGCGGTGCCGCTGTTGATGGGGGTCTTGGAAAATGGCAACCGGTCCTTGGCCCTCTTTAAGGTCAATGGCGTAACCCAACGGATCGCGCCCGGTGAGGCCGTGGGCGATCGGGGCTGGGTGCTTTTGGCTGTGGCCCAGGGCAAGGCGATCGTGGAATATCGCGGTCGGGTTTTGGCCCTGGCGGTGGGGCAGGGATTATAGGAGCGGCGAGCAGCGTAAGCAATTGCGGTGGGTTTCTACGGGATTGCTGTTCCTGCAGTCCCTGTTGCTCTGACCCAGGTTTTTCTAACGGGCACCTCGAAAAATGTAAATTTCTACCACGGTGTTCACAGGGCACCTCGATTAATACAGATTTTCACCGCAATACCCACGGCAGAATCAGGGTTGGGTTGCGCGGCGAGGCCGTCCACCCCCGCTTCTATGACTTTGACCTGCACCACCCTCACCTGAAACCCTTCCCCATAACCACCTATGACCGCTGCGGACAGACTGCTTGAGCAAGCCCAACTTCGCCTCAAATTACAGGACTTTGCTGGGGCGGTGGCTGACTACAGCCAGGTGCTAACGCAGGGACCAACACCCGCCGCCCACTATGGTCGTGCCATGGCCCAATTGGGCTTAGGACAGGGAAAACTTGCGGCGATCGATGCACAGCAAGCGTTAGTCTTGCGGCCCCAGTGGCCTGCGGCCCTGCGGGTGTTAGGCAAGGCTAAGGCGCAGCAGCGAGATTGGGCCGGAGCAATTGCCGCCTACACAGATGCGATCGAAGCCTATGAACAGGCTGAGGATCCCGATCGCAGAGCGATCGATCAATGCCGGGAGCAGATTCGCCACTGGCGGAAACAGCCCCAAAATGTATTGGCCACCGATCGCCCACACAGGCCGCCTGCGTCAGTACCTCTCCAAGACCCAGCTCTCCAAAACCCAGCCCCGAAACCCCCAGCCCCGGACCCCATCGCCCAGTCCTACCAGCAGTCGGTCCAGCAAAAGATTGAGAACGGCGACTACCAAGCGGCTCTGGAGGATGTGACCTGGGTATTACAGCTTGATCCGCAGGATTTAAACGCTTTGGTCCAGCGCGGGATTATTTTGGGACGATTGGGCCGGATTCAAGACGCTTTCCAAGACTTTGAGCGGGCTCTCGCCCACAACCCACACCAGCACCAGATTTACGCCGAGCGAGCCCGACTGCGCCTCAGGTTAGGGGATGCGGTGGGCACCGTCCAGGACTGCGATCGCTGGTTGGAGCACGTCCCTGGGGCCGTCATTGCCCTAGCGCTGCGGGCCAGGGCCCAGGGGCAATTACAAACATGGGCAGCGGCGGTGGCCGATTACGATCGGGCGATCGCCTTGGCCCCCCAACAGCCCGATCTCCAGGAGAGTAAAGGCGATCTCTACGTCGCCCAGCATCGGGCCCAGCATGCGACCTCAAATGCGGCCTCGAATTCCACCTCGAATCCAACCCAACACCCAGCTCGATCGACCCTAGACTCCACGACCACCCCAACCAAGGCAACACCGGAATCCGCGTCCCTATCCCATGCCCTCGCCGCCTACCGCGCAGCGGCGGCCCTCTGGCTCAATCGGGGCGATCGATCGAACCACGATCGACTCCAGGACAAAATTAGGGCCCTGCTCACTCCCTCCCGATCGGAGGGCTTTGAGGTGCCGATCCAGGCCCGAGCAGGCAGTTCCCCCGTTCTGGCCGTGGTGCTGAACGATCAAATCACCGTTGAAATGGTGCTGGATACGGGTTGCACCACCACACTGCTAACCGCAGAGCAAGCCCGGATCCTGGGGCTAGGGGCAACGGGGCGACAGTACACGCGGGTAGCCGATGGACGGGTGGTGGAAATGGGAACCGGGCGACTGCGATCGATCGCGGTCGGCGGGGCAACGGTGAAGAATTTGGAGGTGTTGATTGGGGACGATCGTGGGGCAGAGGAGGGACTCTTGGGACAAAACTTTTTTTGCCACTTTGAAATGCGAATTCGCGCGAATACGGTGGAATTTGTCCCCCTAAGCCAGACCACAGTGCCCTGATCCCGTGATGTGGCACCAGAGTCAGTCGCAGGAAATCCGATCGCAGGAAATCCGATCGCAACAACCCAGGAGCAGGAAATCCAGCAGCCAAAATCCGGTAACAACAGCAGCATCACAGCGTCATTACAGCGTCGCCACCGCTCTCCTTCCCTATGCCATCGCCCTCCCTTCCCCCTGCACCCTTCCACCATCCCCAGTACCAAGAACACCGCCGCTGGATGACCCGCGCCCTGGAGCTGGCCGAGGCAGCCGGAACAGCGGGGGAAGTGCCGGTGGGGGCCGTGATTGTCGATCGGGCGGGGAACCTCCTGGCGGAGGGCGAGAACCGCCGGGAACGCGATCGGGATCCTACGGCCCATGCAGAAATTGTGGCCCTGCGCTTAGCGGGCCAGCGACGGCAAGACTGGCATCTGACGGACTGTACATTGTATGTGTCCTTGGAACCCTGCCCCATGTGTGCCGGGGCGATCGTCCAGGCGCGGGTGGGCTGTCTAGTGTATGGGGCCGATGATCCCAAGGCGGGGGCTGTGGGGTCCCAGTTGAATTTGCCAGCCCATCCCGCTGCCCACCATCATTTGCAGGTTGTGGCGGGGATTTTGGGGCGATCGGCCCAGCAGCAGCTCCAGGCGTGGTTTACCCAGCGTCGGCAACCGCCCTCCACGCCCTAATGGGCTGACCCGTTGCCATGGTAGTCGTCGCTATCATAAAAGCCGTTGCGGGTGCCAAAGAACAGAGTAGTGAGGGTAAAAATTCCCGTCAAAACGACCAGAATCATCTTGGTATCCATAGGGCTTTTCTCCAAAAATTCAGTGTGGGTAAATCTCTGTGTGGGTTAAATCCGGTGCAGGGAGGTTCGATCGCACCGATGGGTAGCCTGAGTGATCCCATCCGGTCAACACCACCTTAGCGACTGCCTCGGGATCTGG
The DNA here is from genome assembly GCA_035285005.1 of Prochlorothrix sp. Taxonomy (GTDB): domain Bacteria; phylum Cyanobacteriota; class Cyanobacteriia; order Prochlorotrichales; family Prochlorotrichaceae; genus Prochlorothrix. The sequence goes on from JAYKIB010000321.1 coordinate 4,232, forward strand.
GGCGGATGTGGCGAAAATCTTTAGCAATTTGTTGCGCGATCGTTTGCAATTCGTTGGAGAAGAAGAATGGAACGGGTCCCTCAAAAAGTCTAAATTCTCGTTCTATGCCCCCGTCAGAATCGGGGCTGGCAGGGCAGTTTCATAAAACCGCTAGAACCTCGTAACCTCGTCGAGGGACTTGGAACCGGGGATTTTCTTAGGTTTCCAAATATCCTTTAGGGCACCTCGATTAATCTGAATTTTTGGGAGACAGCCCACGCAAGAGTCGGGGTTTGGGTTGGGCGGC
>JAYKIB010000322.1:0-3962 GCA_035285005.1 Prochlorothrix sp.
CGTAACCTCGTCGAGGGACTTGGAACCGGGGATTTTCTTAGGTTTCCAAATATCCTTTAGGGCACCTCGATTAATCTGAATTTTTGGGAGACAGCCCACGCAAGAGTCGGGGTTTGGGTTGGGCGGCTTCGCCGCCCAACCCAATTAATCGAGGTGCCCTTTAATACACCCGCTCCAGCTTCTGGAACTCCTTTTCCACCTCCAGCCACAACGACTTATTGTGGGGATCCGCCTTCAGGGCCTTCTTCAAATACACCCGCGCTTTGTCATACTGCTTCTCTTGGATCAGCTGCCGTCCCCAACGCTGGTACGTAATCGCCTGCCACTGTCGCACCTCCCGATCCTGGGGCAAACGCTGCGATAATCCCTCCACCAAGGCGATCGCCCGGGGAAAACGCCGGTTTTGCAACAAACTCCGCAATTGATGGTATGACTGGTGCTTTAACTGCCGATCGATCTCCGATAGCGGCGCTTGGTACTGCACCCCGTCCCCCGAGTCCGTCGATCGATCGCGACCCCCATCCCCCGCCGATCGAGGAGTCTGCACCCGTACCCGCACCTGGGGTTCCCCCCGAGACTCCCAGCCCCGTGTCGGCCCAGCAGTCCCAGACGTTCCAGAAGTTTCCGCATCACGGCGGGTCGCTCCGTTTGCGGCCCCGTTACGCCCTGCGTCGCGGCGATACTCCCCGGTTCCCCGGCTCTCCGTCGGCACCACAGCCAACAGCCTCTGATAGGCCTGGGTGAGTTGAATAAACTGGGCCTCCGCTCCCGCCTTGTCCGTATTCATATCCGGGTGATACTCACGGGCTAAGCGACGATAGGCTTCTTTAATATCGCGATAACTCGCCCCCGATCGTAAACCTAAAATTTGATAGCACTCCGCTATAGTCATGGGCACCTAGCCAAGGGTAGACGGGCGATAAGATCGATCGGCCAAAGGACAAACATCTCCAGCTCTGGAATAAGGACAAACATCCCCAGCTCTGGAATCCAGAGCACCTCGAAAACTTCCAACCAAGACCCCTTGATTTACGGAGGGGGGCGGCTTCGCTGCCCCCCTCCACCTTGCCTCTGACCGGGAGCCATCTCCCAAACATTGGGATGAATCGAGGGGCCCTCAAGTTTTGGTGCTTATTGTAATCGACTGCGCCCAAAAACCAAGGTCTCGGCTACCCCATTTCAGAGGCCCTTGGGCTATCCTTTCGGCTGTCCTTTCGGCTGCTCTCTACAGTTGGGCTTGCTGAAACCAGTCCTCACCCAAACGAATTGTCACATCCGATGTCAAGTCTCCCGTACTTTCCACCAACACCTCCCCAAACCCCAAGGCTTGTCGAATCACCTCTGCTTGGCGGCGGTTCCCGCGCTGGGCAATGATGTGGGTTGTGGTTAAGGTCTCCGGCCAGTCCACATCCACATAAATATTGGCATAACCCAAGGCATACAACTCATCGGCCAGTGAATTACCCGCATTCGGAGAATTGGTGCTGTTCTGGACCGAAACCCGCACACTAGCTGGTAAGGCCGATTGAATCGCAGTTTCGTGCCCCGTATCGAAGTATTGATAGGCCATTGCATCAATATCACCATAATCAGGCAACCAGTAACTCACCTCATAGGCGGTCGGGTCACTGAAGTCCCCCGGCAACATCAGCATCTGGACCTGATCACGGCCAACCTTGCGGGCAAATCCCACCAGCGCCGACAATTCTTCCACCGACAGATTCGTATCCAAATTCTCCCGAATCACAGAAACAATTTGGGGCAGACGGCCCACCGTTCGGGGGGTAAGGGCCTGTTCCGTCAAGGCACGCATCAGCATCTGTTGGCGCTGAATCCGACCAATATCGCCATAACTGTCGTAACGGAAGCGGAGAAACTGTAACGCCTTATCCCCGTCTAAATGCTGCTCTCCCTCTTTCAGATTGATATAGAGGTGCTGGCTATCATCCTGATACTTCATATCTCGGGGCACATACACCGTCACTCCCCCCAAGGCATCGATCAGCTTCTCAACCCCTTGAACATTGAGGCGCACGTAGCGATCGATCGGCACCCCATTCAGCAACTCACTCACCGTCTGGGCAGTCAGGGCCGGTCCCCCATAGACATTCGCCTCATTAATCTTCGTCATGCCATAGCCCTGGATATGGGACCGGGTATCCCGAGGAATCGACAGGGCCGTCAGTTCTTCCGTAAAGGGATCAAAGCGCACCAGCACCATCGTATCCGTGAGGCCATCAAACGAATTGACCAAAGCATGGTAGCCCAGGTTTTGGGTCTCCGGTGGCGCATTATAGACATCCGTAGACAGCACCTTGGTCCCCAGGACCAGAATATTGACGGGGCGGGTCAGACGGGGCAGGGTGAGGCGCAGCCCTCCGGCATTGATCAAATCCCCCTCCGCTGCAAATACCGCCGCTTCGTCATCCGTCAGTTCCGTTTGTAAGAGGGGGGTACTGGACAGGGAAAAAGCCAAAAACGCGCCCACCGTGGCCGAGACGATCGTCGCTCCCGTGAGTCCTGCCGCGATCAGAAGCCACCGGGCGATATGGGCGCGACGAGACCGCCGCACCTTAGGGCGAACGGCGTGGGGCGATCGGCGCACGCGAACATGAGAGGGTTTAGCCATGGTTAGCAGGGCGAAAGGTCCCGATGTGATGGAGCTGGAAAGCTGGACTGGGGGAGGTTAAGCAGAGGGGGTAAGGTCTACTGATGCCACGCTATAGGCAGAATGAATCATTCTGTCAATTACATGCAATCGTAGGTCACACGTAATCGTCCGTCACACGTACACCGAGATCACACGCCCGTAGCTTTTAGATTACTTCAGGAATTTTACGAAGAAAGCTGCTGCTGCCCCACACCGGAGCTTGCAAAAAATCCATATTTCCGTCCCGTAACCCACGCAGGGATCCGGGATGGGTTGACTTCACCGCCCAACCCGATTAACCACCTAACCCCATTAAATGAGGTGCTCTAGGACACCTCGATTAATGGGGTTGCGCGGCTTCGCCGCGCAACCCCACCTTGATTCTGCCGTGGGCGGTCTCCCAAAAGTTCGGATTAATCGAGGTGCCCAGGTGCCCCAGGGGAAATCGAAATATCTCGGGGGAAAAAGTACGAGTTTCTTGATATATACCAAATCTGTTCCGTTTGTCCAGGGTGGGGACCATCCTCCGATCGATCGGCCCCAGACCCAGAACAGAGGCCAGGTCACCCATCCCCTCAACTCAATTCCGGGCACCTCAAAAAATTCAACTGTCTACCACGGTGTCCACGGCACAATCAGGGTTGTGGCCGGCGGCCACAATTAATCGAGAGGGTGCATCTCACTTTGGCGAGTCTGGCCCTCATCCCCCAGCCCCCTATGCCCTCCGGGCAGGCGAAGCCAACGACTGCGCTCAGGACATCGCTTCTCCCAAGCCGAGAGAAGGGGAGTGAGACTTCTCAAAGTCCCTCTCCCTCTTTGGGAGAGGGATTTAGGGTGAGGGCTTCCAAAATGAGATCACCCCGCAAACCCCACAGCAAACCCGGCCCTAGGGCCGGAAAACAGATGTTTTCAAGGGACCCACAGGGGGTCCCCCAGGACCCAAGATTTTAGAATCCCAGTCATAAATATCCTGATTGTTCTCGCGATTTTCTGTATGGGTGAGTGAATCCATTCGAGCACTAAGGACCACTACGCCATGGCCACTTCCTTTCTACAGATCCCCACCTTTCCCTCTCCCTCTCCCTTCTCCGACTATCGCGGCAGCGGACGGCTGGAGTACTAGGGGAAATTTTGAGGTTTCCCTTGGGGTTACCATCGCTCATCGCATCAGACCCCAGCTTTCCTCGTCCTTTCTTTATCGTGAGCGTGACTCTCAACCCGCGCCCTCAGATCCATCCAGCCGCCCATTATGCTCGTGATTTTTAGAACAAAAGTCCGTAATGAGGCGGCCTTTACAATTTCTGATACGTTA
>JAYKIB010000323.1:0-4891 GCA_035285005.1 Prochlorothrix sp.
CTCCTAAGTACCGGACAAAAAAGTGATCAGCATGGCCCCAAACCCTTGTAGGCTAAGCATTTGAGGCTGATCGCCTAAAACCCTTGTATAGTAGGTATTTCCAGGGTTTTGTCCGGTACAGAGGTCCACCTCTTGCTCCACCAACAGTTCAACAATATTACGGTATTGATATTGGCTCATAGGAATGTTGTCGGAATTGTTATCGGAGGCGCAGTAGTCGGAGTCCTCGATGCTGACTTTGACTGGGGCGGCTGGGCAAAAATCTAAATTCTTTGAGGGATCGATCGTCACCAAAATGGCCATCGATCGGGCGTATGACTTGCTTGACAGCATCCTGTAGATGCATCCAGTACCGGGAATTACCCCGCCGCAGGTAGAGCAGCACCCGTTTTGCACGGGACTGTTGTGAATAGTGGCTGACCGTGGCGCACCCAGTCACGCACCCAGTGACGCACCCAGTGGCGCACAGCGCTGTCACTACAGCCTAGCCGATCTACCCCCTCGGTTGCTCTCAGCAGAGCCTTGAATGCCCCATCTGCTTTACAAAGCGTAAAATTCAGTGCCGGCGGTTACGATACCTGCTCCGGTAAATAGCGGCGCACCTTCGTCTGCACTTCGATCGGGCTAATCGGTTTGAGAATGTAGTCCACAGCGCCCCACCGATCGACCTGCAAGTTTGCTCCCACCTCTTCCAAGGCCGTCACAAAAATCACGGGGATTGGGGCGGTTTTGGGATCGGACTTAAGGCGATGGCACACCGCATACCCGTCCAATTCCGGCATCACAATATCAAGCAAAATCAAATCCAGTGGCTTTGCCGATCGGGCAATCTCTAGCGCCTTTTGGCCCTGGGTTACGACCCGCACACGATAGTCCGTTTTCAGGACCGCAGCGAGGAGCGTCAAGTTTTCCGGTCGATCATCCACAACCAGGATCGTAGACCGTGGGCTGGTTGGCGGTGGCGATCGATCGGGCTCTAGATTTGGCTGTATCATTTGGCTCCATCGTCAGGGCAGAAATTTGAAGTTTTAGAAGGCCCCTCAGGTCGATCGGGTACACTAGCCCTATCCTCAAGCCAATACCCCAGCGGAGAAGCTCCCCTGCTCCTTTTGCCATGAAGGTTTATGCATTACGCCTCAAGCCCAACGAAGACTTAAAGCAAGGACTGAAACAGTTTGCCGCCGAAAAGAACCTCCTGGCTGGGTGTGTCCTAACCACTGTGGGCAGTCTGCACCAAGCTAGTCTACGCTTTGCCAACTGCACAGTGCCGAAGGTGTTGCGACGTAAATTTGAGATTTTGTCCCTCAGCGGCACCCTGTCGATCTACGGGGTTAATTTAAGGCTAGCGGTGGCGGATAAGACTGGGCAGACCTTGGGGGGGCAGGTGGAGCCGGGATGCTTGGTGTATACCACGGCGGAAATTGTGGTGGCGGAGTTGCCGGACTATACCTTTCAGCGTGAGATCGATCGATCGACGGGATACCAAGAACTAGTGGTCCGGTCCCTGGGGCGAGAGTTTCCCCGCCCCCGACGCACGGATCGACGGTCTTTGCGCTGTAACGGTATCAACGTCCCCCCCGACTTCAACGATTAACGGGCACCTTGAACTATTCAAGGGTCAGGACGTTGAGGTTTGGGTGGGGGTCTGGGCTAACTCCGTGAGGGCTTGCCCTGTGACCCGACAAATGCGCCACTCCTGGAGAACTTCAGCCCCCTGGCTTTGGTAAAACTCGATCGCCGGAGTATTCCAGTCTAAAACTGACCACTCAAAGCGACCACAGCCCCGATCGATCGCAATTTGGGCTAGGTGTTGTAACAAGGCTTTTCCCACCCCTCGTCCCCGATATTGGGGCATCACAAACAGATCCTCAAGGTACAGGCCGGGTTGCATCAAAAACGTTGAGTAGTTGTGAAAAAAGAGCGCTAAACCAATACTCTCACCCTCCCATTCCGCCAAGATAGCCTCCGCGTAGGGCCGCTCCCCAAACAGATGGCGACTTAAATCCTGGGGATCACCAACCATTTCATCTTCTAAGCGCTCGTAGATTGCCAATTGGCGGATGAGAAAGGCAATTTTCAGAACGTCAGCAGGAGTGGCCGATCGGAGGACTAGGGCCGAGAGGTCAGAGGGAGTGCGAGCGGCGGGATCAGCGGGGGATGGGCTCATGGGTACAGTACCGAAGGATGGAAAAACCTAGATGAGGTCTGGAATTCTAGGCAAGGCACCTCGATGAATTGGGGTGAGCTGAGCCGAGTCGAAGCTCACTCCTAACCCTGAGTCTTGCACGGGCAATCTCCCAAAAACTTGGGTGATGTCGAGGTGCCCTGAATTAGCTTTTAACCTTAGCAAGTTCTCCCAAGGATCGCTATGGCAATCACCCAGTTGTTACAGCACTGTTTGCAACCTGATTAGCTGACAAAAGTGGGTCAAATCCAGGCCCAGAGGGCGGGTCAGGAAACCTAAACCCTAGGATGCCAAACCTCTGTAGGGGAGCGGTTTGCGCGCCCAATACAGTATTTTTTGTCAGCCCACTAGGTTTGCAACTGTGCCACACAAGACAGGAGTTGCCACGCCGCAGGCGTGGCAACTCCCCCCCTAGCATCGGCAAGATGCTAGGTGACCTCCCTCCAGTTGCACATGACCCATCTGGGAAAGAATCCCCCATCTAGCCAGGAACTCTCGGCCCCACGATGTCCTAATGCACCTGGACGATATGCATCACTGTCCGGCAATGCCGCAGCGGCAAGTCCCTTAGTTCGTGGCTTCGTTTGTGGCGTTCCCAGCGGAGTCGAGTTCTTCGGCACCGTGGCCTTCCATAGCCTCCATGGCCGTAGTGGTGTCACTCGCGTCTTCCTCTGCGACCTCTGCCTCAGCATCGGGGGTGAGACCCTCTAGCACGGGCATCACCTCAGGTCCCCACACCGTAGTTGTCTGGCTGGCGGCCCGCTTGAAAGCGCCACAATCTCGACTCATTTGATCTAAGTTGGCCTGATTACGGCAATACTCATAGGCAATCTCCCCCACAATCTGACTGGGCAGGTTATTGGCTCCCATCAGGGCCTTCTCAAAGTCAGCTCGCGCTCGATCGAATGCTGCCGGATCCCCAGCTTCCCCTTGCTTGCGGAAAATTTGGGCGCGGAGGTGATACAGCTGGGGGTTTTGGCCATTGGTGGCCACGATCGCCCCATTCACGCGATCGAGTGCCTCAGCGAGCTTATCCAGATCACGGTAGGCCAGGGCAATCCCCCAATCTGCAATAAATTCAGGCGCCGCATTAGCTTCCAAGCGTTCGATCGCCTTGCGGGGGCTGGTGAGGGGCAAATTAACCGCAATTTGCAGATCCATAAAGCCCTGAATCAGATTTAGCTCTGGATCATTTGGATCGATTTTCTTCGCTTCCCCCAGAGCACCATACACAGCCTCCAGCTTGCTGAGGGCCGTCGGGACACCGCGTAACGTGCCTTCCCCCGCCGGACTCAACACATGGGCACCTTCCAAAAAGTGACCGATCGCCGTGTAGAGATGACTCCGTAAAGGACTCGATCCTTGCAGAGCTTCCGCCGCCGAGAGGGTTTGGCGGGCATGGCCTTGGAGGGCACTCCAGTCTTCGCTAAGGTAGGCCAGAGACGCCAGCATGGCATAGACGAGGGGATCGGTGGCTTCCGCATCCTGGGCCATGTCTAGGTGATGCGCGGCTTCCCGGTAATTGCCCCGCTCCATCATGGCGCGGAAGGCGGCTTCCGTGTGGGGACCGATCGCGGCGGGATTGCTAGTCCGGAAGGGATCCCCAGCTTGGGCGAGAGGTATCCCTAAATTAAGTACTAGGGCAAGAGCCCCCAAGGATTGGGAAGCCCGGAGGGTGATTTTGCGGTAGTAGTGAGATTTAAACACGGATCGATCGAATAATGACTGAAACATAGTGATGGACATGGTGACGGAATAACGCCTTAGTGGAATGGGCAAGCGGGAAACTCAGGCCAAGTCCAAGGCGGCCAAGGCTGGCTACGGTCCTGGTATCACGCATTGGAGATGCCTCTGGATTTCGAGGTGCCCGCCTCTTAGTCAGAGTTTTGGATAGACAAGGTCATGTCTTGACCAACAACATCTTTCTCACCGACAAAGATTTGGTAAGTCCCTGCGGGCCAGCGCCCAGAGGTTTGGAGACCGTCATCACTGGTCTTATCACTCAGAACACACAGATTCAGAGGACCCTGAATATAAAGGGTAGGATCATTGCCCCCTGTGACACTCAACTTGAGATAGGTGGCACTGCTGAGCTCCAACTCCGCGTGGGGAGTGCTGGCGATCGAGCCACAGCTTTGGGTACTCTCTGGGCCGCCCGACTCTCCCTCAATGGTGGTGGGGAGATCGCTGGAGGTCAGGGCATGGGCGGTGAGAGTTGTGCCTAACAGTCCCGCCATGACCCCCAAGATCCGAAGGATCGTGGTGTTGAAACGCGGGGCAGTGACGCGGGCCGAGGAAAAGATGGGGGATTTCATGATGGGATCCTCAATGGATGTGTCCGTTGCCAAACCTTGCCCTAAGGTGGCTTTAGTAGTCAGTATGACGGTGGATCACGCCCCCAGAGTTTCCCCTGTGTCTCTTTTGGGATTGGCACGGAGAGGGGCACAGACCCAGGAATCAAAGTGTCCCCAGGGCGTGCCATTAATTCACGTTAGAAACCTTAGGGCACCTCGAAAAATCCAAGGTTTTACGGCGTTGCTGAATTCAAGTATGAACCGGCCTCGGAATGGGCACCTCACCAAACTTGAGGTAGTGAAGTAGCAGACGAACTGAGTGTTTCAGCATCTCTACGGACTTGGAATAGCACAGGGTCTTACGATGTAAACGAGCGAGATAATGTCTCAATCGAGTGTTTTCCCCTTCAAC
>JAYKIB010000324.1:0-22817 GCA_035285005.1 Prochlorothrix sp.
CTCCTAAGTACCGGACAAAAAAGTGATCAGCATGGCCCCAAACCCTTGTAGGCTAAGCATTTGAGGCTGATCGCCTAAAACCCTTGTATAGTAGGTATTTCCAGGGTTTTGTCCGGTACAGAGGTCCTACTCATATTCGCCATTATTTTTTTTATAGATAGGGCTGAAATATGTCTTTTCAAGTTAATAAAGGTCTCTTTTCCCTCGATGACTTCACCGATTGCCATGCAATTTTAGGCGTTCCCATCACGGCAGAGACCAATACAATTCGGAAGCGCTATCTCAAAATTGCGCGGAAATTACACCCCGACAGCTTTATTGGCCAGGATACCGAGTATGCAGACCTGGCAACCCAGCTTTTTTCAAAGTTGGTGGGCCCAGCCTACAACACCCTCTCCCAGGAACGGGAACGGAAGGAATATGCGCTCCTGATTCAACTCAAGGGCAAACAGGCCGTCCAGCAGATGGTAGCGATGGAGAGTTTCGGGGAAACGGCCCAAGCCTTGGCCAAGGCCGAAAACTTTGACCAGATGTACCAGGAAAGTCTCGAAACCTTGGCCGAGGGCCAGTATGACTCTTTGCCCCAGAGCTTAGAGATCACGGGTCAAATCAGCGAGCTAAATCTGGTGTACCTGATGCGGCAAGCCAATCCCAAGGCTTTTTCCGCGTCTGCACCGACGGCCGCAGGGGCAGCGGCAACGTCACCTTCGAGTTCGGGATCTAGTCCGAGCACCAGTGCCGGAGCTCCCTCGGGACCAGGGACCAGTCCCGGTGCTAGCCCAGCGGCCTCCACCTCCACCTCATCCCTGGATAACTACCTGCGGCGGGCGGCGGAGTATATCGCCCAGAAGGATTTCCGTAGTGCCACGCTGGACCTGCGCGATGCCATGCGGATCGATCCGAACGATAGTCGCTGCCATGGTCTGATGGGCAAGCTCTATTTAGCCCAGGGGAATCTGCCCATGGCTCGGGTTTCGGTGAAGCGATCCCTGGAACTGGATCCCAAGAATCCCGAGGCCCTGAAGGCCAAGAAGGAACTGGAGAAGCGCGGCCAAGTGGTTGACGTGGGCAGGGCCAAGGGTGGGAGTCAACCGGGGGGGAAAGGCGCAAGTCGCAGCAAAACCCCACCCAATTCGCCAAAAGGAGGAAAATCAGACTCCGGCGGTGGTTTTTTGGGTGGTCTATTTGGGGGTAAGAAAAAGTAATGGTTCATCAACCACCACGGGGGGCACGGGATCTGCTGCCCCTGGATGTGACCCAAAAGCAATGGGTGGAAGCACGATTGCGGGAAGTCTTCCGAGCCTGGGGCTACCACCGCATTATTACGTCAACCCTGGAGCGCCTCGATACGCTCATGGCCGGGGATGCAATCCAGCGATCGTCCGTGGTCACGGTCCAGGCAGAGGATGAGGCGGAGTTAGGGCTTCGACCGGAGCTAACGGCCTCGATCGCCCGCGCCGCCGTCACGCGCCTCTCTGGAACGTCCTTTCCCCTGCGTCTCTACTACCAGGCCAATGTCTTCCGCCAGTTCCACCAAGGGGGCCGCACTGTGCCCCAGGAGTACTACCAGGCCGGAATCGAACTCCTGGGCAGCGGCGGACTGCTGGCCGATGTGGAGGCACTGTTGCTGTTGACGGACTGCCTCGTTAGTTTGGGGCTGGTGCCCGCCCGGATGGAGACCCCAGCGACGATCGCAGCGGCCCCAGGTCATAGTCAGCAGGAGACTCACCGCCAGGAGACAGATCTCAGTGCATCAAATCTCGGTGCGTCAGAAATCCGAGCCGCGCCCGATCCTCTGCCCTGGTTCTTGGTGCTGGGGGAGGCGGGGCTCACCCACTCCCTCCTCGAACCTTTCCCCGAAGCCGTGCGGTCCTCGGTCCGCCATGCCATTGCCCACCTCGATCGCCTCAGCCTTGAAGCGCTGGACTTGGATCCCCAGTTAACCCGCTACGCCCTGACCCTCTTTGATCTGCGGGGAGAACCAACCACGGTACTGGAGCGCGTCAGTGCCTTAGATCTGACCCCAGAGCAGCGAGAGCGGGTGCTCAACCTCAAAAATCTGGTCGGCCTGCTGGAAGACAGTCTCCAAACCCGGTTCCCCCGCTTTGGCCAGCGATCGCCCCTCATTTTGGATCTGAGCCTGGTCCAAACCTTTGACTACTACACGGGCATTATTTTTGAGGTGGTACGCCAAACGGACTCGGGCCAGTGGCTCCTGGGTCAAGGCGGTCGCTACGACCAGTTGCTCGGGGTGTATAACCCGGATAACACCGCCTACCCCGGCATTGGCTTCTCCCTCAATATTGAAACCTTGCAACAGGTGCTGCTGACCCTGGGCCAGTTACCCCAGTTCACCCCGGCCAGTGACTGGTTGGTGATCCCCACGGTACCCCAGGTTTACAATGCGGCGATCGCCTATGCCCAGAAGCTGCGGGACACCGCCGAACCCGTGCGGGTCGAGCTCCATCTCCACCCGGAAATGAATGCGGCGGCGGTGCGCAACTATGCCCGAGAGCGTCGAATCCAGCGGCTGGCCTGGATCCGCCCCGATGCCCTCCCGGATTTGGAAGTGGTGCGCTAGGGGCTGTCATCATTTCATCCCAGAGTGCCCTCAAAATCAGAGATACAGCCCCTAGCTCATAAAACTGGGGCGGGCGTGTAACTCTGATACCGCAAGGTTCCTATCCTTAATTGATGACACGCCCTAGGGGCTGTCATCATTTCATCCCCAAGTGCCCTCAGATCATGGGCACCTCGATTAATAGTGGCAGGCGGCGAAGCCGCCTGCCACAACCCTGATTCTACCGTGGGCACTGCGGTCGAAAGCGGGCGTGTAACTCTGATGTCCCAAGGGTTCTATCGTTAAGGCATGACACGCCCTAGGAAGCGCCCCCCGGGTCCAACCCGTTCCGCGATCGGTAGGGCGAGGGCGGACGAGGAACCGTTACCATGGGCAAGTGGAGATCCTATCTACCCCTTACCCATGACTTTTGTTGCCTCCGTTGCCGTGGCTACCGATGGAGCACGGCGGTGGCTGGCCGGTCGGGTGGGCCTCACCCCCTGGCGGGTCGATCGCCTTGCCCAATTCCTGTGCTTTGCCGCCACGGCCTACCTCCAAAATATTCTGGCCATGACCGTGGCCAACTCCCTCTTTCTCAGCCATGTGGGCGCCGAAAGTTTGCCCCTCTGCTTTATTTTGCTGGGGTTGGTGGCGGCGATCGGCTTCACGATCCTGGGCCAGTGGGTCGATCGATTCAGTCGGGTGCGGCTGTTCCAATATGTGTTAGCCGGGGCGATCGTCTGGATGCTGGGGTTACGGCTCCTGCTTGGCTTCGACTGGCTGCCCCTGTACTTCATCCTCAGTATTTCCGCCTTTTTCCTCTTCGATCTCCACGCCAACCTGCTCTTTCCCAACCTCCTCACGGACTACTTCACCACCCTGGAGTACAAACGCAACACGCCCTTTCTCGGCCTTGCCCAAGCCTTTGGTATCTTGCTGGCCGGCGGGCTCACCCCCCTCCTGCTCACCTGGCTCAGCACCCCCGATCTCCTCTTCATTTTGGTGGGTCTCTACGGCCTCTCCATCGCCCAACTGGCCTATCTCGAAGCCATGCAACGGCGCCTAGAAGCCCCCCCACCCAAGACTCGCTTCAGCAGTTGGCAATATTTACAGACCTTACCCACCCTGATCAAAGGGTCCCCGCTCATCTTTTTCCTGGCGGCCAGTAGCTTCATTTTTATCCTGGTCTACGTCATGTCCGAGTTCCTCTGGTTTAGCCTCTACAGCCAGCGCTTCCAGGGGGACGAACTCACCGGATTTTTGGGACTGGCGCGGATTCTCACCAGCAGTACCCAACTGGTCACCCTCTATTGCTTTACCCGACCCTTGCTCCAGGGCTTGGGGGTGGGGCGAATGAATGTGGTTTATCCCCTCACGACCCTGGCGAGCCTAGCTAGTTTTGCCCTTCAGCCCGGTTTGACCACGGCGTTGGTGGTGAATGTGAACGGGGATGCCTGGGACAAGGGCATCAATAAACCCGTCCACCAGCTCAACTACAACGCCCTGCCACCGGAAATTTCCGGGCGTGTCCGCGCCCTGACCGACGGAGTGTTCTATGCCTTGGGCCTGTCCCTGGCGGGGGCAATTCTCTGGTTTAGCCACGAAGCCTTGAGCCTCTCCCAGGTGACCGCACTGGCCATGGGCCTGACGGTGCTGATGCTAGTGTTGCGCTGGCCCATGGGTCGCTACTATGCCCAGGGACTGGAAACCTTGATTCGAGCTAATATTCTCAACCTCAGCGAGATTAGTCGCTTCCAGGCCCCCATCCCCAGCGAATCCCAGGTCCTCATCCGGGATCTACTCCAGGAAGAGGCGGACTATAGCCGCCTGATGGGGTTGGAGTTGGCCCTGGGGGTGAGCCGTCCCAGTCAGTTTTGGCCAGAACTAGAAGCCCTGTTGACCGATGCCAGCCCTCCGGTGCGCCGTGCCCTGGTGAAACTATGTGGCCAGGGGGATGGGGATGTGGTCAGCCAGTGTGAAACCTGGCTCACGGCGGGAGACGATCTCCAGCAGGGCTTTGCCCTGGAGGTGCTGCTGGTGCGGCAGTTTCCCTTGACGGAGGAGCAGTTGCTGCCGCTGCTCACGGCGCCCGAGGCCCTAACCCGACTTTTGGCAGCCCTGGCCCTAGAACTGGTGGGGGGGCTGGATCTGCGCGTGGAAGCCCAAGTGGCGGAGCGATGGCAGGAGGACCTAAGCCCAGAGACCGGACTGGCGGTGGTGCGGGTGGTGGCGTTGCGGGGCGATCGGGAGGCATTGCCCCTGTTGCGCAATTGTCTGGAACAGGAAACCGCCACCATTAAGCGGGAGAGCCTAGAGGCGGCGGTGAGCCTGGCTCGCTGGGGGGATCAGGAACTGGCCGAGTGGGCGGTGGCGGAGTTGGAACATGACGATGCGGGGGTACGCACGGCGGCCTTTAAGCTGCTGGGGGTGACCTGCTGTAAGGGGATGCTGCGCTATGCGGGACAAGGGCTGGGAGACCGGGATCCCCAGGTGCGGGCCCAGGCGGCCCAGGTGCTGGCCACCTACGGTCCCCAGGGGCTGGCCCTGGCCCAGGATAGTCTGTCTTCATCGAACCCCGATGTGGTCAACAGTGCTATGGTGGCGATCGGCCAGGTGCGCACGAAACGGGCCAGCAATATCCTGTACGACTACCTCAATCCCCAATTTCAGCAAGTCAACCGTACCCGCCGCTGGCAGGGCCAAATCCCTCGCCAGGAATACCACTGGCAACCCCTGGCGATCGCGATCGACAACTACCACCAAACCCTGATCCAGCAAGTTCTTTACGTGCTGTCCTGCCTGGGCTACTCCTCCACGGTCAACACCGTCACCCTAGCCCTCAACACCCCCAACCCCCGGGAGTTTGCCAACGCCGTCGAGGTGCTCGCCTCCCTTCCCCATCGCCGCTTTGTCCTGCCGCTGCTGCCGGTCCTGGAGGCCCAAGGCCCCGGCATCGCCCCTCCGGCCCCCATTAAATCTTCTCCCCAATGGCTGCGCAACCGGGGCTACAAGGTGCTGCTGGAAGCCCTGGAAGCCCGCGATCGTTGGATTCGCATTGGGGCGCTGATGGCCTTGACCCTAGTGCCTGCGGTACTGACCAAGGATCCCGATCCCCTGGTGCGCGACCTGGCCCAGCAGTTCCTCATTCCCCTGGGTCAGAAATCCCTGGCCGATGCCCGCTCTCCTTCGGATTCCAACCCTATGAACCAACTTCTGTGGCTCAAAGACATTGCCCTATTCAAGAATCTCTCCTTGGATGAATTGCTGCTAATCAATAAGACCCTGGAACAGGAACAGGTCAGCGCAGGCGCGACGATTTTCCAAGAGGGCGATTGGGGGACGCACCTCTATTTAGTGGCGGCGGGAACGGTGCAGTTGATTAAGACCCGAGGCGATCAGGTGCGCGAACTGAAGCGGCTCCAGGTGGGGGGCTATTTTGGGGAGGTGGCCCTATTTGATGATGCGCCCCATTGGGAAGGGGCGATCGCCCTGGAGGATTGCACACTCCTGAAACTGGAAAAAAGCCGCTTTATTAGCTTGGTGACCCAACGCCCCCATATTTTGTTGGAAATTTGCCGTTTCCTGAGCCAACGCCTGCGGGATAGCGATCGTGTCTCCCCCAGCACAACGGAAGCAGTGGGTTCTATAGTGTTGTAGAATACGCTTAATCTAGGAGAGAATTCTCCAGTTTTACAGAACGATCGGCCCCTTGAGCCGACGACCTGGACAATTAAACTCCGGTTCCATGGCCTACTTTAGCGGGGTCATGGGGCCAAAGCCTGCGTCTGTGCTGTCCCCTGTCCTGCCCCCTGTCCTGCCTTGAGAAAGGGTTAACGTTTCGACAGTCTCCAGATCCCAATGTTGCCCTTGCTAGCCCGATCGGTAACAGTGGAGCTATTTTTCAAGCGATCGGGCGATTTGACAGAATTCCTGTGCCTATGTGCAGCCCACTTGCATCCCTAGGGCACCTCGAACACCCTAAATTTTCATCCAGTCACCCAGGCCAGAATTAGGGCCGTGGCAGGTGGCAAAGCCGTCCGCCACGCCATACTAAATCGCAGTCCCCCCTAGCCAGAAGGTCCATTCAGGAACTCGCCATGACCACCACTCCCGATCCACAAGTCGAAAGTATCAAAACCTATCCATCCACTACCGAATTTCCCAACAAACCAGGTACGCTCAGCCGAGAAGACCTGGAGCACCATTACCTGACCCTGCGCGGATATTACAAAGGCTTAATGATCAGCCGGGGGCGATTTGCCAGTAAAAGCCGTCGGGTTCAATCCGAACTTCAAAAATATGCCCAGAAGCAACAAAAGCTGCTCCAACAGCTCTCAGTTCTCGCCCAAGAACGTAAGGATCTCCAGGCGGTTGCCAGAGACTTGGAACGGTTAAGCAATGACCAGAGCCAACTCATTCAAGAGTTCCAGACCGAATATGAAGCTGTTAAAGAAATTGGGAACTCCGTAAACCTTATAGAAAGATTCAATCGTCTGGTCAGAGCCGCTTATCGACTGGTTAACCAAGGTGTAATGCCGAAGCCCGTTGAGACTAAAGAAGATACGCAAAAAGATGACTTTGGCAACACTGATCCTAGCGCTGTCTGGCGCGATGTTTACGAGAACAAGTGAAGGGCATCTCGAAAAATTCACATTTCGACCGCAGTACCCACAGCAGAATCAGGGTTATGGCAGGCGGCTTCGCCGCCTGCCATCATTAATCAATGACCAAGTCACCTCAATTAATTCAAATTTTCACCGCAGTACCCACGGAAAATCAGGGTTGGGTTGCCCACCACTAAGCTGATTGAGAGGAAATCATGACAGAAAATTATGAGGACAGACCCGTCGTTGAAGTGGAAGTTGACCCCGAAGCATCCATGAACCTTTTGCAGAGTTTAGAGTATGCCTCTAATCAGCTTCAAAACCTGCGAGAACGGATGGAAAATAGCGATCGAGAACTTTATCGTACAGTAGGTGAGTTTGTGGATTCTAGCCATCAGACAATCCAAAACCTTGCTGCCGAAGCCCTCGACTTTCCCTCGGATGATTTTCTGATTCCAGCCGCGATCGAACCGCCCCAGGGAGAACTGCAACAGTTACAAAACCGACATCACACCCTAATGGAGGAGATTCACTCATTGTTGCTCGTCGCCTATAGTAATGAAGAGATCGATCGTCTCAGACACCTCTATTATTTAACCGATCGAATTTCCTCCCGAATTCAGAGATTATCCAAAGTTCAACCCAAAAAGGTAAGTGTAGATGAGTTAAAATCTCAATTCTCTTCCCTAAAAAAAGCCAAAGACTTTCATAATCTAAAGGCCAAAAGCTGGCAAGACCTAGCAGAAAAGCTCAACAATATTCCTTAGGGCACCTCGATTAATACAGATTTTCACCGCAGTACCCACGGCAGAATCAAGGTTATGGCGCGCGGCGAAGCCACGCAACCCAATTCATCGAGGTACCCCATAAAAAAAAAGACACCCGAAAGTGTCCTTTTAGTCTGAAGTATTTTCCTGAAAAGGGAAAAAACAGATAAATTTTAAAAGCTTGGTTAAAAAGCTTAGTTTAGAAGCGGCTTAGGCAGCAGCAATCCTACTCAACCGTGATGGTACCGACCATGCCAGCGCCACGGTGGGGAGTGCAGTAGAAGCTGTAGGTACCGGGGGTATCCAGGGTCACGCTGTAGAAAGGACCAGGGGCAACAGCCAGCTTGGTGTTGGACAGGGCAGCAGCATTTTCGCCAGCGGGCACCTTGTCAAAGATCACGTTGTGGGGGCCAACTTTGTTCATGATGAACTCAACGGTATCACCAGCGCTGATGGTGACGGCGCTAGGCTCATACAGGGGAGCGAACTTATCGGTACCCATGTTGATTTGTACGCTAGCCGCAGAAGCGGGAGCAGCGGACATCAGAACGGTACCGGCAACCAGCACCAACAGGGACAGAACAGCAGCAAAGCGCTTAGACAGGGAGGCAAAAACTTTCATGGCTATCTGAAATAATTTTTTCGACAGGCTGTAGTAAAGCTATCCAGAGCTAGTGTAGCGGTTAAGCTCCTTCTTCTCAAGATCTTTTTAGAATTTTCGCGATCGAGGGGAAAACCCCAACACCTGCATCAGGGCCGTGAGGGTCGCCACCCGTGTAGTCAAGCCAAAGGTGGCGGGGCTGACGGGGTTGGCGTGGGTGAAGTGCCGATAGCTGAGGCAAAAGCGATCCCAGGGGGCCATCTGGATCCGAAACACCTTAATAATCACCTCCGCCAGAGTTGCAGAAACCGGAATTTGGAACAAGAGACGATGGCCAAAGTAACGGCAGAGTTCCGCGATCGCCGCGTTCACCGTGATTGGCTCCCCCCCCAACACCAGCTTAGGAATTTTGCCATCAGCCGCCGGAGGCACCTGCTCAGGATGTTGGACCAGATGACACACCACCTGCCCCATGTCCGCCCCATGGGCAAAATGGAAACTCGCATCCGCCTTAAGGAACCGCGCCAGCCACAGCCAGCGCAACACCTCCGGCAACCCGGCGGTGATGTGGGATTTGGGCTTGCGATCGTCCCCCCCAAACACCAAGGTGGGAAACAGAGCCACGATCGACAGGCCCTGGGATAGGCCCTGGGATATATCCTGGGTCGGGCGATCGTCCCCAGCCTCGGTCATCCCCTCCTGCTTGTCCCCCACCCGCGCCAACTGCTCCAGCTTTTGCAGGGCGATCGACTTCGTGCGAATGTAGTCTGTCCCAAAGGTCTCCGCCTGGGGCAATAACTGGTTCTGGCGATCGAGAATACTTTCCGTCGAAAAATAGAGCAGTTGCTGGCAGGCCCCCCGGTTCAAGAGGTGGACCAACTCCAGGGTTTTCGTCACATTAATATCGTAGGTCTCCGTGGGATCGCCCCAGGAGGTCGCCAAGAGAATCCCCACATCCATCGTCTCCAGTAGGGCGCGATGGTGCTGAATCTCCCGCAAATTGCCCTCAATCACCTCAATCCCCGGCCTCGCCTCCAAATCCAGCTTCAATTTCCGACGATCGCGCACCAATAGAAACAGTTCATGGTCCGTCTGCTGGATCAGGGCCTCCGCCACATAATGGCCAATGCAGCCGCTAGCTCCGGTAATGAAAATGCGCTTCATGGGGCGATCGTTCCGTGATACAAAACATGAATTCGGTCGAAGTCCTGCGGCCTGTCACGCACCAGAGGGGAAGCAGATGGGCCATGGCGATCGATCGATTGCCATGGCCGTGATCCATTGCATCGGGGACTGAGGATCGGGCGGCACCGCCGCCCGATCCTCAGTCCCCCTCCAGTCAGGCTGCTCCCCTTAACTGCTCGACGTGTCCAAGGGTTTGGTGATGACCTGAATCGGATCGGAGCAGTAAATACAGAGGCGATTGGCGATCTCCACCGCTTCCTCAGGGTTTTTATCGAGATAGAGGGCCGTCAGGGCAAAATCTTCCCCCGCACCGATCGCGCTAAATTCATTGATTTTCTCGACGAGGTAGGTGTCCACCACCCGAAAAATGCAATCTTCAATCCCGATGAGATACTCATTGCGTTTCCCGAAGCCCTCATCCTTCGATCGCGCCCAGCCATAAAACTCCACCATAAAATCCAGCACCGCTTCCACCGTGGCCGCCGCCGGTTTATGGTTGCGGGCAAACATCTGCATAAAGCTCAGCTCCATGATGTAGCCCACACTGCCAATGATTAAACCATTGACCTCAAACAGCTTCCCCTGCTCATTGCCCAGCACTCGCTGATGGGTTTCCTTGACATAACCCGCGACCCGGATACTGTCGGAGGCAAACACCAAGCGATCGGGATACCGTCGCGCTGCTACAACACTCATGGTTCTTGGTCCTTTTTCCTGTTCCTGATAGTCTGTCTGCTTAATTCCAACAGCCTATTTGTTGCCATAGTAAAAGGCAATCTCTTTGTCCTTAAGGGGTGGAAACTCGGCGGCGGCGAGCATCGCCTCTAGCTCGGCCTGGGGGAGGTGCTTTGCGCCGATGCGGACAATCCGGGATCGCATTGTGTTGGTCACACCACTCCGTTGCCGTTGGCCTTCTAGGGCCATCACTTTATGGTACAGATCCAATTTGGCAGGCGGGATAGGGCTCCCGTCTAGATCTAGGCCCTGGGCGATCGCCGCATCAACTGCATCAGCACCGAGGTTGGAAGTTACGTCAGGGGTGGCCATGGGTACAGTCTCGATTAGGGGGTGTAGGGGTTGTCAGATTTGGGCCGAAACGGTCCAAATACCGGGGTTTATTGTATCGCCAATAGGACACCACGATGAATTGGGGGGTACGGCAAAGCTGTGCCCCCAAGCCCTTATTCCTGCGGGGGCTATCACCATCCTCAGTCAAAAACAAACTTTCTTACTCCCCTCTCCCGTGGGGAGAGGGACTGGGGGAGAGGGGCTGGGGGTGAGGGACTGGGGGTGAGGGACTGGGAGTGAAGGGCGTTCATATCCTAGACGGGATGCCCTATATCTCCCAAGCCCGGGGATTAATCGAAGTGCCCGACACACAACAGAACGGACAGCGAGGCGGGAAAGAGAACAAAGCCTCGGGATCGATCGTTGGCGACCATAGAACAAATTCAGTAGGGCACCTCAATTAATTGTGGGGGGCGGCGAAGCCGCCCCCCACAACCCTGATTCTGCCGTAGGCACTACGGTGAAAAGTTGAATTAATCGAGGTGTCCAGTCATCTATTGGGACGCTTACCACCCCTTGATCTCATCGAGCCAGTCCCACCAGCGATTCAGCGGATAGTAGGCGATCGGTGCCCAGAGACTACTGACGATGGCGGAGCTGAGGGCAATGCGTTGGTGATGTCGCCAGATTTCCCCCAGGGTCAGGCCCACCCGGTCCACATAACTAGGATCAACCCCCTCCACCGTCAGCAAACTCGTGTTAAAGCCCGGATCCTGGCTGGGGGTCGTGTCGATCCAGGTGGGTAACCAGTCCTGCACTTGAATCTGAAGGGAGATCTCGATCGCCATTGTGGTTTCCACCAACACCGCCATACCAAACACAATCAAGGCGACGGAAATAAAATCTTCCTGGAGATAACGATTTTTTTGGAGCAGGGCCGTGAGAATCCCCGCGAGGGCCAGCCCCAGGGCATGGGTCGGGTAGGGTGCCGTCAGACCGTCTTGGATCCAGCCCAGGCAACAACCCACCAAGGCTCCCTCCAGGGGCGATCGTTTAATGCTCCAACTCACCACCCAAATCAAAAGCCAATTGGTACTGACCCCCGCCAGTTCCGTTCCCGGTAGGCGAGAGAGAGCCAGGAGCACACACAACAACACCGATAGGGCGATCGCCCCCGCATCCAAGGCGATGGGGGGTAGGCTTTGCCAGTTCACCTTGCCCGGAAATCGATCGTTCATGGGCGCGACGGGTTGGAACTGGGGGGCAGATTGGGGCTAGGGGGAACAGCAGGGGGGGTAAACGGCATCACCTGGACCCACTCCAAGCGACTAATGGGCGCATTCAGGCGCACCAACGCCTCCGGGGTCGGGCTAGTCTTCAAACTCACCGTTTCCACCACACCCACCGGGATTCCCGCCGGGAAGAGTGTACTCATGGCCGAGGTTGTGACCACATCGCCGGGCCGCACATCGGGATCTTTGTCAAAAAACCGCACGACCATGTGGTCGGTTCCCTGGCCTCGGGCATAGGCTTGGGCACGGCTGCGGCTGATCATCACACCGACGCTGCTGGTGGCATCGGTAATCAGAAGCACCCGGCTCGTGTTAGGGGTCACCTGGGTGACCCGTCCAACCAGCCCCCCCGGTGCCGTGGCGATCGCCCCCGCTTGAATACCGTGGTTACTCCCCCGTCCCAGCAGCACCTGCTGCCACCACTGATCGGCACTGCGACCGACGATCGGACTAAAGATCCGCTCCCCTACCCCAGGCTGGGACTGGCCCAGCAGCCGCTTGAGTTGGGCGTTTTGGTTTTCCAGTTCAATGAGGCGCTCTTGATCCTCAATGCGAGATGCCTGCTCCAGAGCCTGCATTTGGGTTTGCTGAACCTGGAAGGGGCGGCTCACTTGGTAGTACACCTCCAGCAGAAGACTACCCTGGGTTTGGCGCAGCACCCAGGCCGAGCCCAAGGCGGTGACCGCCAACAGTAAGCTGCTTCCGTATAGGCTCCACCAACGGCGTAGTGAATACATAGAGGGGTTGGATGACAGGGGGCAAGAAATCAGGAAACAGGGGAAGGTGGGGAACGGGGGCTAAGGTCACCCCCAGGGAACAACGCTAGCCTAGAATCCCAATCCCGATCGGCGGCTGAAAACCCGCTCGAGCTGTTTAAAGTTTTCCAGCACGCGACCTGTGCCCAGGACAACACAGCTCAGGGGGTCCGTTGCCACATGGGTAACAATGCCCGTTTCGTGACTAATCAACGTATCCAGCCCCTTGAGTAGGGCACCGCCCCCCGCTAGCATGATGCCGCGATCGATGATGTCAGAAGCCAACTCCGGCGGAGTCCGCTCCAGGGTCCGCTTCACCGATTCCACGATGACCGATAGGGGCTCCGACATACTTTCGCGGATTTCTGGTCCCTTAATCGTCACCGTCCGGGGCAACCCAGAGAGGAGGTGTAAACCGCGCACTTCCAGCACCGACTCATCGATATCCGTGGTGGGATAAGCGGAACCGATGTGAATCTTAATTTCTTCGGCGGTTCGTTCCCCAATCACAAGGTTGTGGACTTTCTTCATGTACTGGGTGATGGAATCGCTCAGTTCATCCCCCGCAACCCGCACCGACTCACTCAGCACAATGCCCTGGAGGCTGAGGACAGCCACTTCCGTGGTGCCGCCCCCAATATCGATCACCATGTTGCCGGTCGGCTCCGCCACGGGTAAACCCGCCCCGATCGCCGCAGCCACCGGTTCATCCACCAGAAACACCTCCCGCGCCCCCGCTTCTCGGGCAGCATCTTCCACGGCTCGCTTCTCCACCCCCGTAACACCACTGGGGATCCCGATCACAATGCGAGGGGATACCAGGGTGCGGCCTTCATGGACCCGCCGGATGAAATGCTTCAGCATCATCTCAGCTTTGTCAAAGTCGGCAATTACGCCATCCCGCAAAGGACGCTCGGCCACGATATTACCGGGGGTCCGTCCCAACATTTTTTTTGCATCTTCACCTACGGCCAGGGGAATGTTGCGATCCTGGTCAATGGCAACCACGGAGGGTTCCTGGAGCACAATGCCCTTCCCGGCCACGTAGACCAAGGTGTTGGCAGTGCCCAGATCAATTCCCATATCCCGTGAAAAGGATAAGCGCTTCAAGATACTCACAGACTGTTACGCCCCTAAAACTGTGTCGATGGCTCGGTCAACGGCTCGGTGAACCAAATCATGCGGGGTATTCTGTACCGACCTAGGCGTCGATCGCAGGGGCGATCCCATTGGGAAGGCTTGGCTGTAGCTGGGTAAAGGCCAGTCGCCAACTGGAGGAAACCCGCTAGCATGATTATCGTGAGAATTTTATTACGTTTTCTATCAAGCGTCTAGGGTTAACAACCCTACCTTGGGCCCTAGGGTCGCGGACAAGTTCCCCCGGCGATCGGCCCAGGGATGCCCACCCAGGGAGTGGAGACCCGATCATAAATCTGGCATAAATCTGGCATAAATCTGGTTCGGTACAGAATCTGGTTCGGTACAGAGCCCTGGGGCCTGTCCCCTCCAGACCGGTCTACGGATGGTGTGGGTTAAAATTTTGACGGTTCCTGGAGTGGGTCAGGGTGAAAACTGCTGATTGGCACGCCACGGACATTTGTTGTGTTGTCCCGGAGGATTGAACCGATGAGCTTAAATTTGGTGCACCTAGTGGGCCGAGCCGGTCGTGATCCAGAAGTGAAGTATTTTGAGTCGGGCAGTGTGGTGTGTAATTTTACGTTGGCGGTCAACCGCCGCAGCCGCGATAGTGAGCCGGACTGGTTTGATATTGAAGTGTGGGATCGGACGGCCCAGATTGCAGCGGATTACGTGCGCAAGGGGAGTCTGGTGGGTATTACGGGCACCTTGAAGTTCGATCGCTGGACCGATCGGAACACGGGGACACCCCGGTCTAAACCGGTGATTCGGGTAACCCAGTTAGATCTCCTTGGCTCCAAGCGGGATAACGATCCCAACCAAGTCCCCAATGCGGACGATGGGTTCTAAACGGGCTGTGTTTATCCCAGATCACCCCATGAGTCTAGGAAGGATCCTGCCGTTGGGCATCTGTTGGTCACCGGTTAGAGGATAGGCACCTCGATTAATACAGATTCTCACCGCAGTACCCACGGCAGGATCAAGGTTGTGGCGTGCCCAACGTTAAATGGACCTGACCCCGGGGAAATGACATCAGCAACGTTAAGAAACATGTCGGTTGCTGTGAACATTTGCAACAGCATCCAGGCGGATGATGCCCTGGAAGTGCGGCAGTTCAGGGTAAGGGTTGTGGGGTTTCAATCGATACCTCAGAAATTCTGTCTGGTTTGGTAAACTGGCAACTCTTTCCCGTAAAGTCTTCTATAGGGCACCGCGAAAAATCCAATTTTTTGCCCCGTGACCCCGTAAGAATCAGGGTTGGGTGGGACGGCACAGCCGTCTAACTCAATGAATCGAGGTGCCCCATAGATTGCTATTTTTCTGCTGTGGCAACCCCCAAGTTTATAACGACAAGTCTAGGGAGTGAACTCCCCGCTGCGCGAGGAGTTTATCTGCGACAAGTCTCAACGGACCGGTCCGTTGCCATAGGTCGTCGTTCTAGTTTTTGATAATGAGCCAAGACGTAAAACCCGATAAATCCAAGGTCGCAGGGGAGGCTGAAGGCTCTTCGGCATCCACTGAACTGCAAGAAATGCTTGAGCAAGTCACCAGCATTCTTTCGTTCGATCGTTTACAAGAGTTCTTCGATCGCTACAAGCCCATCATCACCACTGTTCTGTTCGTCCTGCTGGGCATTTTTGCGCTCAAGGTGGTGTTTGCAATCCTAGAGGTGGTCAACCAAATTCCATTACTGGCTCCCTTCTTTGAGCTGGTGGGTATGACCTACGCCGCTTGGTTTGTCTATCGCTATATCTGGAAGGCAGAGAACCGAGGTGAGCTGCGCGAGAAGTGGAACTCGATTATTGAGCAGGTTACAGGTAAGGGTGCGGCCTAGATCCTGCCCCCTGTGCTAAAGCTGATGAACTGACACAATGAGGTTAAGCCTAGGCGTGGTATTCGGGTCAGAAAACCGGATCCCTCCAGTCCCCAATCCTCTGTGGGGGCACGGCCTTCGCACCCAATACAATGCTTTTCGTCAGTGCTTTTTTCAGTTAATCCAACGCTGAAGGTGCTGGGTTGGGGCGACTGGAGCTTCGCTTGGGGATACTCTCCAGGCTTTGGATCCAAGCCAACCCTCATCCAGCCGAAAAGCCTCCGTATCGCCCTAGAATTGCTCTGGAGGTGCGGGGGCTTCTTCTTGGGTGACACGCCGCTAGGGGAGGCTAAACTACAAGACGCTTCAACAGTAACCATTCAACGGCTAAAAAGTCTGTGAAGCGATCGTGGATGCGTTGGAACTCAGGCGCTTGCTGCCCTTCCTCAAAGAAATAAACTGGCGGGTCATCCCCCTCAGAGAGTCGGAAAAAGCCAAATGAAAGCTTTTGTGAGGAAATTGAGATTCATAGACAGGGGGCCGTGCAAGCAAGCCAGACGAAAGACAAGGGCACCTGGATTAATCCAACTTTTTGGGAGGCAGCCCACCCAAGAATCAGGATTTGGGTTGGGCGGCTGCGGCGAATAGGGGTTTCTTATCTATAGGGGTCAATGTCTTCTCAATATTGGCTTAGGTCGCTAAGATTTAGCACGAATAGGTTTGAATAGCTTTTTCTCACGGATCTTTTATCCCAGAGCATAGTTTTTGGCATTCAGAAACTTCTCCTGAATTTAGTGCCCTAGTACCCCAGCACTTCTCAGCCATCCCTGTACAGTGGGGAAATTCCAAGGCTGTCATTCGGCTACTGGGCACCTCGATGAATTGTGGCGGGCGGCGAAGCCGCCTGCCACAACTCTGATTCTGCCATGGGCACTGCGGTCGAAATTTGAATTTTTCGAGGTGCCCTCAAGTTGAGTATTAAAAAACAGGGCCACCCCTGAGGATGGCCCGTAGCACACTAAATGCAGATTGATACAGCCCAGGACTCTGTACCGGACAAAACCCTGGAAATACCTACTATACAAGGGTTTTAGGCGATCAGCCTCAAATGCTTAGCCTACAAGGGTTTGGGGCCATGCTGATCACTTTTTTGTCCGGTACTTAGAGCCCAGGAACTTACTGGGCGGCAGCGGCAGCAGCGGCCCGAACAGCGGCAGCTTCGTCGGGATGGATGCCGAGGCGGGTGAGGTTAATGCGGCCCTTGTTGTCAATCTCGCGGACCTTGACCACCACCTGATCCCCAACGCTGACCTCATCATCCACCTTACCCACGCGGTAGTCCGCCAGCTGGGAAATATGGATCATGCCCTCTTTGCCAGGAAGGAACTCCACAAACGCACCGATCGGAATGATCCGAGTCACCCGACCCATGTACACATCCCCCGCATTGAGCTTCTTGGTCATACCCTCGATCATCATCTGGGCCCGCTTCGCCTTCGCCAGATCCATCGATGAGATGGTCACCATGCCATCATCCTCAATGTCCACCTTGGCCCCGGTTTGCTCCGTGATGCCCTTAATCGTCTTACCGCCCGGTCCAATGACCATGCCGATCATCTCGGGATCAATGCGGAAGCTCACCAGGCGTGGGGCGTAGGGGGACAGCTCCGTGCGGGGCTGGGGCAGGGTTGCCAGCATTTTTTCTAGAATATGGAGACGGGCAGGACGGGCCTGTTTGATGGCATCGGCCACCACCGACAGGGCCAGCCCGGTGATCTTCATATCCATTTGTAGAGCCGTGATCCCCGTATCCGTCCCGGCCACCTTGAAGTCCATGTCCCCCAGGAAGTCCTCAATCCCCTGAATATCCGTGAGGATTCGCACCTCTTCCCCTTCGCGAATTAAGCCCATGGCCGCACCGCTGACAGGCTTACGCAGGGGAACCCCCGCATCCATGAGGGCCAGGGTAGATCCACAAACCGATCCCATGGAGGTGGAGCCGTTGGAGGACAGCACCTCGGACACCACCCGAATCACATAGGGGAAGTCCTGTTGACCGGGCAAAACAGGGATAATCGCCCGCTCAGCGAGGGCACCGTGGCCAATTTCGCGGCGACCGGGGGAGCGCATCGGCTTGGTCTCTGCCACGGAGTAGGGGGGCATGTTGTAGTGGTGGAGGTAGCGCTTCTGGCCATCGGGATGCAAATCATCCAGTTCCTGGGCATCCCCCGGCGTACCCAGGGTGGCGATCGACATCACCTGGGTCAAACCACGCTGGAAGAGACCACATCCATGGACCCGCTTTGGCAACAGCCCCACCTGACAGGAAATGGGACGCACTTCATCCAGTTTGCGGCCATCCACTCGGACCCCATCCTTGACGATCTGCGATCGCATCAAGGTTTTGGTCAGACTCTTAAAGGTATTCCCCAGCAGCTTGCCATCTTCGCTAATCTGCACCTGCACGGGATGATCCTCAGCCAGACCCGCAATTTCCTCTGCGAGGCTCTCCTTAATAGCATCCAATGCCGTGTCCCGACCTGCCTTGTCCAGCTCATGCTGCTTCAGGACTGTCTGAATGGACTGGGTGCATTTTTCTTCGATAAACTGGGCCACGGTGGGATCCGTCACCGGTGCTTCGGCCACCACCCGCTCAATGCCCAGTTCTGCCAATAATTGGTTTTGGGCTTTGATCAAGTCCTGTACGGCTTCGTAGCCAAACTCGATCGCTTCGATCACATCCTGTTCCGGCAGCTCATTAGCCCCGGCTTCCACCATAATCACCCCATCGCTGGATCCCGCCACCACCAAATCCAGATCGCCGGATTCAATTTCGCTGTAGGTGGGGTTGATGATGAAGTCATCACCCACGAGGCCGACACGCACGGCAGCCATGGGACCATTAAAGGGAATTTTGGCCAGCAGGGTGGCAAAGGAGGCACCGGTCACTGCTAGCACATCGGGGGGAACCCGCTCGTCCATGGAGAGGGTCGTGGCCACAATTTGGATATCATCCCGTAACCACTGGGGGAAGAGGGGACGCATGGGCCGATCGATCAAACGTCCCGTTAAAATCGCCTTCTCCGGGGGACGACCTTCACGCCGCAGGAACCCTCCCGGAATGCGGCCCCCCGCATACATCCGCTCTTCGTAATCCACCAACAGGGGCAAAAAGTCAATCCCTTCCCGACCTACACCCATGGTCGCTGTGACCAGAACTGCCGTTTCTCCCGATTGAATGAGGACACAACCTCCGGCCTGTGGAGCGAGTAGACCGGTTCTGAGCCGAATATCCCGACCATCGAAGGATATCGACTTATCAAATTCTTGCATGGATTTTCTTCCCTACGTTTAGTCACTTTTTACTTGCTTCCTGTGGCAATCCTATCATTAGATCCCTTGGAAAATGCGCTTGTCTGCCCTAGGTTCAGCGGTTTCACAGGCTAGAAAAAGCTTAAGAAAAGCTAAGGAAGAATACGGTTCCGAAACGGGTTTGGATCAGATTCGCATCGAACCCAAGGCCACTTCGATTAACTGGGTTGGATCCAGGGGAACGAAGCAGCATCAAAGCCCCCCGACCCTGAATGAGGATCCACCCCACCCTGCCGAGGATTGCTTCAATGTTGTTCGTCATTGTTCGTCAAGTAGCCGTGCTCCTGTGCCCCCAATAGGGGCACAGGAGGGGCACAGGCTGGACTAGGGGGAAACCGCATCTTGGGAGCGGTGGCGATCGATGGCCATCGGGAGACAGTGGGCAGTCAATTAACGTAGGGGCGATCGATCGAACGGGGTTAATCCATAGTCAGCGAACTAGGGAATCAGTGTAAAAGCGGGTCGCGATCGTCTTCTAGCGGATTCTTGGTGATGATTGCTGGGGCTTTAGCGGAGAAAACCACCCGAAATGACATGTAATATTACAATCCTTAAACTTTTGAATTGCAGTCCTTGCACCGGTTGACCCCTAGGGTAGACTGAAAGCTGTGCTAATCGTCACTTGGAGCGATTAATCAATGTCTCATAAGGTTAAGATTTACGACACCTGCATCGGCTGCACCCAGTGTGTCCGTGCGTGTCCCTTAGACGTGCTTGAAATGGTCCCTTGGGACGGTTGCAAGGCTAGTCAAATTGCGTCGTCGCCTCGCACAGAAGACTGTGTTGGTTGTAAGCGTTGCGAAACGGCTTGCCCCACGGACTTCCTCAGCATCCGGGTTTACCTAGGCGCTGAGACCACCCGTAGCATGGGTCTGGCATACTAGGTTTGCGGTCTGTTTTTGAACAGCCTGCCAGTCAACGGTATTCCTGCACTCATTTTTAACATTAGATATTTCCGAAGCTTAGGATAGAGGTGCGGCTGACCGTGCTTCTATCTCAGTTCTCGGTGAAATTGGCATTTTTTAGAAACGATTGGATTGCGGGGAGCCAGCGGCTTCCCGTTTTTTTGTCCGCTGGGAACAGGCGATGCCCTGGGCGTATGAATGGGAAGAGAGCAAGAGGGGGGCAGATCTACACGCAAATCTACACGCGATCGGAAAGGCAACCCCTATAAACAGAAGGCTCCCCCGCTGTGCGGGGGAGCCTTTTTGACCCAACTCTGGGATTTGACGTGGGGTAAGACCCTTAATACTCCGGCACAGAGCTGTCGATCTCGCGGCTCCAGGCGGTAATACCACCCTTCACATTGGTGCCCGTAATCCCGTTGTCCTGGAGGATGGCGAGGGCCTTGGCCGATCGGCCCCCCATCTTACAGTGGGCAATGAGCTTGTGACCGTTGAGCAGTTCCTTGACCTGCTCCACACCCTTGCCGTTCTCAATATCCGACAGGGGAACCAGCACAGACCCCGGAATCTGGGCAATTTCATATTCATGGGGGTTGCGCACATCCAGCAACACAAAATCCTGATCACCGCTGTCGATCAGGGTTTTCAGTTCCTGCACCGTCATTTCAGGGAGGGTGTTACTGGCTTCGGCTTCGGCGGCCTTGGCCTGGGGGATACCACAAAACATTTCGTAGTCGATCAGCTTCTCGATCACAGGCCGCTCTGGGTTGGGGCGCAGCTTCAGCTCCCGGAATTTCATGTCGAGGGCGTTGTACAACAGGAGGCGACCGCTGAGGGTTTGACCTTTGCCGAGGATAATTTTGACGGTTTCCGTGGCCTGGATCACACCAATAATTCCGGGCAAAATCCCCAACACACCGCCTTCGGCGCAGGAGGGGACCATGCCAGGTGGGGGCGGTTCGGGATAGAGATCGCGATAGTTGGGGCCGTCTTCGTAGTTAAAGACTGTGGCCTGCCCTTCAAATCGGAAAATGGACCCGTAGACGTTAGGCTTGTTCAGCAGCACACAGGCATCATTGACAAGGTAACGGGTGGGGAAGTTGTCAGTGCCGTCAACAACCACATCGTAGGGGCGCAGAATATCGAGGGCATTCTCGGAGGATAGGCGGGTTTCGTAAAGATCTACCTGGCAGTGGGGGTTAATCTCGTGGATACGGTCCTTAGCGGACTCAATTTTAGGTTTGCCAACCCAGGAGGTTCCGTGGATGACCTGGCGCTGGAGGTTGGAATGATCCACCACGTCGAAGTCTACGATACCGATGCGGCCAATCCCGGCGGCAGCAAGATAGAGCAGGAGCGGTGAGCCGAGTCCCCCGGTGCCAATACAGAGCACACTGGCCATTTTCAGGCGTTTCTGTCCTTCCAAGCCCACTTCCGGCAAAATCAAATGGCGCGAATAGCGGGCGTATTCGTCTTGACTCAGTTGGGTTTGACTGGTGTCGAGGTTAAGCATGGCAATTGTTAGGGAATCCCGATCGCGTCGGGGGTTGCGGTGCCAGGGTCTGGGGTCACGGGTCTGGGGTCACAACCACAGCCTCAGACTGGAACTGATGCTGGTCATCGAGGATCCAGCTTCGATAGTCTACTGTGTTGCCTTGGGCAACGGAAAGGATGAGATAGGAGTAGTGGGACCAGGCCGCAACCCGATCGCGCTCTGAGGGGTGAGCGGGATGATCGGGGTGGGAATGGTAAACCCCGATGATACCCCAATTTCGATCGCGGCTGTAGCGCTGGGCTTGGAGCAGATCGCGGGGATCGATGGTGAATCGATCGTGGCGATCGGGGTTACGTTTCCCAGTGTGCCAAGCCTGCTCGGCGCTGGTTTGCTCTGGTGAGCCTTGCAATAATTCTTCATCTGTTACGACCCAAACGTTGGCGGTGGGCCAGACTTCTCGGCAAATTTTTTGGGGCTGGTTTTGATGATCTGCTGGGTTTTGATGCTGGGTGCCCAGGAGGAGGCCGCAACATTCTTCGGGGTAGGTTTGGGCGGCGTGGATGGCGATCGATCGGTATTGATCGGCGGTGAGGGTGAGCATGGGGAAGGGGAGACGGACTGGGATTGGCCTAATTTTACGCGATCGGCCCTTGGGGGGAGTGCTAGGGATGGCAAAATAGGCGGGCACCTTGAGAGGATGTTTGGACACTGCGGCCAAGGGCCGTAGGCCCATGCAGAATCCCCCTCGGTCCCCCTTTTGAAGGGGGAAGAAAAGACCGTCCCCCCCTTATCAAGGGGGGATCGGGGGGATTCTCTTAGGTTTCCAAACATCCTCTTAGGTTTCCAAATAGCCGCTGGGCACCTCGAAAAATCCCAATTTTTGCCCGGTGACCTCGGTCAGGGCACCTCGAAAAATCAAAGGTCTTGTCCAGTGACCCCCGTAAGAACCAGAGTTGTGGCGCTGATTGACTGACAAACGTGGATCAAGTCCAGGCATAGGGAGCGGGTCAGGAAACCTGACCCCTACGATCCCGAATGTCTAGTAGGAGCGCGGTTTTCGCGCCCAATGCAGAGTTTTTTGTCAGTCAATCCGGTTGTGGCGTGCGGCGAAGCCGCGCAACCCAATTAATCGCGGTGCTCCTTAGAATCAGGGTTCTGGGAGGCGGCTCCGCCGCCCAACCCAATTAATCGAGGTACCCTACAACAGAATTAGGGTTAGGTTGCGCGGCGGCTCTGTACCGGACAAAACTTTGGAAACGCCTACCATACAAGGGTTTCAGACGATCAGACTCAAATGCCTACCCTGTAAGGGTTTAGGGCCAT
>JAYKIB010000325.1:0-9816 GCA_035285005.1 Prochlorothrix sp.
GTAAGACCCTGTGCTATTCCAAGTCCGTAGAGATGCTGAAACACTCAGTTCGTCTGCTACTTCACTACCTCAAGTTCGGTGAGGTGCCCATTCCGAGGTCAGCTCATACTTAAATTCAGCAACGCCCAAATTCCCCGCTGTTTTCTCGTGGTGAACCCGGCCCCCAAAACCCTCGACAGCGACAAGCTCAAAGCCAAATTAGAAGACACCTATGGCCTCACGGTGGCCGGGGTGCTGCCGCTGTCCACCCGCATGGTGGCTTTGGCCAGTTCCGATTTGTTTGTGACCCAATATCCCGATCACCCCCTCACCCACGGACTAGAAGCCATGGCCCGTTTGGTGATGCTGTAGAGGTGTGGGCTGTGGCAAGCGGCAAAGCCGCTTGCCACCATTTAGGAAATTTCATCCAAGTCCACCCATTCATCATCGTCATCTTCCGTATCAAAGTAGTGGACGTAGTACTGCTGGTTGCGGATTTCCCGGATCACGGCTGAGTACCATTCCTCCTCATCGTCATCCCACACCTTCACCGTTTGGCCCACGCTGAAGCCCTCGTCGTCACTCTTCTCCAGATCACGCACCCGAATATCTTCGCCCCAGACCCATTCCTCCTCCGATGCACCATAGCCGTCGTAGTGGACGTAGTACTGATTCTCACCTTTTTTCTGGCGGGTTTTCAGGATTTTCGCGGCATACCAGTCCTCTTCTTCCTCATCCCACACTTCAACTACCTGTTCCACGTGATACTCACTCGCTTGGCCCGTAGGAGGTGGAGCTGCCGCTACGGCTGCCTGTTCAGCTGCAACTTCGGCCTGCACCGCTGGATAGATGGCGAGAATGAGGTGACGGGCGACGGTTTGGATCCCTGTGTGCTCATAGTAGTTTGTCGTTTGGTCGAGAAATGCGGCAACAAAGTCCAGATTATCGTCCGCAATCTGAATAAAGTTGCCCAGTCCCTGGGTCACGCCCTGGGGCGTCAGACCTGTCCGCTGCACTAGCCCTTGCAGCCAGCTTTCCACTGCACCAAAACTCTGGCTGAGGAAATTCGCTTTTTGGGTCGGGTCACTCCCTGGCACATCCCCTTGAATACTGGCAAAGACAGGATTTTGGGTGAGTCCACTGAGATCTAGGTTGCGAAGGGAGTCTTGGATTTTGGCGGCGAAGTCAGGCCCGAGGGGAAGTAAGGCATCGAAGGAGACCAGGGCCACCATGCGGAGGAATGCTGCATCGGTGTAGTTGGTCTGGAGGGCTGTCACGAGGGATTGGGGGTTGGCTTGGGGCAGTCCGTTGAGTTTGCTGTAGGCCAGGACTTCTACGGCAATTTTAAGGACAAGATCGAGGGTCTGGGTGGTGTCAGCTTTGGGGGTGAGCTTGTTCAAAAAGGAAAGGAAGGAAATCTTTTCCCCCACCTTGTTGGCTAGGGCTGCGGTGGCCATGGCCACATCGGCTTTATCTACGGTTTGGTAGAGGCGAACGGCGGCTTGATAGCCCTGGGTCGGATCTTGGTAAACGGCCTCGGCCTGTTCCCGCATACGGGCTAGGACCTGGGCATCGGTTTCCCCCGTGAGGGCGGTCACCGTTGCTTCAAAGCCAACTGTGTTGTGCCATTCCCCTGGTGCGAGATAATCCAGGGCCTTCAGAACCTTGACGGTGACATTATCGGCGGGCAGTTCATCCACCAGTTGCACGATCGTCTTGACCACGGTGGGGGTTCTCCTTTGTTAAAAGCTGGGGTTCAGAATCGGGCTGCGTGATGCAGGTCTAAGCTGATTCTGGAGGATCGGGAACGGTACCGGACGGGATGTTGCAAATTGAAATGACCCGACCCATGCCATGGGTCGATGGGGGAGTGAGGGAGGTTTGATTAGGCAGTGTGGCGATGATGCGGGAAGTAAGGAGTCTGGCGTTGTAGTACCGTGGTTCTGGTGAGGCGAGACATCGCGCTTAATTTATGCTTTGCCCAGTGGGAGAAGGCGGCAAAGAAGATACTGGGAGTTCCCGCAAGGCTCCAGCGCCCTCGAAAAAAGGTCTGGTCTACGATTGCCTAGAGTCAGGGGACGGTCAAGATTTCCATGGGCAGCACTAGCCGCTGCCGTGTCTATGCTAGGAAGCTCAGGGCTTGGGAGGTCCTCATGGGTGCGCGTAGGCAAAGGTTTAAGGGCGATCGTTAAGGCGTTGAATTGTGCGCCGATCGATCTGTCCATCAAAGTACCGGTCGATGATCTGTTGAAAAACAGAATCGGTACCTGGGGGACAGGATTTAGGGGATGGGTCTGTGATGGGGAGTTGCCCCGTCGCTGGTGGGGTCACTCCTGTCCTGTGTGCCGTGGTGGGGAGCAGTGCCGTATGTGCAAATAATGTTGCGCAGGAGCGCAGTTTCATATGATCTGGCTCACCAAATATCTCGATCGCCGATCGTCCTTTGACGGATAATAGAGCTTCACTGATCGTCAGCAAGCGCGGCCCCAATACCTCATGGGTCAGATAGGCATGGGCTTCTTCGGTCCCTGAGATTCCGTACCGCTGAGATATTGTGCTGCGACCGAGGCCGCGAAGCTGGGGGAAGATGTACCACATCCAGTGTGATGATTTATAGCCACTTTTAACCTCGGCCAAGGCTCGATCGAAGGAGGTCTGTTGTGCCGTAACAAATCGGGCAAGGTCAAATGGATCAGCACTGGATAGTCTTGACATTTTTCGGTGTAGCTAGCGGTGATGTGGTGCGATGGGAAAAACTTGCCTGATGAATCTCTTGAGCGGGCACCTCGATTAATCGTGGCCGGCGGCTGCGCCGCCGGCCACAGCCCTGATTGTACCGTGGACACCGTGGTAGACAGTTGAATTTTTCGAGGTGCCCGATTCCATTGTGGCGTGCAGCTTTGCTGCACGCCACAACCCTGATTCTTAGGTGGATCAGAGGATGGAATCCTGGAGTTTTCGAGGGTTCTAGTTAATGATCAAATTTCCCTGGACTTTTATACTGACTTGATTCGTAAACACAACCTCCTGCCAGTTTTGATACTTTAAGGGCGGATTATACTGGTTTGATGCAGTATCATATTTTCCCTCAATTCCCGTCAAGATATACATCGCATCCGTGGCCGCAGCCTTAACACCATCATCCGTCGCTCTGGCACCAACATAGAAATCATTTCCTGGCCAGGAAACGTGATCCCAGGCTACAAAACTAAAGAGTTCGCAGTTTGAAAACTCACCCGGTTCATCTTCATAGTTCGTCGGCATGCAGAGTTGGGGTTTGTTCTGATTTCCCTGGGTCAGAGGTCTGACAAGAAAACTGATTCCATCTATTTCACTTCTTTCGTTCTCACATTCCCGATAGGGGTCATAATATACTGCTTTAAGATTGGGTAAACTATCGCTGTACTTTTTGAGAAAGCATTCTAATGTATTTTTAAGCTCTGCGCCTAACTGGCCTTTAAATTTACCTGCGAACTGGCCACACCCAATTCCTGGAATGGTAATGAATGCTTTTTTGCCCTGGTTTCCTGCGACTGTATCTGCGTACCTAAATAGGGGAAGAAATCTTCTTTCATAGAGCCGATAATATGCTTCTGGGTTTAGTCTCCCGTTCCCTGTGACTTCTTCCCAGTCGGCGGGAATCCTGTTCTTTCCGTTTCGCAGTAATGCACCCGGTGTGAACAGAAGTGTGGCGGTGAAGGGGGTGGAATGGACTGAAGGAGCATGATGTTTTCCATCATCAAACACCGTGACGGGTACTGCGATGTTAATGTCACCCAAGATCGAAAGTTCGATCGGGTTCCAGTCGGTTCCATCTCCGTAAACTGCACTTTCAGCGAAGATTTTAGGGATTTTAGTTCCGATGAGTTGTTCAAAAAGTGTTAGCGGTGTCAGCTTAGGGATATCCACATCTTTCAGCTTGTTCCGAAGATAGTTGCCCGCTCTGCTTCCGGCTTTCAGCTTTTCTATATAATCAGTTGCCTTCTTATGGGTTTCGTGATGTAGCAGAACTTTATATTGTTTCATCGTAGTGATGTGCAATTTGCCATAGGATGCCTCCGATCGTACGGGCTACTGCACGATCGCGCAATTCAGAATTGATGGGTACCTCGATTAATGGGGTTGGGCGGCGAAGCCGCCCAACCCAAACCCTGATTCTTACGTGGGTCCCTGGGCAGGAATTTTGATTTTTCGAGGTGCCCTGATACCTTTCTCCACTTGATAACAGCGCGATCGAAATGCTCCTTGGCAGCACCAGAACCCAAACACCTGGAATCCCCTTGGCCGCTGCGTCAGCCTGAGCCATGACCCATGGGCCATAGCCCGATCAGCAGATTCCCCACAACCCAGTCCCCGATATAACCGCCAGATCAGCCTTTAACGCAAACAACCTGCTTCAGAGTTGCAACGACCTCCACCAAATCCGCCTGACTTGCCATCACCGCCTCGATCGGCTTATAAGCACCCGGAATCTCATCCAGTACCCCCCGATCCTTGCGGCACTCCACCCCCTCCGTTTGGGCCACCAAATCATCCAGCGTAAACGCCTTCTTTGCTTTTGTGCGAGACATCGCCCGTCCCGCCCCATGGCTACAGGAGCAATAGCTCACCGCACAGCCCTTACCCTTGACAATATAGGACTTCGCCCCCATCGAGCCGGGAATAATACCATAGTCCTCGGTGCGGGCGCGGACGGCCCCCTTGCGAGTGACATAAACCGACTCACCATAGTGGGTCTCCCGCTCAGCGTAGTTGTGGTGACAATTGACCGATAGGAGCGGCTTAACCGCTTTCCCCCCCGCCAGATGCTGCTCCACAATGCGCTTAAACCGGGCCATCATCACCTCCCGATTCGCTCGGGCATAGTCCTGGGCCCACTGCAAATCATGCCAGTAGCGATCGAACTCAGGTGTTTGGGTGACAAAATAGGCTAAATCGGGATCTGGAAGCTGTGTCTCACAGAGTTTTGCCAGATCTCGGGCCGTTTTAATATGATTCTGGGCCAGCATATTCCCAATATTGCGGGATCCCGAGTGCAGCATCAACCAGACCGTCTCCTCCTCATCAAGACACACCTCCAGAAAGTGGTTCCCCCCACCGAGGGATCCCATCTGCTTCAAAGCCTTTTTCTCCAGGTGTTGAACACCGGGGTGTAGCGCCTTAAAATCCTGCCAGCCCTGCCAGTTATACACGGGAGTGTCCACTTCCTTATTTTGATCGAAGCCCACGGGAATCGCGGCTTCAATATCCTGGCGGATTTTCTTTAGTTTGCCCGCCAGTCGATCGGCCTGAAACGGCAATTTCACCGCGCCCATCCCACAGCCAATATCAACCCCAACCGCAGCAGGAATAATGGCATCCTTCGTCGCAATAACCGATCCCACAAGGGCACCCTTACCCAGATGCACATCCGGCATGAGGGCCACATGTTTGTAGACAAAAGGTAAAGAAGCTACATTTTTGGCCATGGCTGTTTCAGCATGGCCCAGATCATGATTAGCCCAGGATAGAACCGGAGCCGCTTGGGAAAAGTTCAGTGCTTGGTAAGGCATAAAGGGACACTCCAAAGGTGGGATACCTCGATTCATTCAGATTGTCGTCCTGTGACCCACTCAAGAATCAGGGTTGCGGCGAAGCCTCACGCCGCAATCAATCGAGGTATCCGGTCGTTGCTGAAAGCAGCTTTGCGGCTGTCGTTACGGTCCTGATGTTTGCATGGACCACCTTCCCAAAGTTGGGATGGATCGAGGTGGCTCGTCATTCAGCGCCATAGCCATAGTCAACGTCATAATTCAATGCCGTAATTCAAAATATACTACAAAAATAATACAAGTGGGCACCTCGACTAATTGTGGCAGGCGGCGAAGCCGCCTGCCACAATCCTGATTCTACCGTGGGCACTGCGGTCGAAATTTGAATTTTTCGAGGTGCCCAAGTCAAGCAGAGTCACCGCCATGGTGGTTAGCAGTGAGGTAGGGCGGAGTAGGGAATCTGTCCCGCCAGCAGCGGGGTTGGGGTGCCTCTTAATCCC
This sequence comes from Prochlorothrix sp., assembly GCA_035285005.1. Taxonomy (GTDB): domain Bacteria; phylum Cyanobacteriota; class Cyanobacteriia; order Prochlorotrichales; family Prochlorotrichaceae; genus Prochlorothrix. The sequence continues at coordinate 6,011 of JAYKIB010000325.1, forward strand.
TACCCCTTCATGTAGCCAAGAGCCGCTAATGCTGCGGCGCGGCTGAATATGCCTTGCCTCTGGCGGGGCACATGCCCATCCCTGCTCCCCATGGAACTCACAACCGCTAGATTCGGATCTGGTATACAGTAGAGGGCATCTCGAACCGGGCCCCTCGACGCATCGAGGGGCCCAACCATCCAGACTTTCGTGCAATAACTGACGCAGGAATGAGGGTCGCGACAGCCCCCAAAGCCGCTCCACCCCATGAAACGGGGTGCCTATTAGCCAAGCAACCAAGAGATTCGTCCATGGAAGCCTTTAGAAACATCCTTGAAGTCCTCATTGCCATCAACGCATTTCTGGCACTCTTCAAGGTCTATTTTTACTTGAATCCACTCTGGAAACGGAAACATAATATTGAGGTCGCCCGAAGTCAGTCGATCGTCGCCCTCTTGCTCAACCTATACGGCACAACCCTTTACTTCCTGCTCTTTCTCATTGATGGCAACATTGCCCCCGCCATCAATCAAGCCCTCTTCATGTTCCAGTTTTTCATTATTATTCTCATTGGTCTGGGATTCTGGGTCCGTGATAACCGTCAGCAAAGTTTACTGAGCCTCTTCCTCCAGAAACTAAACTTAGAAGCTAAAGAATCCGGTGATTTAGCCAAATCCTTAATCAAGCCCCACCAGGCTGGGCTATTATTGAAAATCCTGACCGGCTTCGCCCTCATTGATGATGACCTCTCTCCCCAGGAACGGGACATTATTGACGCACTAGCGGCCCGCTGGCACATTCCCTTCCACTGGAATGAAGAAATCCGAAAAACCTCGTCATTCTCAGGAAATCGCTTCCTCAAATTACGTCAGCATGTTTCAGACTACCTCGACAGCTCGCCTCCCAATGCCGAAGTCGCCGAGCTTCTGGATCTCATTGATACCCTGATCAAATCCGACGATCGGGTCGAAGAAAGCGAGAAACTCATGCACGCGGAAGTGGGGGGACTGTTCCGGGGCTATCTCGCCCAGGATCCGATCGGGGAAGACCACTATCGCGTCATTGTTTTACCCAGTAGCCAAGAACAAAAAAATGCGATCGGCAGTGTTATGGCGGGTCTCATTCCCTCGGCAATTCACGAATTTGCCTATCAAACCTGTGTCTTTTACTCCCGAGGATTTGCGGAGTGCGTTTGTGAACAGTATCAACGCTTTAATCTCCAATCCTATGTTGTTGTTGAGCAGGCAAAATCCAGTGTGAGTGCTTAAGGGTCTCTCGGTTAATTGGGGTGAATGGCGATTTGTCCCAAGGCGGCATTACTCTTCCAACTGCCAGGGAATTGTAATCGCATCCTCATCCAAAATGCGGGGAGCACGGAGCACCACCACCACACGCCCCACCAACGGCTCCGTGGGAGTCTCACCAAACCAAGCTAGCTCCAACTGTCCCGATCGATCGACTCCGTAATAACTTTCCCCATCCCAGTCAGTACTGCCCCGATCGATCACCACAATCACCAACTCCGGCTTCCCCGCCGGCGGATTGGGCAACGCATCGCTCTGGGTTTCCACCGCAACCGGATCCTGGGCCGCCACGATCGACTGCCAACCGGGCAACGGTAACCAGGTGCCCCCCTCGTGCAGTTCAACCACCGGAAAGGGATGATCGATTGTTCTGGCCGCAGCCGCCTGGGCAACCGTGGCCACCGGCACCGGCAACCGTCCCAGCAGCGGCACTAGGCGCGGTAAGTCCGTTTCGTCTTCCAAGCGATAGAGGGGCATGGTGGGGGCAGCACGACTGACCACCACGGTGAAATCAGTCAAAAGCTCCTCTAGCTTCTTGCGTGCGGTTTCGGACACCGCAAAGCGTAAACCCTTGGCAATCAGTCGCGATCGATCCTGCAAGTCCGATCGCCCCCGCGCCAGTCGCCAGAAATGGTATGCAAACGCATCGCCAGCCTGATCCTCAAAGCCCTCTGGCTGCTTTCGCACCCGGGCAAACTCCTGATAAGCCTTCGCCAGTGCCTTGGCCTCATCCAGATCTAGACGGTGCTGAAGGGCAAGACTGGCTGCTTTAACCCGTTGCTCTTGGTTGAGCAGTCGCAGCTCATAGAGGACATCGCTGCCCCGCTGCTGAAAATGCGCTTGGACCGATGCATCCGCTTGACCCTGGACCAGAGATTCGTACACCTGAGATGCAACAATCACTTGATTTTGCTGTACCGGTTCAAATCCCGTGGCTTCAAAAATCGCCTGGGTACTCTGGCCAACCCGTTGCAGCAGATAGCACGCCTTTCCCCACTCCAGCCAGTTCTTTTCCTTGCGGCGCAACATGAGAAACAGTTCTTCCTGCTCCGCATCACTCAGGCTGGGAGCCGGGGGTTGAAAGCTCTGGTTCGATTCAGACATGAAAGCACCTCGATTAATGGGGTTAGGCGGCGCAGCCGCCCGCCACAACCTTGAGTTGTATGTGGGTCACAAACCGAAAACTTAAATTTTTCGAGGTGCCCATTCGGGTAACTAGGTTCCAGATTTGTCCCGCCGGAAGCGACGATTTTCCTTACGGCGGGCAATGGCTTTCCGCTTCCGTTTCTCGGTCGGGGTTTCAAAATAGTGGTTCTTCTTAATATCAGCGAAAATACCTGCCCGTGAAACTTTCCGCTTAAAACGACGTAGGGCAGCTTCAAGGTGTTCATTCTCACCTAGCAGCACTTGGGCCATTGATTCCTCCTCAAACAAAAGCATCGAGCAACCGTCCAGTGGGTGCGGTCGCCATTAAAGAAGACCGTAGGGAAGAATACTCCAAGGGGTGGGGCTAAGGCAAGATCACCCCCCAGCAATCCCCACCGTACCCTCAGGATCCCTCGATTGGGCACCTCGATTAATCCGAACTGTTGGGAGACAGTCCACGCAAGAATCAGGGTTTGGGTTGGGCGGCTTCGCCGCCCAACCCAATTCATGGAGGTGCCCATGGCAGAACCAGGGTTGAGGCAGGCGGCTTCGCCGCCTGCCTCAACTAATCGAGGTGCCCTAAGGGCAACTTAGTAAGGGCGACGTATGTTGTTATTTTTGCCCGGATCCTTGGTATTGGACTTTTGAGCGGCACGGCGGCGCTTATAGTCTTGCCAGGTCGGTCCCGGCCCCGATTCCTCCCCGATCGATTCCTCCCCAATGACCGGTAGACCCGGGTCAGATGTGACAGGACCGGCCGCACTCGATGGTCGGTAGGTCCAGCGCGGCGACTGCTGGCCTGGGGAACTTGCTGGAGTTGCTCCGGAGTTGTCAGGACTGTGTAGCTGAGACTGGTGCTGCCAACCCTGCGTCCCGTTGGGCAGGCCCCCTTGAGCCAGACTCTGGAGTACCTCCTCTAACGTCCCGCCCAGAACCTGGGGCAAATCCTGCCATTGGATCGACTGATCCTGAAGTAAGTTACGGAGTTCCGCCAATGCTTCTTCCTTCGAGTCTTGCTCCAAGGGATTGAAATGCTGAAGTGGGTTTTCATAGACCACCTGGAGGGCGGCTTTCACCGTAGTGCGAATGGTCCCTTGCAACTCATGCTGTGCTCGTTTCAGCTGTTCTTCAAACCCTCGCTCTGTACAGGCATAAAAGGGTTTCAGTCGATTTAATGTATAGGTGGTGACTTGAATTGTGGGTAATAATTCAGTGATGTGGGACGGCAGTTTACCGAGTTGGTAGTCCACCTCCTAAGTACCGGACAAAAAAGTGATCAGCATGGCCCCAAACCCTTGTAGGCTAAGCATTTGAGGCTGATCGCCTAAAACCCTTGTATAGTAGGTATTTCCAGGGTTTTGTCCGGTACAGAGGTCC
>JAYKIB010000326.1:0-20930 GCA_035285005.1 Prochlorothrix sp.
TGAAGCCTATCAAGCCAGTGGTGGATCGGCGAATACCTCAGTAGACCAATGATCTGGCTATTTTCTCCCACTGGCCTATGCAGTGCCTCCCATTTGGCTATTTCGTCGAAAGTGGGATGCTCCCTTAACCATAGGCCTACTGGCGATCGTAATTGTCGTTGAGTTTTAGGTGACTTTCGCACCGGTGATTCGATCGATCGAAGAACTGGGATCAGGGGTTAAAAAGTTTGACAGCGAGCATTTAGACTATCGTTTTGCCACTCAGGCCAAGAACGAAATTAGTGCGGTAGCCCAAGCCTTTAACCAAATGGCCGATCGTCTCGCGACCGCTTACAACACCCTAGAGCAGGAGGTTAACCTACGTACAGAGGAGCTATCCCAGAAGAATAGTTCCCTGGAGTTCACCCTCAATGAGTTGAAAACGGCCCAAGCCCAGCTAATTCAAACCGAGAAAATGTCCAGTCTTGGTCAGATGGTGGCTGGTATTGCCCATGAGATCAATAATCCCATTAATTTTATCTATGGAAACCTCAAACATACTGAGGATTATGCCAACGATCTACTCCGTTTGATCGATGGCTTTCAGGCGGAATATCGCACGGTTAGTCCGGAGCTTGCTTCGCTTATTGAAGAGGTTGATCTAGAGTTTCTACAGGAGGACTTACCCCGACTGCTGCGATCGATGAATGTGGGAAGCGAACGGATTCGGGATATTGTCCAGTCCCTGCGTACTTTTTCGCGCCTAGACGAAGCAGATATGAAAAACGTGGATATCCACGATGGTATCGAGAGTACATTGTTGATTTTGCAAAACCAGCTTAAAGCTAAGGGAGAGTTTCCTGGGGTGGAGGTGGTGCGGGACTATGGGCAATTTTCAGGGGTGGAATGCTACGCAGGTCAGCTGAACCAGGTGCTATTGAATTTGATGGCCAATGCGATCGATGCAATGACGAGTTTTCATGCAGAACAACCCCTAGACTCTGTCTATCAACCCACCCTTTGGATCACCACAGAACTGCTGCTAGATGAGCAGGTTCAAATTCGCATTAGGGATAATGGTCCCGGTATTCTGCCGGAACATCAGTCTAAACTCTTCGAACCCTTTTTCACCACGAAACCTGTGGGTAAGGGGACAGGCCTGGGGCTGTCTATTAGTTATCAAATTATTTGCGATCGCCATCGAGGTCAGCTTTTCTGTCGATCTGAGTTAGGACAAGGTACGGAGTTCTGTATTCAGATTCCTCGCCAACAGTCCCAACAAAATGGGCAGCCCCTTTCCCAGACTGTTTGAGTTATGGAAACGGCTCACTGTGGATAGGAGGAGTCGGCGATCGTAAGGCCAAGACGACCCCATTTTACGAGGATTCCTCCTCAGATGGGCCTGGGGCAAGCCGATCCTGGGGTAGCCTGTCCTGATGCCACCTGTCCTGATGCCACCTGATAGTGGCTGGCGATCGCTTCAGATCTGAAGCAGTTTTGTGAGTCAACCGGGCTTTCAATAGCGAAATGGTCCAAAAATGAGGTTGCCTGGAGATTGTGGATCCTCGCTGAAATAGAACTGACGAATCAACTCGGTTAGATCTGCCTTGCGCAGTAGTCCATCCTGATCCAGATCAAGTTTCGGGAAAACAAATGTGGCATAGACCGGTGAAATATTATAAAGGCTTAGAAAACAGGCCCATTCCTCCCCACTAATTTCCCCATTGCCATCAGCATCAAATACATCAAAAATAATTTCCATTAACTCATGGACTTGGGCCGCATAGCGTTGGGGATCCTGGATCAGGGCTTCATGGTAATCGAGCCAGCTGGGGAGGGTGACTTGGTGCTTTTTATTGTTACATGCAGTCTTCTCCAAGCTATCCCATTTGTCCATGTACTTATAGAGCAATGTTTGATACTTAGCCGATCGGGAAGACCAGTTCTTAATCCTTGCTGCTTTGTTGACGATCGCTTCAAGGTCTTTCCGATCGAGATGCCCATTGGATGAGGCATCGTACATGCTAAAAAGTTTAATAAATTTTTGATTTTGAAGTTCACTTAACATACAATCCCCCTCGGTATTTGCGATTGAGTTTCAGTCAAGAGTCTCTCGATCAATTGCGGTGGGCAACTGCACAGCTGACCGCAACCCAATGAATCGAGGTGCCCTTCTGGCTTGCTCCTCGGCGCAAGAGCGATGCTCCCCCCTGGCAACCGGTCCTGTGGTCAAGAATAGCGGTTTATCGCGAATGCGGCGCTAAAGTTTACATTTTGGCACAGGCGCGATCGGGTATTGACGGGGGATAGGGGCTCGATCGGGATAACCTTAACCTTCGAGTTTGGCGGGGGCATCTCCCAGGAATTTGAACTCACCTCACCGGGGTGCTCCGCATTAAGTTTTGTGTAGGAAATCTGATCTTTGTTACTATTGGTTAAGTCTTTGCTCCCCAACCCAAAACCCTATGACCGTTGCGCTTCAGCCCGCTTCCCCACAATCGGCTCAGCATCCTGCCCCTTCGGCCCTTCAGCTGCACCAAGTCCACAAAACCTTTGGCGATCGATCGGTTGTTAAGGGGGTGTCCCTCAGCCTGCAGCCCGGTGAAATGTTTGGACTCCTGGGTCCGAACGGAGCCGGAAAATCCACCACCATTCGGATGCTGACCACCCTAACCCGACCGACCCAGGGCCACATCCAAGTGTTAGGACACGATGTGGTGACGCAGGCGCAAAAGGTTCGGCAGCAGATCGGTGTGGTCCTCCAGCAGACCAGCGTTAACGGCGATCGAACCGTCTGGGAAAATATGGAGTACCACGGGCGGATGCACCACATTCCCCGGCAGGATCGCAAGGCATTGATTGACTACTGGCTGGAGTATGTGGAACTGGCCGATCGGCGCGATAGTTTGGTCAAGACGCTCTCCGGTGGTATGAAACGACGGCTCCAGATTGCCCGAGCCCTGTTGCACCGGCCCCAAATCCTCTTTCTGGATGAGCCGACGGTGGGCCTAGATCCCCAAACCCGTCGCCGCCTGTGGGAAATTATTCGGGATCTAAATAAGCAGGGTATGACGATGATGCTGACCACCCACTATATGGAAGAGGTGGAGTATCTATGCGACCGGCTGGGAATTATGGACAATGGCCAACTGATTGAGATGGGGACCGTTGCCGAGCTTCGCCGCAAGCATGGGGAAGGATTGTTAATGAGTCAGCAGGGCGATCGTTGGGACTATCAATTTTTCCCCACTGAAACAGACGCAGCCCGTTATCTGGATCAACAACCCGATAAAACTGGCATGATGGTGCGCCCGTCTAACTTAGAAGACATTTTTGTGGAACTGACCGGTCGGCGTTTAGATTAAGGGCTGGAGGTTGAGGGGCGATCGATGCGTTCTGTACATCGAAGTTCGATCGATAACGCATTATGCTGCCCAAAACCTGACCAATGCTACAGAAGCAGTGAATTCCCCTCTTCTTGAATGGGGTGTTAGGGTCCGTTGACTCCTGTCTATTCCTGACCGGGGAAAAGACCCTCAGACTGATTCCCTATCTCTGGTTCCCCATGCTCTCCCGATCTTCACTTGTGGCGCGTTCTTCACTCTCTAGCTCTGCCCCTAGCCCCGCTCCTTGTTCCCCCCCGCCTCCTGATCGATCCACCCTCGATCCCCTGATCCAGCAATTGCAACAGGGAGATTTTCAAGCCCGCTGGAGTGCCATGAAAGCGTTGGTGAAGTTGGGGGATGTGGCGATCGATCCACTCCTGGCCTGTCTCCATGATCGTGGGTTCGAGACCTGGGACGACGAGGAGGAAGACGAGGATCTCTGGGAATTTCCCTGGTTTATCGCGCAAATTCTGGGCCAAATTCAACATCCCCGCGCCATTGAGGCGTTAGTCGAGCTAGTGCGGCACTATGCCCCACAAACGGAGTCCCCGGATCTGCCCGCTAGTCTCGATGTGGCCCAGGTTGCCGCCGCTGCCCTCGCCCAGCTGGGAGCCCCGGCCCTCCCCGCTCTCCAGGCGATGATTGCCCATCCGGAAACCCGGTCCTACGGTGTCCATGCCCTCGCCCAAATGCAAGATCCCCAGGTGGTGGACTTGTTGATTGGGGCTGCCCAGGACGACGATGCAGCCGTGCGGGCCATCGCGATGGAGGCCCTGGCAGGATTTTTAGAGGATCGCATTGCGCCGGTGTTTGTCCAGGGATTAAAGGATGTGTCGGCCCAGGTGCGCCAGCGGGCGATCGCGGGAGTGGGTCTCCGTGCCACCGCCTCAGAGGTACCCCAGCTCCTCCAAGCGCTTCAACCGCTGCTGTGGGATGTGAATTTGGGGGTGGCGTGTCAAGCGGCGATCGCCCTGGGTCGCTTAGGACAGCCTGCCGCTGTCTCTATGCTTGTGGAAGTCCTGGAACAGCCCACCGCTCCCGCACTCCAAGATGCAGCCCTCCAAAGTCTCTGTGGGCTGGGCACCGACACGGCATTCTGGGCGATCGATCGCCATATCCAAACGGCGCTCCTTGCGCCCCCCGATCGCACCCATGCTTCCCTGCGTACCTTGCTGGCTTACCTCGGCCAGCTCACCCTCCCCGCCAGCCAGCTCCGGGGCTGTCATCTCCTCACCCGTTTTCTTGCCCAAACCTGTCACCAGGAGCAACATAGCCCTCTTAAGCAAGTCGCCGCTAACAGTTTGGGGCAACTGGGCCATAAGTTGAATACCGCCAGTCCGACGGACCTTGAGGCAGATCTCTGTGCTGCAGTCGGTGCCGAAGTTGATCCCGCAGTCGGTGCCGCAGCTGATACTGAAGCGCGTCTGGAATTGAGTACGGACCCGGACCCCGACTTCCAGTTGGCATCCAGTCCAGGGCATAGCCCGGAACCAGGCCGATCGGATCCGCCCCACCCCCTGCGCACGATCGTCATTGAACCCCTGATTCAACTGCTCGCCGATTCTGATCCGGGAGTCCGCTTCCATGCCATTGCTGCCCTGAAGCACTGCAATGCTCCCCTGGCTCTCCAGTGTCTCCAGGCATGGCACCAAGCGACTCCGCCCCACCCCTTACCGAGCGAGGCACTCCAAGCCGGGATTACCTGTGCCCTCGCAGAGTGGCACCGCTAGGGGCAGACCCGTTTGATCCGATCGGTGTCCTTCTGTCCTTAGCTTCGACCCTGTACCTGTCCTCAATCCCCCTTCTCCGCTCCCTGTTTTCCAGGGGGCGATCTAGAATTTGGCGCTGTCCGTTGTCCGCGTTTCCCTGAACCCCTTGCCGGTTCCCCGTAAAATTCCCGTAACCGTGGTCCAAGGGACCGAATCTTTGTAAAAATATTAAAGTGGACTCTAGCCCCTAGGGTCAGCAGTCCGGTAAGCTTCTTGCCAACGCCCCCAGTGATCGTCTGTTTGTACAGATGTTTGTAGAGAATACGTGTTTGTACAGCACAGGCACTGGGGCACCTCGATTAATGGTGGGGGGCGACTTCGCCGCCCCCCATAACCCTGATTCTTGCGTAGGCCACTGGGCAAAAATTGGAGTTTTTCGAGGTGTCCACTGGCGTATCAAGAGCTTCTTTTGTCAAAACCTATTTAAAACCTGGTAGGGAGGATTAGTAGATGGATTTACGTGTTGTGATCGTTGTGCTGCCTTTGGCTGTTGCAGCAGGCTGGGCTCTGTTCAATATTTTCCAAGGAGCCAAGGACCAGCTCGATCGCATGTTGAACGACTAAGAAAACCTGCCTTAGGTGTGTCTCTTTTGACCGGGAGACACTCGCACGAAAAACGCACTCCTCTAGCTGGAAGAGTGCGTTTTTTCATTGGGCTGATATGTTAACGGGGTTAAGGAGCTGCGCTACTTGTCCCAGCCCTAGGACACCTCGGTGAGTTGGGGGTAGGTGGTGAAGCCGCCTACCCCCAACCCTGAGTTTTGCCTGGACGATGTTCCAAAACTGCGGATTGACCGAGATTGCCTCGATTCTTTCGCGGTGCAGTTGGATGGGCCAGGGGCTGGGTCCCTGATTCTGAGAGCAGTTCAAGGCTCAATGATGATCGCTCCTAGAGAATACCGCCCAGGCTTCCAGCCACAAACTGGAGCAGAAAAATAGCCAGGATTGGCGAAAGATCCAGTCCCCCCAGGGGCGGAATCACCGATCGAAACAGATTGAGGTACGGATCGGTTAACTGGCTCAGGGTTGCAAAGGGCTGGTTATACCAATCCACGTTGGGGAACCAAGAGAGCAAGATCCGAATGAACAGCAACACGAGGTAGAAATTAATCGTCGTGGAGAGGGTGTTCACGAGCAGATAGGTTGCGTCGTTAGCCATGGCAGATAAACAGTCCTTTCTATAGGGTGGTAATCAATAGGGGGCGGGCAAGGGGTAGATAAAGACCTTCCTGATCAAGGTGATCACCTGATCAAGGCTTTCATTTTAAAAGAGAAGTTCCCCAGACTGAAATAGGGGATAACCCGTCTGGGAGAGCGGTCCCCCAACAATGCTAGGGGCTCGGTTGTGGAGAAGCCGTCAGATGTGGAAACTTCGTGAGGAGAGGGGATTGCGTGCTATCCCTTCAACCCTAGGGCAAGGTGACCCCCTCACGACACTGGGGACAGAGGGCGTGGATCGTGAGCTGGCAGTCTAGGAGATAGAACCTCTCTTTCTTAGCGGTACTGGCCCCAATGCGCAACACTTTTTCACTTTTAAACTCGATCGTCTTGTTGCAGCGAACGCAGATCAAATGATGGTGGTGATGGGGGTAGGGCTGGTTTAACTCATAGTGCTTATGTCCTTCCGCCAGTTCCAACTCCCGCAGCACTCCCATCCGAGCCATGAGTTTTAAGGTGCGGTAAATCGTCGAAAGGCTAATATTCTCTCCTTGTTTATGGAGGACCTGGTGTAGATCATCCGCACTGAGGTGGTTCCCCGGTGGAAGATTTTGAAAAATTTGCAGAATGGTTTCCCGCTGGGGAGTCAGCCGCCAGCCCCGTTCGTTTAGTTCAGTTTTCAGCGATGCTGCGGTGTGAAACGCCATGGGTCAAGTCCGTTAGGAGAAGTGCTGCCTTTGCAGTAGCATAACGCCTTCCCCCAGGGATTTGCAAGAAGCTAGTTTTATTGCAAATCTTCTTCCTCGCGGGATCGCCGAGGCGGAGGCCAGAACCCGCCAATTAACAGACAGATAATGCCTAGGTTAATGCACACATCCGCCACATTAAAGATTGGGAAGTTAATCAGTTGGAAATCCAGGAAATCCACCACACGCCCTGCGGCAAAGCGATCGATCCCATTACCAAACGCACCACTAAAAATAAACCCATACCCCCACTGCTCCCAGCGGGTCATTTTGGGTCCAAACCAAGCCCACAGGGCCAGTCCCACACTCACCGCCAAGGACAACCAGCGTAGCCACTTCCCTCCATCCCGGAAAATGCTAAAGGCTGCGCCTGGATTTTCCACAAAGGTGAAATGGAAGACACCGGGCCATAGGGGCCAGGATTCGTAGAGGTCAAAGGTTGCTAGGACCCAATCTTTGGTGAGGCGATCGCCCAGCAGTCCCAGCAACGCAGCCAGCCAAAAGAAAAGGTGTCGGGAAGGCATAGGGGATCCAAGGGTTATGAGTGGTCACAATACTGGGGATGCCGGGGAGGATACCGGAGGGATGCCTCGAATAATGGGGGGACTTGCCACCCATGGGTTGGGTAAGTCCAGTGATTCGAGCGTTGAGTGAGTTGAGGCACCCTAGGGGGCTATCAAGGACCTGAGGGCACCTCGAAAAATTCAAATTTCGACCGCAGTGCCCACGGTAGAGTCAGGATTGTGGGAGGCGGCGAAGCCGCCTGCCACAATTAATCGAGGTGCCCATGAGGAATATGGATCAAAGATCAAGATTCACACCGCCGGAGGGCAGGTTAATCTGGCCCCACTCAAGCGCTGGTCGCGATCGTGACTGCCCTAATAAAAAAGGATACGGCGGAGGCTGTAGGCTGTGAGGGTGACTGCACAGACGATCGCCAACTGGGCTAACAGGGGGGCAAAGGACAGGTCGATGACCACTTGTAGCCACGACTGAGCCTCCGGACCTACCCATCCTAGACCGTAACTGAGACCCAAATATACCAAACCGACCCCATGGATTAATCCTAGCCCCGCCAGACAGCTCAAGCCCAGGGTTTCGAGGTTGGGGGGTGATGATCGAAAGGCCATGGCTCCACACAACCATGCTCCGGGCAGAAAGCCCAGTAAATAGCCAAAGCTCGGCTCCTGTAGGTATCCCAGGCCGCCTCCTCCCGTAAATACGGGTAACCAGGTCAGTCCCAGGACTAAATAGGCCACTTGGGAGAGTAAACCGGCGTTCTTGCCCCCTAGGCAACTGACCAGCAGGACAGCCCCCACTTGAAAGGAGGTGTGGAGGGAGTAGACCTGGATACCCTGCTGGCTCCACACCCAAGCTGGACTAGCAATCGAAGCCTCTAGAAGTGTTCCGCCAATGGTTAGTAATAGACCAATTAAGGCCCATAGAAATTCGGTTGGACTCAAAATAGACTCGCTCTCCACACACCAACTGCTGACCCATGCACGTCTGTAGCGAATGGACACCTCGATTCATCTAAGTTGCGGGAGATGCTCCATGACTACGAACCAGAGTTGAGGTTGGGCGGCAAAACCGCCCAACCTCATTACCCCACTACCACTGCATTAACCCCACTGTATTAACCGAGTGCCCTACTAGGGTATAGGGATCCCTATGACTTCTAAGGTCACCGTGCGATCGGGATAGTCGGCTAACTTCACCGTGAGGGTTTTGGACGATCCAATCAGATTTTGGGGGATTCGGATTTCCCCCGAGAACATTTCTCCCATGGCGCTTAATTCGCCCGGTAAACCTTCCACAAACGCCGTTAATGGCTGGTTCTGCTCATTGGTCACCTCCAGGAAGTTGCTGTACAGGAAGCGCACCGTTTCCGTACTATCATTGCGCAGATAGGTATCCAGAATCACCACATCTTGGGCAGCACGGGCCGATCGAATTTCTAGCATGACCCCTTGGTTCTGAGCCGTGAATGGAAACTGGGCTAACAGGAGAGTACTCGAATCCGGGGTAGTTCGATCGCCGCTCTGACTGGGTTGTGAGCTTTGCTGTTGGATTTCCTGGACGGTTTGTAGCAGCGCTTCTTCCGACAGAAAAACAATATCCGTTTCTGGATCCACCGCTTCACTGGCCGCTGCGATCGTTCCCCCTGTGCCCTGTCCGTCAGGTTTTGTGACTGCATCTGCCCCTGCGCTGCTTGTCCGACTACTGGCCGATCGGCGACTGAGCCCCATCTCCGGCTGGCTAATGCCTGCGAGGGCTTTTTGGGCTAACGTGGATCCCCAAATAAACCCCAATGCCCCCATTCCAGCGGTGATGCCCAACAGTGCAAATGTAAAGACGACCCTTGGATTAACACGCATAAGCGCCCCTTCACTTGGAATAATCTGCTAAACTATACTCCCAAGTGTTACGCTTTGTCCCCAAAAGGCTGTCTAATCTAGGGGCTACGCCCCTGATCCTGAGGGGCACCTCGATTAATTGAGGTAGGCGGCGAAGCCGCCTGCCTCAACCCTAATACTGTTGTGGGTACTGCCATGGAAATTTGAATTTTTCGAGGTGCCCTGAGGATATTCTAGGCTTATATATTAGGCTTACATAAATGATGACGGCCCTTAGCACTAGGACGATCCGAGCTTAATTAACAATGACCGGGGTTGGCCGAGCGGTGTAGGCAGCGAACTCATAATTCGCGTTAGGCGGGTTCAACTCCTGCACCCCGGATTTAACGAATAGTGTACGGGCCTGTGATTGGGTGCCCCTTGCGCTGGAAAGTCTGGCTCCCATCCCCACTCCTCTGCCCGAGCTTAATTAGCAATAACCGGGGTTGGCCGAGCGGTTAGGCAGCGAACTCATAATTCGTGATAGGCGGGTTCAACTCCTGCACCCCGGATTTAACGAATAGTGTACGGGCCTGTGATTGGGCGCCTCTTGCGCTGGCAAGTTTGGCCCCCGTCCCCGTTCCTCTGTTGCCAAGGCGGGAGAGGGATTGAGGGAATGTTTGAAAACTTCCAGCTGCATCCCCTAATTAAGCAATGGCGCTTTTGAGGGGTCGGCACAGCCGACCCCTCAAAAAACTCAATCCTAGCAACGGCGAGGCGGTGCAGCTGGACCCAGCTCCCGATCGCTAGCGGCCCGGAACCCGCTCGTACACAAACTCCGTTCCCATAACCCGGCTTCCCACCGGAGCCACTGGCAGCATCATCAACGAGGTGTTATAGGGATTGGCCAAGTCAGGTACCCGAATAATCGGGTCAGACTCTGCCTGTTGCGCCATGGCATCTTCCCAAACCGCATTAACGCGCTGTAAATCTCGCTCGATCGCGATTTCTGGGAAATTCCCCCGCTCCCGTAAACGATGGTGACCCGTCCCAGCAATGGAGCGCCACTGCTCCTTGTAGGTCATATTCTCAAATCCGTCCTTGCCATCATGGAAGAATTCCTGCTCAATCACATCCGCAGGCGTTCCATAAACCATTGGGATTTCCGTCTCTTCATGCTCGGCCCGGGCCGCGATCGTCCCGAAAGACAGGGAGGCAACGGTGGCCGCTAGGGTGGTTCCCAAAACACCCAGGACAGATCTGGCCGTCGATCGATTTAGCGATACTTTCATTATCAAAACCCTCAATAATGCTAACTCACACCTTTCAGGACGAAGCCCGCAACTGGTGACGGAGGACCATCGGAGAAGCTGGAACCACAACTGGGGCTGGGCACGGGGGACGGTTTGAGGTGTCCAGGTGCGCCCTGTGGTGGTCCGTGGAATTGGTCGATTAGGATCTGTCCGAAGTTTGGATGGCACAGGCCAAGGGGCTGGGGATCGGTCTGGAGCGATCGAGCGGGAAATCGGCTCCCCTCGCGCAGCAAGGGGACAACTTCCCCATGGACCGGTCTGCTGCCATCCTGTGCGCTGCCCTAGTAGGGTAACTCGATATCATTGGGGTTGGCGACAAAGCTGCCCATTCACGCTCAACTTTTGTGTGAAACCCAGTCAAAGGTGGGCGTGTTCGAGATGCCCTGGCGTGGTGCCCGATCGGGTACCAATTCTCGCAAATATCACGCAAAACTGCTCCCGGTGCTGAATACTCCCGGCGCCCGATGTGATGGCGGTGACTCATTGCATGGGGCACAGGTTGCATGGGGCACGGAGGCCAAGAGGGGCCGCGCATCCGAGGGGTTGATGTCCTCACCGGAGTATTAGCTGCCGTAGAGGGGGCAGGGATTGGGATGGGGGTGAATTCGCTGCGGAGCCTTGGCGATCGAGCCTTGGGTGACCCATTGGATACTGCAATTATGGCATATGGCCCTAGCTAAGGCCGTTCAGACAGGATGAGGCTTAGACTCGGCTTGCAAACAGGAGTGCTGGAGTAGGGGGCTAAGGGGACAGAGGGGATGGCAAACCTGAATGCGAGCTACGGAACAATCGCAGAGAATCTGAGAACTTGAGCTGATACTTTAAGAACCTCAGCCGGAATACCCTTTATTGATCAAGGCTTTTTCTCGTATGTTACGAATTGTTAGGGAAATTTAGAAATTCTTGATATCATATCGCCTGATATTAAGGCTTACATTTTGGGTGACTCTTCTACCCTCAGATTTCTTGTTAATCCAGGATTTCGGATATGTCAGCCCAAAGTGATGGATTATGAGTGGATCGGACCCATGCCTCCTGAGGTCAATCCGTCCTGATTCCACCCAGGTCTAAAGTGTTAGTGTCTTAGGCGACTTACAGCCGCGATCGTGCCTCTTTACTTCTCTGAAGCGTATTTCTAGCGTACCGCTCTGAAGCGTTCCTCTCTGGAAATAGAGTGACACGTCGGTTTGTGGGAGGTCTTTGCATAATGGTGTGGTCTGTGAGGAGTTTACATGGTCAGTTCTGTCGATTTCAGCGGCAGGCCGTTCCACTTCATTGGAGTGGGTGGCATTGGAATGTCTGCCCTAGCGCAGATTCTGGCTGAACGGCACTTGCCGGTATCAGGGTCAGATATTCGACTAAACCACATTACCCAACGGTTGGAAGGGGTCGGTGCTCATATTTTTGGGCAGCAGGATTCGCAAAATCTGAAATTTTTTCAAAGTGCTGATCCGCCTCAGGTGATTTGCTCCACGGCCATCAGTGAAAGTAACGCAGAATACAAGGCAGCGCTGGCAATGGGCTGTCCAGTTTTCCATCGATCGGATGTGCTAGCCGCCTTAATCCAAACCCATCAAAGTATTGCGGTGGCTGGAACCCACGGTAAGACCACCACCAGCGGCCTCATCAGTTATTTGCTCACCCAAAATGGACTCGACCCCACGGTGGTCATTGGGGGGGAAGTCAGTGCCCTCGGCGGCAATGCACGGCTGGGAAAAGGGCCCTATTTGGTGGCTGAAGCCGACGAGTCTGATGGTTCCTTAACAAAATTCGCCCCCTACCTGGGC
The DNA here is from genome assembly GCA_035285005.1 of Prochlorothrix sp. Lineage (GTDB taxonomy): Bacteria > Cyanobacteriota > Cyanobacteriia > Prochlorotrichales > Prochlorotrichaceae > Prochlorothrix. Next base: position 12,475 of record JAYKIB010000326.1, read on the forward strand.
ATTGTGACGAATATCGAGCTGGATCATCCGGATCACTACAGCAGCCTGGATGAAGTGATAGATACTTTTGCCCAGTTTAGTCACCACTGTGAGCTGACGATCGGCTGTTTAGACTGTCCCACCATCCGGACCCATCTTACGCCCAATCTCAGCTATAGCTTGGATCCAAACACGGGCGCAACCTACACCGTCACGGAGGTTCAGTACCAAGGTGATGGTTCCCAGGCTCTGGTTTGGGAAAAAGGGGAAAAACTGGGTGTATTAAACCTTCGGGTTGTGGGATCCCATAATCTCAGTAATGCCCTAGCGGCGATCGCCGTCGGTCGCCACTTAGGGCTAGACTTTGACCCGATCGCCGCTGCCCTCGCCACCTTCGACGGAGCCAAGCGCCGCTTTGAGTTTCGGGGCAGTCGCCAGGGGATTGCTCTGGTGGACGACTACGCCCACCATCCCAGCGAAATTCAAGTCACTCTGGCCGCCGCCCGTCTCCAGGTCACCACCCAGCGATCGCCCCTGCCGATCCAACCCAAAAGAATTGTTGCTGTCTTTCAACCTCACCGCTATAGTCGCACCCAAGCCCTACTGTCCGAGTTTGCCCAATCCTTTGGAGACGCGGATGTGGTCTTGATTAGTGATGTCTATGCCGCTGGTGAATCAAACCCCGATCACACCAGTGGCCAAACTGTGGCCGATGCCATTCAACAGCACCATGCTCAGGTGCATTACTGCGCATCTCTGCCCCTCATTACCCAGTGGCTCACCCAAAATCTGTGTCCTGGGGATCTGGTTCTCTTTTTGGGGGCTGGTAACCTAAATCAGATTATTCCCACGGTGTTAGAGCAGCTCTAAGGAGTCATCTGAGGGTGGGGAGTTCCCGAAACTTGCCCTAGGCGTTTTAGGATTGCTTGCTCCTCTGGTCTTTTCTCCCTTGATTTTTCCAGCGTAGAGATTGATTGAACCATGTTGCACAACTGTCTCCAGGGACAAGCCCCGATCCAATTGCCCCAAACCACCTGTGCGATCCAGCCCCAGGTTCCCCTTGCTCCCCTGACCACCCTGCGGGTGGGGGGAATGGCCCAGTGGTATTCGGCACCCCGCACCCCCGAGGAAATGCGTACGTGTTTTGAGTGGGCCAGCCTCGAAAATCTGCCGGTGACGCTGCTCGGTGCCGGATCGAACCTATTAATCAGCGACCAAGGTCTCTCAGGACTTGTGCTGTCCAGTCGGTATTTACGGGGCAGTATTTTTGATGAGGAAACCGGACAGGTGATTGCCTACGCGGGGGAGTCGTTGCCTCGGTTGGCGTGGGAGGCCGCACGACGGGGCTGGGAAGGACTAGAGTGGGCAGCGGGCATTCCTGGGACCGTGGGGGGTGCTGTGGTGATGAATGCGGGTGCCCAGGGCCAGTCGATGGCGGATATTCTGGTGAATGCCCAGGTGTTTGGCACGGTTCCTGGGGTTGGGGCGGAAGTTACGGGTGCCGATCGACCCAGTGCCGATCGATCGAGCAAGCCAGCGGGTTCGCAACCCAGCTATGACAGTCCAGAGCAAACCGAGAAGGCCCAAAACGGAAAGGCGCAGCGGGGTCTCCTCCATGGGATCGAAAGTCTCACCCCTGCGCAACTTCAGTACAGCTATCGCAGCTCGATTCTTCAGTCCGGTGGTCGTCTGGTGACCCAGGCCACGTTCCAGCTGCGACCCGGTGCGGATCCCCAGGCTGTCATGGAACGCACCACCCAAAAGTTGGACTATCGCAAAAGTACCCAGCCCTACCATCTCCCCAGTTGCGGCAGTGTTTTTCGTAATCCCCTCCCGGATCGGGCGGCGGGTTGGCTCATCGAGAATTCGGGCCTTAAGGGGTACCAAATTGGCTTTGCCCAGGTTGCCCAGCGCCATGCTAACTTCATTGTCAATCAAGGGGGGGCAACGGCGACGGATGTGTTCCAGCTGTTGCGCCATGTGCAGACTGAGGTGTGGGAACAATGGTCCCTGATGCTGGAGCCGGAGGTCAGAATTTTGGGGGATTTCCCGACGGTTCAGGGCTTCTCTTAACGGATCCTTCACGGATTCTGCGATGAGTTGGGGGGCTGGGCGGCGTCGAAGTCCCAAACCCCAATTCTTGCCTGGGTTACCGCTCCAGGCTTTAGGGTCACCGCAGTGTCCTAAAACCGAAGGGGATTCTGTAAGGGCCGTAGGCCCTTACAGAAGTTTCTAAATATCCCCTAAAAGAGGGGGGAAATCCCCTCCCACCGAAACTTCACCCCTGTTGGTAGAATTTGGTGGGCATTGCCCTGGGCGATCGTGGTTCTTTCGGGAACCATCCCATCTGAACTTATATAAAAGGTAAGCACGATACTATGGCTGGAAAAGGATTTGGCTTTAGCCTGGGTAAGATGAAGGAACTGACCGATGCCTTCAAAAAAGCCCAGCAGGTGCAGGAAGGAGCCAAGGCACTCCAGGAAGAACTGGAGCAAATGGAAATTGAGGGCCAAGCAGCCGGTGGCCTCGTCAAAGTTTGGCTGAGTGGTAACCAGGAGCCGCTGAAGGTGGAAATTTCCCCCGATGTGCTGGGAGAGGGTGCTGAGGTGCTCTCGGATTTGGTCGGTACGGCGATGAAGGATGCCTACCAGAAGTCTACCCAGACAATGCGGGAGCGGATGGAAGAGCTAACCAGCGGGTTGAATATTCCAGGCGTATAGTTGCCCTTGGTTCATGTCACAGCAGTAGGGTGGGCATTGCCTACCCTCTCTTGCTTTAGAGGATGTTGCTAAAGGGCACCTCGAAAAACTCAAATTTCGACCGCAGTGCCCACGGCAGAATCAGGGTTGTGGTAGGCGGTGAAGCCGCCTGCCACAATTCATCGAGGTGTCCTATCCTTATAAATCTTTAAGAATTTATGAAACTCCTCTTTGTGTGTCTGGGGAATATTTGCCGATCGCCCTCGGCGGAAAATATCATGCGCCACCTGGTCAATGAAGCAGGGTTGGGGGATCAAATCACCTGCGATTCTGCCGGAACCTCCAGTTATCACATCGGCAGTGCCCCCGATCGCCGCATGGCCGCCGCTGCCCAACGCCAGGGCATTACTCTCACGGGTGCGGCCCGGCAGTTTGTGGAGGCGGATTTTGAAGACTTTGACTTGATCTTGGCGATGGATCGGGAGAATTACAGCAATATTCTGCGCCTCGATCGTCAGAACCAGTACGGTGATAAGGTCAAGATGATGTGTAGCTTTTGCCGTAGCCATCCCGATCAAGAGGTTCCCGATCCCTACTATGGGGGCACCGAAGGGTTTAACTATGTGATTGATTTGTTGCGGGATGCCTGTGGGGGATTGTTGGAGGAGGTGAAGGCCCAACTGTAGGGCATCTTCATTAAGCGCGGGGGGCTGTTGCTCCGGATGGGTTGTCGCCAGACGAAGGGCGATCGCCGTAGCCCAACTGAATTTCCCCCGGTTGGTACTGGCGAATTGTGTCGCCCCACTGAACCTGTAGGCATCCCTGGGGTGTTACGCCAATGACTGTGCCCGTGTTGGGATTGGCGCTGGTGTCTGAGTTGTGATTACAGCATGGCGTCGATGTATTGGATCCGGGTAGATGCCCCGCCTGCGGCGGGGTAATTTTGTTTTTGTGCGGTTCTGTTGCGGGTAGCGTTGCAGGGGGCTGGGGTTGTGTGGGGAGATCATCTGGGGTCAGATCGAGGGATGGACGATCGGCCTGATTTAGGGACAACGGGTTCCGATCGATCGGAACCGTTTGGCCGATATTCACGCAGTAGTCCAGATAGGCAGGCAAAAGCCGATCGAGACTGCGGGCCGGATCCAACCAGCGGTGATAGCCCTGGACTAAGCCCTGGAGGACGATCGCCGCCAGGGTTTCCAGATCCGGTATAGGCTGCCGTGGCTCCAAGTCTTGTAAGGTGATCGCCTCGATCGGCACCGCATTACACCAATTCAGCCCCACCCCCACCACGGCCTCACTGACCTGCTGGCCCCGCAGTCGCGTTTCAATCAACACGCCTCCCAACTTCCGCCCCTGGGCCACTAAATCATTAGGCCACTTTAGCCCCACCGCAAACCCCAGTTCCCGCAAGCGATCGGCCAATCCCCACACCGTCCCAAAGTTGAGCCGCTGTGCTTCCGCAGCGGGCAAGTCCTTTAACCGTAACCCTAGGGAAAGATACAGTCCCCCCGGTTCAGACTGCCACGATCGATGCCATTGCCCCCGTCCCGCCCCTTGACAACCGGCAATTAAAACCGTGCCGGATGGAGATCCGCGATCGAGCCAACGCCAGAGTTCGCTGTTGGTGGAGTCGATCGTGTCGTAGTAATGGATGCTGAGGGGGGGAATCCCAGCGGTGGGACAGGACGGTAGAACGCTAAGGTGAGGGGTCAGTCGATCGGGATACCAGGGCATGGGCACAGTCAAATTTGAAAACCAAAGACTGGATCATCCAGAGTACCGCAAAGCCTTGCTCCCCACCCCCGATCGCAATCACGGCCAAGACCGGGCTGCAGGCGTTAGGATCGCGGCACCGGAATCGAAGTGCCTAATCCGTACAACGCACGATTCTCACGACACACGATTCTTACCCAGCTGAGCCATGACGACCCCCTCTTCTCCACGCTCCTTTCCCCCAACGCTGTTTAAGCGTCGCCAAGTCCTGCGCACTGGCTTTGCCGGCTTGCTTGGCCTGGTCAGCAGTACCTGCCTTGCCCGCTCCCAATCTAACCCAGCCTCTTCAACCGCTACGCCTGGAGCTGCTCCCACCCCTGCGTCCCCCGATTCCCTGCCCCCCGCCACTCCGCTCACTCCTACTCCTGTTCCTACCCCAACCCTGCCCCCCAGTGCCACCCCGCGCCAAACCGCTGGGCCGTTTTACCCCAATCCTCTGCCCCCAGAACGTGATGCTGATTTGACCCAAGTGGCTGGAGAGTCGGGTCAAGCTGACGGTCAAATTCTCTATTTATGGGGACAGGTGCGCTGGTTGACCGGAGAACCGATCGCCGGAGCACTGGTGGAAATTTGGCAAACCAACGCCCGAGGTCGCTATAACCATCCCCGCGATCCCAACCCAGCCCCCCTGGATCCCAACTTCCAAGGGTTCGGTCAGGTGTACACCGATGCCGAGGGTTTTTACCAGTTCAAAACAATTCGACCCGCTGCCTATTCCATGGGGGGCAGCCGCTGGCGTGCACCCCACATCCATGTGCAGGTGAGTCAACCCGAGGACGGGACCGGATCCCGCAGTGGGCGACCCTTTACGACGCAGTTTTATTTTGCGGGGGAGGCGCTTAATGCGGATGATGGTTTGTATCGGTTGCTCTCGCCGGAGGAGCAGGCGGTGGTGACGATCGATGCCCAACCGGGCAGCGCAGCGGATGGTCCCCAGACTCAGCGCGGTCGCTGTGATCTGATTCTGCCCACCTAAGGGATACCGCTTCTGGGGACCATGCCGTTAGCGTCAGCAAATGGGGTCGGTGTCCGCATTACCGCACAGCACACCGAGTCCTGGACGATCGGGCAAGACCAACCGCCCTTCCCCATCCAACGTCACGCCCACGAAGGGATCATCGCGCAGATTGAGATGGCTATCCAAGTCCAGATACTGGGCATAGGGGGCAAGCTGGGCCGCTGCGGTGTTCAGCAAACTACTGTCGGAATAACATCCCAACATCACTTGCAAGTCCAGAGTCCGAGCCAAATCCACCATACGCTTCGCCTCCGTCAGTCCCCCTGTTTTCATCAACTTAAGGTTCACCCCATCGGCGCCCCACTGGGCCGCCCGGATTACATCCCGGCTATCCCAACAACTTTCATCCAGGAAAATGGGTAGGGGACAGGTCTTTTTCAACGCCGTAATTTGGTCTTCTGCTCCCTTGGGTAGGGGTTGTTCCAAATAGATGATTCCGCGATCGGCCAACCAGTTGCCCAAATCCTGGGCTGTCTCCAAATCCCAACCGCCGTTGGCATCCACTAAAAATTGGGTGCCTGCTGGTGCTGCCTGCTGAATTGCCGTAAATAGGGCGCGATCGGCCTCTGCCCCTGCCGGACTGCCCAGCTTGACCTTGACCCAAGATGCAGGAGTACGCGATCGCCAATCCTCCAACCGGGCGACCCCTTGGGCCGGTGTACCAATGCCGATCGTGACCGATGTGGGCGGTAGGGGACCGGGGGTTAATCCCCACAGTTGCCAGAGGGGTAAACCGAGACGTTTGCCCCACCAATCCCACAGGGCCAGATCGAGGGCAGTGCGTACCCCTGAGGGGAAGGGCTGGAGCAAGGTTTCTAGGGCTTGGCGTTGCCAGGGGCTGTGGGCCTGGAGCCGGGGCGCAAGGGTGGTGAGGGCGGTCTGGAGTTGATCATGGGTTTGGCTGTGAGAGCCGATCGAAAAGGTGGAGGCTTCGCCCCAGCCTTCCCAGTCCTCGTGCTGGAGGCGCACCCAAAGGTTGGTACTCTGGGCGGTGGTGCCCCGGCTGATGGTGAGGGCAAAGTGTTTGTTGACGGTGAAGGGGGCGCAGTGTAGTTCCATGTTGGGGTGTGAGGGTAGCCGTCAGATTACTAATCATCGGCCTTGCATTCACTACAATCAAAGCAGCCCTTGCAGCGCCTGTTGATCAGGAGTACCTCGATTAAGCCAAGGTTTTAGACCATAGCCCACGCAAAAATGAGGGTTTGGGTTGGGCGGTAAAGCCGCCCAACCCAATGAATCGAGGTGCCCGGGTAGAAATATTGAATTTTGCGAGGTGCCCTGTGGAGGATGGGTAAAAACTTCAGGTCCCGTCCTGTAAAAAAGACTCTAAATCTGCGATCGCGTCCTCAAGCAAGGCTAGCTTAGCTTGGCGATCGGGTTGGAGCGCCGAGGATGCCGTATCCGCAGCAGGAGGCGCGGATGCTGGGGGGGGAGGTGCAGTTTCGGGATCCGACTCCTGGCGCTTGTCCAGACCCTCTGCCCGTTCTCTGTCCTGGAGCGATCCCTCTTCTAGCAGCACATCCTCTAACTGCTCCATCGCCTCATAAAAATCCGCCGCCCGTTTCGCTTTCTCCGGGGCTATATCTGGGGGTGTATCCGATTGGCTCATGTGCGGTTGTCGATCGTGGCTCATGGCGGCCCTCCCTACCCTGGAGCAATACTCCCTTCGGATTTTCTCCAGCAGTATTAACCTTGGGCACTCTGCTTGTCTCCCTATATAGTACTCGAATCGTCTTGACAGACCCCGAGACCTCAATCGAGCACCTTGAAAAATTTAAACTTTTGTCTCAGTACCCACGCAAGTGTGAGGGTTGTGGCGAGCGGCTGCACCGCTTGCCACAAGTAATCGAGGTCCCCAATCCTGTCTCATCTCAACATCTGTAGCAATGACTCTGCCGACTGCTGCCACCCCGATCGTTCTCATTACCGGTTGCTCCTCTGGCATTGGTAAAGCCCTCGCCCTTGCCTTCCATGACCAGGGCTTTCAGGTCTGGGCCACCGCCCGTAACCCCGATCGACTGGCGGATTTGGCCGATCGGGGTATGGTTACCGCAGCCTTGGATGTGACCGATCCGGCGGCGATCGCGGCGGTGGTCCAGCGTTTACGCCACGAAGCCGGACGACTGGACTATCTCATTAATAATGCGGGTTATGGCCAAATGGGAGCCAGCCTTGACTTGGATCCCGCTGCTGTTGCGGCCCAGTTCCACACCAATGTTTTTGCCCCCCTTGCCCTCTGTCAAGCCGTTGCTCCCCTCCTGCGGGATCAGGGGGGCGGCACGATCGTCAACATGGGCAGTATTTCCGGGGTATTAACCAGCCCCTTTGCCGGAGTCTACTGTGCCTCTAAAGCGGCCCTCCATGCTCTGTCCGATGCCCTCCGCCTGGAACTGGCCCCCTTTGGCATTCGGGTGATTACGGTTCAACCCGGGGGGATTACATCCAACTTTGGTGTTGCCGCCCGTCGTCTTGTTCCGGACAATTCCGCTCAATCCTGGTACCGGCCTCTGGCGGAGGCAATCCAACAGCGGGCCATGGCTTCCCAAGTGAAGGCAACGCCCACGGATGCATTTGCGGCGGCGGTGGTGGCAACGGTAACCCGACCCAATCCTCCGGCGGTGGTGCGACTGGGCCAGGGCTATTGGCGCTTTTTTGCCCTCCAACGCTTGCTGCCGACCCCACTTCTCGATCGGCTTCTGTCTCGAAAATTTGGCCTCGATCGGCTCCTGTAGCGATCGTCCAGCGATCGTCCCCAATTATGGCAACAGACGGGCACCTCGATTAATCCGAATTTTTGGGAGACAGCCCACGCAAGAAGTAGGGTTTGGGTTGGGCGGCGAAGCCGCCCAACCCAATTAATCGGGCGTTGCTGAATTTAAGTATGAGCTGACCTCGGAATGGGCACCTCACCGAACTTGAGGTAGTGAAGTAGCAGACGAACTGAGTGTTTCAGCATCTCTACGGACTTGGAATAGCACAGGGTC